>NZ_JARE01000043.1:0-136878 GCF_000708325.1 Microbacterium sp. Cr-K20 | reverse complement strand
GGCCCTGCCCGCGACGAACCGCCGACGGATCTCTACGGCGGCGCTGAGCTCACCCCGGGCGAATGCTCGTGCCCGGGAGATGGCGTCTCGGGCGCGGTCGTCGTCCGGCGCTTCCTCCTCGAACAGGGGCAGTGCCCGCTCGGCGCAGTCGGCCGCCCACACGGCGACGATCCTGCGGTCGGCCTCGGTCATGCCCTGCACGGTGGTCATGTTCACTTCGCCCGGCGCTGGGACCGCTGCCGGGCGGACTCGTGCGCCTGGCGGAGCAGATCGAGCACGGATTCCGAGGTGCGCTCCGCGGGGTCGATCACGCACACCCACCCGGCCGCGCCGTAGAGCGGATGCCGCTGGAACACGTCGACTTCCGCCGGCGCGGTGTCCACGGGGACGAGTGACTCCACCTGCTCGCGTCCGACGTGGATGTTCACGCGGAACCGCCCTGGCGCGTTCAGCGCGGATGCCGTGTCGTCGGGGTAGTCCTTCGTGATGATCGTTCCGTACGGCTGGGTGCGCTCCGGCATCCGCCCGTCCGGTGCGTGATAGAAGTAGGCGTCTCCCCAGGAAAGCGCGGGGAAGTCGCTGCCCGCTTCGGGGGTCACGACGAGGGCGCCGTCGAAGCCACGGACTGTTTCGATGATCTCCTGCATTGTCATCCCTCAATGATGAGATTCACGTGCTTATGTGGAGTTGGAAGCGGGAAGGAGGGCGAATCACATGCCGAACCCTCAAGAGGATGTCATGACGACGGCTGCGCTCGGTCGACGCGTGGGCTACTCGACGCAGCAGGTGCGCGACCTGGAGCGGCTCGGGGTCATCCCTCCGGCCGAGCGCGGAGCCAACGGCTACCGCCGCTATGCGGGGCGGCACGAGACCGCCGCGCGCGCTTATCGTGCGATGGCGGCGGCCATCGGCCCCGTGCCCGCCCGGCGACTGATGCCGACTCTGATCGGGGCGCCGGTCGAGGCCGCGGCCGAGCGCATCGATGACCTGCATGTCGGTCTCGCGGCCGAGCGCTCCCGAGTGCGCGAGGCGCTGCGCGGTCTCGATGTCGCTCTGGTCGAAGCCGACGAAGACTTCGACGACGCGGATGCGATGACCATCGGCGAACTCGCGCAGGCCCTCGGCATCCGCCCGTCCGCGCTCCGTCACTGGGAGCAGGAAGGGCTGGTGCATCCGCTCCGCGGCACGGCATCCACGCGGTCGTACGGCGCGGCGGCGATCACCGAGGCGCGCATCGTCGCCGCCCTGCGCGCGGGCGGCTACGGCATCCCCGCGATCTCGCGCATCCTCGAACACGTGCGGCAGCATGCCGACACGGGCGAGGTGCAGCGCATCCTCCAGGGCCGGCTGGTCTCGCTCACACGGCGCAGCGTCGCGCTCCTCGCGGCCGCCGGACACCTGCACGCGCTTCTCGCTGATCGGGGTGAGGAAGACTGACGGTCGTCGTCGACCGCGAGGTCGGACGGCTCGCTTAGGGTGGCTCGTATGACGTGCAGCGCGCGGTGGCCGAAGACGATGCGCGTGCTCGCGACGCCGATCCGGAAGCCGGGGTGCTGACCATGCAGAAGTCGGGGCGATACGTGCGTGTGGGGAACACGGAGTACCTGCTCGCCTCTCCGGGAGGCAACTGGGCGCTCTGGAGCCCCACCCCGGTCGAGGGTTTCCGGAAGATCGGGAGCGGGTGGGTCCGCAACATCGCACCCGACGAGCAGCTGGAGTGCTTCCGCGTCGCACACCACGGCACGTATCGCGGCATCCCGGTCACGGTCGAGCCCGGCGACGGAGCATTGGCACGCCTCGACACCCGCGATCCGCGCGCAGCCGAGCAGGGGTTCGAGAGGTTCGGGTTCGAGCGGCCCGAACTGCAGTCGTGGCTGAAGTTCGTGCCCGTCGACGACCGGGACCTCGTCTTCACGACCACGCGCACACCGGAGCCGATGCCGTGGGCGCAGTCGACCCGAGACGCCGTCGCGCAGCGCCCGGTCCCGCGACCGTCCGACGCGCAGCCGTCGGAATGGGGAGCCTTCACACTCCGTCTCATCACGGCGCTCCGCGGTGTGACCGACCGCGTGTTCCTCATCGTCTCGGTCGATGGCGACCCGCTGCGCTACGTGCAGTTCGCCGGAGACCCCGAGATGCTCCACGCCGAGGCGCCGGGGGGCGACGTGGTCGCGGATGCCGACGAATCGGTGCTGCGGGCCACCGGGTGGAAGGAGCCGGGGGTCGCGCAGCCGAACTGGACCGCGGAGCTCCCGCTGCCCGCGTACGCGGTCGACTTCCGGGAACTCGCCGAGCGATGCGTCGCTGCGCTGAGTGATGCCTATGGGGTGACGAGCCCCGATGCCCTCGCGTACCGCGCGTGGCGTGATCCGGAGCAGGCCTCGCTCGAGTTCTCCGGACTCGGTCGCGCCCTGCCCTGATCCGTGCCTCCGGGATGCCGCCTCGGTTCAGCGACCGCCGAGGCCGGCCTGCTCGCGCATCGCGGTGAGGTCGAGGTCTTTCGCGTCGAAGAAGAGTGCCGGGTCCAGCGCGAGCGGCTCGGAGTCGATCCAGAGTTCCTTCCCCGCGACGCGGATCACGCCGATGTACATCGCCCGATCGGCGTCGGACGTCCAGATCGTGAGCAGTCGGTCGTCACCCCGGTGTGCGATCACGTCTTTCAGGGCGGCGACGATCCCGGCGCTGTCCGAGCTGCCGCGCTGCAGCGTGGACAGGGCCTGATCGAGCGGGAATCCTGCGGCGACGCCGTGGATCACCGGATTCGTCAGCACGCCGCCGCCCTTGATCCGCCAGCGCCGCGCACTGACGAAGAACATCACGATGGCGGCGACGAAGACGGCCGGCGGGAGGAAGAAGGCACCGGCGATCGCGAGCCCGCTGCGCACGCGTCCGCCGAGCAGTTCGACCGTCGCCTCCGGGTTGAGGTAGACGAGGAGCATCACGACCACCATGAGCCCGGCGATCACGACCCACGTCGTCGACTTCCGGGGAGAGCGCTCGGAGACGAAGAGATCTGGGCGAGTGGCGAACCAGGTGTAGAGGTTGCGCGACCGGGACCGGAGGGGCGTGAAGCTCATGGGATCACGCTAGTGCGGTCGGCAACGGCGCCCCTCACGCCGGGCTGCCGATCCGTGCTTCGACCTCCGCGATGAGGGGGTTGGTGTCGGCGGGGTCGGTGACGATCGCGGTGACGGCGTCGAGCGCCAGGACGGGGTAGCGCGCGACGGCGCCGATCTTCTCCTCGCTGGCGAGCGCGACGGTCGCGGCGCAGCGCGAAGCGAGTGCGCGCTTGGTGACGGCGTCGTCGAGTTCGCCCGTGGTGAGGCCGCGTTCGGGGTCGATGCCGGTGGCACCGAGGAAGAACGTGTCGGCAGCGAGGTGCTGGATCGCCTCCATGGCCAGGCCGCCCCCGGTCACCAGTGAGTGTCGGGAGAGTTCGCCGCCGATCATGATCACCCGCGCGTCCGAGTGCTCGGCGACGGCGAGGGCGATGGCGGGGCTCGGCGTGATGACGGTGATCCCTGTGCCGGAGGGAAGGAGCCGGGCCATCGCCAGCGTGGTCGTGCCGGCGTCGAGGACGATCGTCGATCCGGGGCGGACGGTGGCCACCGCCGCGCGCGCGACGCGTTCCTTGCTCTCGGTCGCCAGCGCGGCGCGTTCGCGAACCGGGGGTTCGGGAGCGGGGATCGGCAGCGCACCGCCGTAGACGCGCAGGAGTCTGCCCTCGTCCGCGAGCTCTCGGAGGTCACGGCGGATGGCATCCTCCGAAACGCCGAGCTCGTCGGCGACGGCTTTCGCCACCACCCGTCCGTCACGCTCCAGGAGAGCGAGCAGGTGGTCTTTGCGTTGCGCGGCCAGCATATGTTTCCTCACGAAGTTGCACGTTCTTGCATGATTCAGACTACAGTCATCCGCATGACGAAACCACTCCTGATCCTGATCGCCGGTCCGTACCGCTCGGGTACCGGCGGCGACCCCCAACTCATCGCCCAGAACCTGGCGCGCCTCGAAGAGGTCTCCGGGCCGATCTTCCGCCTCGGCCACGTGCCGATGATCGGTGAATGGGCGGCGCTGCCGATCCTGCGCACCCTCGATGCCGTCGATGCCGGCGAGGGCGACGTGATGTACGAGACGGCGCACCGACTGCTGCAGCACTGCGACGCGGTGCTGCGCCTTCCCGGTGAGTCGGCGGGTGCAGACAAGGACGTGGAGATCGCGAAGGAGCGCGGGCTGCCCGTCTATCGCTCGCTCGAGGAGATCCCCCCAGCCTCGACTCCGTAGGCTGGAGGTATGACCAAGAACATCTGGACCATCCTCGGCGTCATCCTCGCCGTCGTGATCGCGTGGTGGATCGTGAGCGCGCTGTTCTCGGTGCTCGCGTTCATCTTCAAGCTCGCGATCGTCGCGGTCGTCGCCGTGGTGGTGTTCCTCATTCTGCGCGGGATCTTCAGTCGCAGCGACGACTGACGCACCGGCTCACGTCGTGGCGAACGCCCCGACGCGGTACTTCGCGGCGCGGTGCGTGTCCTGCACGCGGTCTCCCTTGCCCTGCAGCTTGTTGCGGAGCGTGCCCGGTGTGTAGTCGTTCGGGTAGACGCCGCGCTCGCGCAGCACCGGGATCACGTGCTCGATGACGTCCTGCCACGTGCCGGGTGTGACCGCGTAGGCGAGGTTGAAGCCGTCGATGTCGGTCTCCTCCACCCAGGACTGCAGCTCGTCGGCGATCTCGACACCAGAGCCCACGACCGTGGGGCCGAGGCCGCCGATCGCGTTGTGGCGTCCGAAATCGCCGACGGTCCATTCGCGGCCGAGGTCGGCCTCTTCCTTCAAGTGCTGCAGCACCGACTGGATCGCGTTCGACTCGACGTTCCCGACCGGCTCGTCCTCTGCGTACTGAGAGAGGTCGACGCCCATCCAGCCCGACATGAAGGTGAGCGCGCCCTCGGGGCTCGCATAGGAGAGGTACTCGGCGTGCTTCGCGGTCGCCTCCTCGCTCGTCGCGGCAGTGATCACCGTGAGCAGTGTGTAGATGCGGGCGTCGTACCGGTCGCGGCCGGCGGCTTCCAGGGCGTCGCGGATGCGCTTCACCGTGCCGGCGAGCACCTCCTTCGAGGGGGCGGCGACGAAGATGGCCTCGGCGTTCTCGGCCGCGAACTTCACTCCGCGCGGGCTCGCACCGGCCTGGTAGATCACCGGCGTGCGCTGCGGCGACGGCTCTGAGATGTGGATGCCGGGAACGCTGAAGTGCTTCCCCTCATGCCCGATCGGGTGCACCTTCGACGGGTCGGTGAAGATGCCGCGCTCGCGGTCCTCGACCACGGCGTCGTCTTCCCACGAGCCCTCCCAGAGCTTGTAGAGCACCTCGACGTACTCGTCCGCGTGGTCATAGCGGTCGTCGTGCGCGAGCTGATCCTCCTGGCCCATGTTGCGGGCGGCGCTGGGCAGGTATCCGGTCACGACGTTCCAGCCGATCCGGCCCTGGGTGAGGTGGTCGAGGGTGCTCAGCCGGCGCGCGAAGGGGTAGGGGTGCTCGAATGCGGTGCCCGCGGTGATGCCGAAGCCGAGGTTCTCGGTGACCGCGGCCATCGCGCTCACCAGCAGGATCGGGTCGTTCACGGGCACCTGGGCGCCGTTGCGGATCGCGGCCTCGTTCGTGCCGCCGTAGACGTCGTAGGTGCCGAGCACGTCGGCGATGAAGATGCCGTCGAAGGTCGCGCTCTCCAGCAGCTTCGCCAGATCCGTCCAGTACGAGATCGTGTTGTACTGCCGCGACCGGTCGTCGGGGTGCCGCCACAGGCCGGACGACTGATGGGCGACGCAGTTCATGTCGAAGGCGTTGAAGCGGATCTGACGGGTCATGCCCCCATGAAAGGCGAACGGCGCGGGGCGGTCCAGGGCCGCCGAAATGCGCGGAAACATTCCGGGGGATGCTGGTCGATGGGTCTAGCTCGATCCGCTGGTTTTCCAGAGGCCTTGCTGAGCCCACCCGTCGGGGAAGCCCATGCTGTCGATCCTCACGTGGGGGACACTCGGAAAGGTGGCTACCAATTCCTTGAGGCGCCGCGTCCAATCGGCGTAACCACCGATGCTGCGCAGCAGATACGCGATTACGGCCAACGAGTTGTAGAGGCCGAAGTCCTGCTTCGGCGCTGTGTCTTCACGCAGGTGCGCCAACACGGGAATAGCATTGTTCTTTGGTCTGGTGGGCGCATCGACGAGCTTTCTGTTGAACAAGCGCGCCTGGTGTGCCGCGACGTTCCGTACATAGTTGGTGCTCGCGATCCAGCTGGCCAGGACAGTCTTGCTGGGTACTGAGTAATGAAGGGCGATCCGAGTGGCGAGATCGTTCTGCAGCCCGCGGTAGAGCTTGGCGAGGTGGCCGAGTTCAAGAATCTCGGTCAGTGCCCAAATCGGCATTCGATCGTCGTATTTCCGTCGAAAAGTGCTCGACGAAGGCTTCCTTCGAGCCGGCTCGCCTTTCGTCCACGCGGCTGATCCACTCGGCATGTTTGCTCGTCATCACGCCAGCGCCCGTATCGATGGATGGCGCGGTGAAGGCCGGAGTGAAGCATCGTTGATCGAGGTGCGCGAAGGCCGAAGTCTGGCCGAGGATGTAGCCGACTTGAGTACGAAGCGAAACCTCGATGCGTTCGACGGCCTCGAGAACGAGCAGGCGTAGCGCGCGATCGAATGCGATCAGCGCCGCAGCATGATCCAGACGGGTGTCCTTCCGATACGAACTCAGAATACGAGTCGACTGGCGACCGCGGTCATCAATGAACTTCTCCGACTCGCGAGATGGATAGAGATACCCCGTGAGGCGGTAGTAGCCAACCTCTTCGAGCAACTGTTCAGCGGCCGATTCGTCGTCGACGATCAGGCCTCTGCCCTGGAGTTGCGCGATCTGCTGCTTTATAGACTTCCAAGGCTTGGTGTACTCGACCACGTGTCTCCCCAAAAGAAAATCAGCCCGAGCCGTGAGGCGAGCGGGCTGATCGTGATGTTCCAAGACTAGCATCCTCGAGCCCATGTGAGGAGGGCCCTAAGCCCGATTCGGCGTGTAACATGTTACCGTGAAGGAACCCCTTGCTGCCGCCAGTGAGCCGCGGAAGGAACAGTGAGGACCGACGTGATCCAGAGGCCTGGAAGCACCCGACGAAGCCACACCGGGCTGCGTTCCCTGACCGATCTCCTGATTGTCGTTGGTGTGGGTGTACTTGCGTTCTTCGTGAACGGCTACGTCTCCGCGGCAATCATGGTCCTTACTGTCGGCGGGGTCCTCGGCGGGGCGAGGGTGCGTCGCCGGCGCCGGGCGGAACCGGCACGACACGAAGGGTCGTCTCACGCATGACTTCCGGTATCGCACCCCTGCACCTCGTCATCACGGTGATCGTGCTCATCGCCGTCGTCGCACTCGTCGGTTACCTGGTCCTTCGCGTCAAGCGCGGCGGCAAACGGCGCGACTGATCCGTGCGCTGCTGTGGGTGAGGTTCACCAACGTCCGGTGCCCCTCATCCGTGACGCCGCCGCAGCCCGTGAACCGATTGGGGCTTACGTTGTGTTGTCGATGCCCCCGCAAGCATCGGATCGGCTTCGCTTTAGGCGGCGACGTCCAGCACTCCGGCTTCGCTACTGCTCGTAGACGTCCCGCCGATGACCCAGCGTGACGACCGCGACGATGAGCACGTCGTCGTCGATCGTGTAGATGATGCGGTAGTTCCCGACGCGGACGCGGAGTCCGTCGCGTCCCTGCAGCGCCTTCGCTCCCGGCGGGCGGGGGTTCTCGCCGAGCAGGGCGATGGCACCGCGGATCCGGTCGCGATCCTGATGGTCGACCTTCTTCAATGCTCGAACCGCAGCGGGGCGCAGTTCGATCCGATAACTCACGTCCAGCCCAGGTCGGCCTTCACCTGATCCCAGGGGATGTCCGGGCCTTCTTCTGCCATCGCCTCGTCGAACGCGGCCACGTCTTCGGCATCTTCAAGTGCCTCGATCATCCGTTCGTACTGCTCCGGGCTGACCACGACGGCGGCACGCTGACCGCGTCGCTCGATGAACACGGCCTCCTCCTGGGAGCGGGCGATGACCGTCGAGAGGTTGTTGCGCGCGTCGGCGACGCTGATCGTGGACATGGGCAAATTGTACATCTTGAAGTCTGAGATGTACATGATGCCGCGGCCAGGCGGTGGCATCTACGAATCCGCGAATCGATCCTTCGGCCTCCGAGAATCGGCGATTGGGGACGAGCTGCCCTCCCGCAAGTCCGCGACGATGCGGGCGAGGATCTCAGGGAGCGTCTCCGCCGGCCCGATACGGCCTTCCTCGACGAACTCGAGCGGCTGCCAGCCGTCGTGCCACGCGCGCATCTGCTCTGGACTGAAGGCGTCGCGCAGTTCTCGTGTCTCGTGGCGTCGGACGGTCTCCTCGAACCCGACGTCGAACTGGTAGATGCGAGTGACGCCTCGATGGTCCCGCCACAGCTGTTCCAACCGCCCGGCATAATCCCGGAGGTTGAGGATCCCGTCGAGGATGACGTCGTATCCCAGGTCCAGCGATTGGCGGGCGACGGTGTCGATGAGCGCGGCGGCGTCGGCGGATCGAGACGCCTTCTCGCCGCCGGCCAGAAGCGTGCGCCGGAAGTGGTCCTGATGGATGACCGCGGTCTTGCCGCGGAGCAGAGGGCGCAGCGCCGTCGCCGTCGTCGTCTTGCCCGAGCCGGAGTCGCCGCGCAGCACGACGAGGCGAGTGTCCACTGATCCCACGGCCGTCATCGCACAAGTCTCACATTCGGGCGGATCATGTGACGTCATCTGCTGGCATTCACCCACCCCCGCGGGCTCTACCCTTGACAGGTGACCGACGAGACCGTGACCGCCCAGCGTCTGGTGCGCCGCTTCGCCCGCGAGACCAACCTGCTCGTGTCGGGTCGTGACTTCTCGGTCGTCGGGTCGGATGCCGTGGCTGAGGCACTGCGTCAGCTGCTGCCGGCGCTCGGTGCGCACCTCGGCGACGGCGGCGTGACGTTCGTGACGGGCGAGGCGCCCGAGATCCTGCTCGACGGACACCCGCTTCCGGCGCGGAAGACGGCCGAGGACCGCGTGGATGCGGCCGGACGTCACATGCCCGTCTCTTCCGACCTCGCCCGACGCCTCGGCGAGAAGGGGACGGTGCGCGACGTGCGCATCGGCATCGCGATGGTGCTCGAACCCAAGACCGCCCAACTCGCCCTGCTGCTGCGGGATGCCGGCGCCACGGTCGCCGTCTACGCGCACCCCGATGAGATCGACGTCGAGGTCGCGGCGGTGCTGCGTGCCCGGGGCATCCCCGTCGACGGTGACCCGACGCTCTCGGGCGCGGCCGAACGCGCCGCCGCCGTGGCGTTCCTGCGCCGCGGATTCGACCTGCTGCTCGATGACGGCTCGCACCTCATCCGCCTCGCGCATGAGGAAGGGATCGCCACAGAACTGAAGGGAGCGGCGGAGGAGACGACGAGCGGGCTCACCCCGCTGCGGCTCATGCAGCGTGAAGGCGTGCTCGAGATCCCCGTCATCGCCGTGAACGACGCCCTCACCAAGACCTCCTTCGACAACCGCTACGGCACCGGCCAGTCGTGCGTGTTCGCGATCGCCGATGCGCTGGATGCCGCGGGCATCGACCTCCGCGACCAGCCCGCGGTCGTGGTCGGCTACGGCCCCGTCGGCGAGGGCGTCGCCGCGCACCTGCGGGCGCTCGGCATCGAGGTCGCGGTCACCGAGACCGACTCCGTCCGCGCACTGCGGGCCGCCCACGACGGCCACCGCATCGGCCGACTGCATGACCTCGCTCCCGGCGCGCTCGTCGTCTCGGCCACGGGCGCTCCGCACACGGTCGACGCCGAGGTGCTGCGTACGGCGGCGGTCGTCGCGGTCGCGGGCGGCATTCCGCACGAGATCGACCTCGATCCCTCGACGCTGCGACCGTATGCAGGCGAGAACGGCGAAGCCCCTCCGTTCGTCGAACGCGCCGGAGACGGGGCCCTCGTCATCGCCCGAGGCGGCTGCGTGAACCTGTCGGCCGGTGAGGGAAACCCGATCGAGATCATGGATCTGTCGTTCGCGGTGCAGCTCTTCGCCGTCGAGCATCTGCTCACGCACGACCTGCCCGCCGGCGTGCATCCGCTCCCGCCCGAGGCCGACACCACGATCGGCACGGCCGCACTCGCCGCCCGCGGAGAGCACATCGACGAGCGCAGCCCCGCGCAGGTCGACGCCCTGCGCGAGTGGCGATCGCCGCGATTCCGGGGAGCACCCGCATGACCGCCGTCACCGTCTACTCCGCCGGGCTCGTGGTGCCGATCACCGCGCCACCGATCGTCGACGGCGCAGTCGCCGTGCGCGACGGCCGCATCATGCACGTGGGCGAGCGCGAGTGGGTGCTGCGGTCGCTGTCCGAGCGCGGGATCGATGCCGACGAGGTGCACTGGCCCGGCGTGCTGACCCCGGGTCTCGTGAACGCGCACACCCATCTGCAGTACACCGGCATGGCCTCGGTCGGCCGCGGGCAGTACGACGGGTTCGACGACTGGGTGCGGGCGTTCGACCCGGTCTACGAGGGCGGGCGCGACTGGGCCGCGGATGCCGCCGACGGCGCGGCACAGGCGCTGCGCTCAGGGACGACCGCGGTGGCCGACGTCGTGACCGACCGCGCGGCGGCGACCGCCCTGCACGACGCCCGACTGCACGGCATCACCTACTGGGAGGTGATGAGTTGGACCAACGACGACTGGGCGCGCACCGGACGCGCGCAGGTCGAGCAGGCTCTCGACGCGCTGCCGACCCCGCCCGGGACTGGCCTGTCGCCGCACGCTCCGTACTCGCTCGACATCGAGCCGCTGCTGGAGATCCCCGACATCGTGCGTGAGCGCGGCGGACGCATCCACATCCACCTCGGCGAGGCCGCGTTCGAGAGCGAGTTCGCGCACGAGCATCCGCAGGCCTGGCACACCGCCGGTCTCGCCAGCTTCCAAGAGCTGCGCAGGGCCGGTTTCGGCACCAGCGCCACCGAGTTCGTCGATCAGCTCGGGGTGCTCGGTCCCGACTGCCACATCGCGCACGGCGTGTACATGAGCGCCAGGGACCGCGCCATCCTGCGGGAGCGCCGCACCACCGTGGCACTGTGCCCGCGCTCGAACGCCGTCATCGGACTCGAGGAGCCGCCCATCGCCGCGTACCTGCGCGAGGGCAGCCCGATCGCGGTCGGCACCGACTCCCTGTCGTCCAGTCCCTCGCTCGACGTGCTCGCCGATGTGGCGGAACTCGCGCGCATCGCCCGCTCGCAGGGCTACACCGACCGCGACCTGCACGCGCGCCTGCTCGGTGCCGCGACCCTCGGCGGCGCGCACGCCATGGGCATCGACGTCGGTCCCGACCGCACGGGATACCTCGCCGTCGGCGCGCTCGCGGACCTCACCTTCTTCGATATCCCGGCCGGCCCGGATGCCGTCGCCGACCTCGTCGAGCACGGGGCCGGCCGCGCCGCCGCGACGGTCGTCTCCGGTGAGGTGCGCTTCGCAGTCGAGTCCTTCGGGCGCGCCGCTGTCGAATCCGTACCCGCCGAATCCCGACCCGTCGAACCCGCATCCGGAGGTTCCGCATGACACAGCGCCCCGCCACCGCCGAGCGCCTCGACCTCGCCGCCCACCCCGAGGGCGGCTGGTTCCGCCGTACGTGGACGAGCCCGCTGCCCGTCGAGACGCCGAACGGCCCGCGCCCGGCGGCCACCTGCATCCACTACCTGCTGCTGCCCTCTGAGCGCAGCGAATGGCACGTCGTGACCAGCGATGAGCTCTGGCTCTGGCATGGTCCGGGCCGACTCGAACTCCGCCTCGGCGGCGACTGTGCGGAACCGGGCACGGCGACCACGGTCGTGCTCGGCCCCGACGATGCCGCCCAGGTGCTGGTTCCCGCCGGTGTCTGGCAGGCCGCCCGCCCGCTCGATGCCGACGAGGTCCTGGTCTCGTGCTTCGTGTCTCCAGGTTTCGATTTCGCCGATTGGCGTCTCGCCGAATCGCCTACTCTGTAGAGGCAGACCGTCTCTGCAGAAGCAGACCCGCCTGCCTCGCCGTCTCCTCCACACCCTTCCTCGCACTGGAGTCATCGTGCCCTTCGCTCCCTCCCTCCGCCGCGCGGCAGCCGCTGCCGCTGCCGCCGCCCTCGCCATCACCCTCGCCGCCTGCAGCGCTCCCGCTGCCGAGACCGGATCCGGCAGCGGTGACGATTCGGGCCTGCAGACCGTGACCGAGGGCAAGCTCACGATCGCGACCGGCGAGCCCAACTACGAGCCGTGGTTCGTCGACGACGACCCCTCCAACGGTGAGGGCTTCGAGGGTGCGGTCGCGAACGCGGTCGCTGAGCAGCTCGGCTACAAGGCCGACGACATCGTCTGGGTGCGCACGACCTTCGACGGCGCCATCGCGCCGGGCCCGAAGGACTGGGACATCAACCTGCAGCAGTTCTCCATCACCGACGACCGCAAGAAGGCTGTCGACTTCTCGTCGCCGTACTACACGACCACGCAGGCCGTGGTCGCGGTCGGCGACTCGCCCGCGGCATCGGCCACGACCATCGACGAGCTCAAGGCCGCCAAGGTCGGCGTCGCCAGCGGCACCACCAGCTACACGGTCGCCAAGGCCGAGCTCGGTGAGGCGAACCTCAGCGTGTTCAACTCGGTCGACGACGTCGTGCTCGCCCTCAAGGGTGGCCAGATCGACGCCATGATCACTGACCTGCCCGGTGCGTTCTACGTCGTCGGCGCACAGCTCGACGACGGCGTGGTCACCGGACAGTTCGCCGGGGCCGACGGCGGCGACGAGTTCGGCATCGTGCTGCCGAAGGGATCCGCGCTCACGCCGGCCGTGACCGACGCGGTCGACGCCCTGCGTGAAGACGGAACGCTCGACGAGCTGCAGCAGAAGTGGCTCAGCGACGCGGTCGACGTCCCCGTCTTCAAATGACCTCACAGCCCGTCGACACGGCGTGGCAGCCGAGCGAGCTCGAGCTGTCGCGCCGCGTCCTGCGGCGCCGGGCGACCACCCGGTCCGTCCTGATCGCGCTGATAAGCAGCCTCGTCGTCGCGGCGGTGCTGGTGGTCGTCGTCGTCAACACCCCCGGGTGGGCAGTCGTCAGCCAGACGTTCTTCGACCCGCAGGTCGCGCTCGACAGCATCGGCCCGATCTTCCAGGGGCTGCTCGTCAATCTCCTGGTGCTGGTGATCGCCGCGGTCTGCGTCGCGATCTTCGGAACCACCCTGGCCACCATGCGCTCGCTGCGCGGTCCGGTGTTCTTCCCGCTACGCGCGCTCGCGGCGGCCTACACCGACTTCTTCCGCGGCATCCCCCTGCTGATCGTGCTGTATCTGATCGGCTTCGGCATCCCCGCGCTGATGATCTTCCCGCGCATGCCCGCGATGTTCTGGGGCACGATCGCCCTCGTCCTCACGTACTCCGCGTATGTCGCCGAGGTGCTCCGCGCCGGCATGGAGGCCGTGCACCCATCGCAGCGCATCGCCGCACGGTCGCTCGGACTGACCCACGGCCAGACGCTCCGCATCGTCGTGATCCCGCAGGGTGTGCGCAAGGTCGTGCCCGCGCTCATGAACGACTTCGTGTCGATGCAGAAAGACGTCGGCCTGATCTCGGTGCTCGGCGTGGTCGACGCCGTCCGCGCGGCTCAGCTGATGGTCGCCGACACCTACAACTACACGCCGTACATCGTCGCCGGGCTCATGTTCATCATCCTCAGCTGGCCGATGATCCGCCTGACCGACGTCGTCACCGCGCGGATGAACAAGCGCGAGCAGGCCGGAGGGGTCGTATGAGCGTTCCGGTGATCGAGGCAAGGGGAGTGCGCAAGCGCTTCGGCGACCACGACGTGCTGCGCGGCATCGACCTCGCCGTCGGCACCCATGAGGTGGTCGTGCTCATCGGCGCCTCCGGCTCGGGCAAGTCGACGTTGCTGAAGACGATGAACCTCATCGAGGGCGTCGACGACGGCCAGATCTTCCTGTCGGGTGAGGACATCACCGATCCGCGGGTGGATGCCGACGCCGTGCGCGCCCGCATCGGCGTCGTGTTCCAGCACTTCAACCTGTTCCCGCACCTGACCGTGCTCGACAACGTCACGCTCGCAGCCGTCCGCGTGCACGGCATGCGCAAGACCGAGGCGCGGGCCAAGGCGCGCGAGCTGCTCGAGACGCTCGGGCTCGGTGCCAAGGCCGACGAGTACCCCGACCGGCTCTCCGGTGGTCAGCAGCAGCGCGTGGCGATCGTGCGCGCGATCCTCACGCAGCCCGAGGTACTGCTGCTCGACGAGATCACCAGTGCGCTCGACCCGCAGCTGGTCGGCGAGGTGCTCGACCTGGTGCGCCAGCTCAAGCAGCAGGGTGCGACCATCGTGATGGCGACGCACGAGATGTCGTTCGCCCGCGAGGTCGCCGACCGCATCGTGTTCCTCGAGCACGGCGTGGTCGTCGAGCAGGGGCCGCCGTCGCAGGTGTTCGATGCGCCGCAGCAGGCCGCGACCGCGGAGTTCCTCGCGCGCGTGCGGCACTGAGCTCGTGCGGCACTGAGCGCGGCCGACGGCGGATCCGGTAGCGGCGGGCTCAGGCGAGTTCGTCGTCTTCCGGTCGTCGCGGGTTCGGGTCCGGCGGCAGGATCACGACCGGCTGCGCGGCGGTGCGCTGCGCCCGCCACCAGATGACGAATCCGACCGCGGTGAAGATGCCGTAGAAGACGTACATGAAGCCGGTCGCGTAGTAGCCGGAGCTGAAGAGCAGGGGCACGCCGACCACGTCGACCGCGATCCAGATGAGCCAGAACTCGGTCCAGCCCTTGGCCATGCCGTAGGTGGCGAGCAGCGAGCCGACGAAGGTCCAGGCGTCGGCCCACACCGGCTCCCACGAGCCCAGCGCGCGGAACAGCGGGGTCAGCGCGACGGTGCCGACGACCATCACGATCACCAGGCCGATGCGGGCCCCGGTCGGCGCCCACTTCGGCACGATCTGTCCACCCTCGGCGTTGCGCCAACGCATCCATCCGTAGATCGCGACGGCGATGAACATGATCTGCCGGCCGGCCTGGCCGAGCAGGTGCGGCAGCGAGGGGTCGGGGCTGAGCGCGGATCCGAGGAAGACGGTGAGCAGCAGCAGGTTGCCGATGATGCCGACCGGCCACGCCCAGATCCTCCGGCGCATGCCGCCGAGCGCGCTCGCCAGGCCGAACGCGTTGCCGACGACCTCACGGACGAGGAGCGTCTGCCCGCCGGGCAGCGTCCAGTTCGAGTTGAAGGCGTCGACGAACCACTGCAGCAGGTCCATGATCAGGATGCTGCGCCGGGTTCGGCGCGGTCGTCGAGCACGAGCTGGAGCATGCTCAGGTCGAGCCAGCGCCCGAACTTGGCCCCGACCTGCGGCATCCGCCCGACCTCGGTGAAGCCGAGGCGCTCGTGCAGGGCGATGGAGGCGCCGTTCCCGCTCTCGATGCCGGCGATCATGACGTGCATCCCCGCGGCGCGGGCGCGCTCGACGAGGGCGGCCATCAGCGCGGTGCCGATACCGCGGCCGTGTTGACCGCCGAGGACGTAGACGGAGTGCTCGACCGTGTGCCGGTAGCCGCTGTGTGGACGCCACTGCGCGTACGACGCATAGCCCAGCACGCCGGAGTCGTCGACCGCGACGATCACCGGATAGCCGTGCGAGGTGCGATCGGCGAGCCAGGCGATGCGGTCGGCGAGGTCGACCGCATCCTCGTTCCAGATCGCGGTGGTGTGCAGCACCGCGTGGTTGTGGATCGCGGTGATCGTCTCGAGGTCTGCGGTCTCCGCATCCCTGATTCGGACGTCTGTCATCGGCGGGTGGTCTCTCTTCTGCTGCGCTCGGGTGCGCATCCTGCTGCCGCACTTCGGGTGCGCATCGCCGACGCTAGCAGGATGCCGCGCGTTCGAGCGCACGGGGAGCGCACACGGTGTCGACGCGGCGATATGCGAGCCCGTCGACTTATCCACAGCCCCTCCCATATATCGAAGATATGTTCTAAAATTGACGCATGGCGAATCCCCATCTGAACCCCCTGATCGAGGCCGTGGAGCGCCTCGAAGAGGTGTGGGCCGATGCTGATTGTGCCGCAGAGCTGTCCCGAGCGCAGCTGCTCGAGGCCCACCGGGCGATGGGACTGGTGCAGCGCCGACTCGATGGCATCCACGCCGAGCTCGCGGCGAGCATCGCGCGGGAGTCCCGGCCCGAGCTGGGGGCGGCGAGCCTGGCGAAGGAACAGGGCTTCCGCAGCCCGGCCACCATGATCGCCGCGACGACGGGCGGATCCACGGGCGATGCGGCGCGGTTGGTCAAGGTGGGCGAGGCGACGGCGCCGCGGGCGAACCTCATCGGCGAGGCGCTGCCGCCGCGGTATCCCGAGGTGCAGCGGGCGATCGGTGCCGGCACCCTCAGCGCGGCAGCGGCGGCGTTGATCGTGACGCTGCTCGATCGGGCGCGGCTGAAAGTCGGTCTGGAGCGCACCACCGACGCCGAGCGTCTCCTGGTCGAGCGGGCGGAGGGGCTGTCACTCGACGACGTGCGCAAGCTGGTCGTGCGTGCAGAGGCCTGGCTGGACCCCGACGGTGTGGCGCCGCGCGAAGACGAGGCGCGGTCGAGGCGTTCTCTGACGATGTTCGAGCGCGACGGCTCGCTTCACCTGACGCTGCAGACCGATGTCGCCTCCGGTGCTCCGGTCAAGGCGGCGATCCAGGCGTACGTCACCGCGACGTTCCAGGCGCGAGCGCACGTGCTCGATCCCGAGGCGCCGGATGCCGATCGACGCACCGTCGCGATGCTGCAGGCCGATGCGCTCGCCGAGATCTGCGCGCACGCGAGCGGATGCGACAACGGGGGGCTTCCGTTGTCCGGCGCGACCGTCGTGGTGCGCGTCGGTCTCGACGACCTGACCGCCGGCACCGGATTCGCGAGGGTCGACGGCGTCGATGAGCCGGTCAGCATCTCCGCATGTCGTCGGATGGCGGCCGGCGGGGGAATCATCCCCGTCGTCCTCGGCGGTGGCGGTGAGATCCTCGACTGGGGGCGTGAGAAGCGCCTGTTCACCCGAGCCCAGCGGCTGGCGCTCGTGGAGCGCGACGGCGGCTGCGTGATGTGCGGGCTGCCTCCGCAGATGACGAAGGCGCATCATCTGCGCTGGTGGCAACGGGATGCCGGTCCGACCGATCTCGACAACGGAGTGCTGCTCTGCGAGAGCTGTCATCATCGCATCCACGACAACGACTGGGAGATCAGGATAGAGGGACGCGGGTTCGCCGCGCGGGTGTGGCTCGTCCCGCCGCCGAACGTCGATCCGCACCGCAGGCCGAGGCTCGGGGGCAGAGCGCGCTACGACATCGCGGCGTGAGCGCGAGTTCCCTCACGCAGGCGAGAGGTGATGGCTGCGAATCCCGCTGACCAGGCTGCGCCCAGCCCCGCGGCTGTGGCGCTGGCGGCGGTGAGTTGGCCACCGGATTCACCGACGGCGGCGAAGACGAACCAGACCACGGCCGCACCGATGCCCACGATGGCGATGGCGGAGATCAGGCGCAGGGTCCGACGCAACTGTGTGGCGCGATCAGTGTCGGCGTGATCAGTGTTCATGCTCCGATCAAACCGAAGTGGACGGCAGGCCGCATCCCCCGCGCGGCGGATAGCGGCGGCGGAAGGCGCGAGACGGTGACGTCGGACTCAGACGTGCACGTCGGCGGGGGATTCCTCGCCCTCGTGGAAGTTCGGCGTCTTGCCGAACAGCTTCGCGATGCCCAGCACGATCCCGACGATGACCAGCCCGAGGATGAGACCGGCGATCGCGGAGATGATCGTGTCGACGACCCAGACGACGACGGCGCCCGCGGGCTCCAGGGCGTGCTCGACCGCGTGCAGCACGTCGACCGGGAAGTGCCAGCCGACCTCGCCCAGGTTCACGAGCACCAGGTGTCCACCGACCCAGAGCATCGCGACCGTGCCCAGGATGCTGATGAAGCGGAACACCGCGGGCATGGAACGCACGATCCGGGTGCCGGTGTGCCGTACGCGTCGCACCGGGTTCTTCGCCATCTTCAGACCGATGTCGTCGATCTTCACCAGCAGGGCGACGGCGCCGTACACGACGCCCGTCATCAGGAGCGCGATCACGGCGAGGATGGCGAGCGTCGCCCAGATGTCGAGCCCCTTCTCCAGGCTCGCCAGCGAGATGAGCATGATCTCGGTCGAGAGGATCAGGTCGGTGCGCACCGCGCCCAGCACTAGCTTCTTCTCGTCGCGGGCGCCCTCGTCGGCATGGCCGTGCTGCACGCCGAACCACTCCAGCACCTTCTCGGCGCCCTCGAAGCACAGGTACGCGCCACCCAGGATCAGCAGATACGGCAGCACCCACGGCGCGAACGCGGTGAGCAGCAGTGCCGCCGGGATGATGATGAGGAACTTGTTCGCGAGCGAGCCGAGCGCGATCTTGCCGACGACGGGCAGCTCGCGCGCGGGCGTGATGCCCTGCACGTACTGCGGGGTGACCGCGGCGTCGTCGATCACGACACCCGCTGCCTTGGCCGAGGCCTTCATCGCGGCGCTCAGGATGTCGTCGACGACGGCGAGCAGTCCTACGGACATGTGGTTCCCCTCGGGCGGTGTGCAGTGCGGAGGCAACTCTATCGAGTTCGCAGAAACTCACAGCGCGCTCCCAGCCCCGAGGGACCAAAACGGCGCCGTCCACGGTTCTTCCCTATGACGCCGCAGCCAGCGACGTCGGACTAAGGAGTCAGATCATGTCGAACGACTACGGCAAGACCCCCGAGGCCGTCAGCGGTCTCACGAACCTGCAGTACGAGGTGACCCAGCAGGACGCGACCGAACCGCCGTTCCGCAACGCGTACTGGAACAACCACGACGACGGCATCTACGTCGACGTCGTCTCGGGCGAGCCGCTGTTCTCGTCGACCGACAAGTTCGACAGCGGAACCGGATGGCCCAGCTTCACCAAGCCCATCGAGGCGGATGCCGTCACCACGCGCACCGACCGCTCGTTGTTCATGAAGCGCACCGAAGCGCGCTCGGCGAACGCCGACAGCCACCTCGGCCACGTCTTCGACGACGGCCCGCGCGATGAGGGCGGGCTCCGCTACTGCATGAACTCGGCGGCCCTGCGCTTCGTCCCGGCTGACAGGCTGGAGGAGGAGGGGTACGGTCGCTACAGTCCCCTCTTCGCGAAGACGCCGAACACCCCCACCACCGACACCTCTGAGGAGCAGTCATGACCGACACCGGAACCATCACGCGCACGCCCGGGACCGAGACGGCCGTCCTCGCCGGCGGCTGTTTCTGGGGCATGGAAGACCTGATTCGCCGCCAGCCCGGCGTGATCGGCACGCGCGTCGGCTACACCGGCGGATCGAACGACCACGCGACCTACCGCAACCACCCCGGTCACGCCGAGGCCGTGGAGATCGTGTTCGACCCGACCAAGACGACGTACCGCGACATCCTCGCGTTCTTCTTCCAGATCCACGACCCGTCCACGAAGGACCGTCAGGGCAACGACATCGGCTCGAGCTACCGCTCGGCGATCTTCCCGCTCTCCCCTGAGCAGGAGACGGTCGCGCGCGACACGATCGCCGACGTCGACGCCTCGGGCCTGTGGCCGGGCAAGGCCGTCACCACGATCGAGGCCGCGGGCCCGTTCTGGGAGGCCGAGGAAGAGCACCAGGACTACCTGATCAAGTACCCCAACGGCTACACCTGCCACTTCCCGCGTGCGGGATGGGTGCTGCCCCAGCGCGCGGAGAGCTCCGCCGTCTAGGCCGGGGGCCCGCGCCCCTCACCTCGCTCGCACGGAACGAAGGAGAAATCACGGAATGAAGGACCGGATGCTGCATCCGCTCCTTTATTCCGTGAGAACTCCTTCGCAATGGGCGGGTGGGCGAGCGGGCGAGCGAATGGGCGAGCGGGCGGCTATGCCTCGGCGAGGAACGCCAGCGCGGCCTCTTTGAAGTCCCGCGAACCCGGAGCGTTGAAGTGGTTCCGATTCGGGATCGCGAAGAAGCGACCGTCGGGGGCCGCGGACGCCAGTGCCCGTGAGCCCTCGATGATGGCATCCTTCGACCCCGTGGCGAACAGGATCGGGCGGGTCGGCGCATCCGACGGATCGGGGTCGATCATGCCCGACGACCGCATACCTTCCGCGAGCGCGACCAGCGCCTGCAGGTCGTTGCCGGGTACCCGCTCCGTCAGCGCGATGTAGTTCTGCGTCGTGGGGTCGGCGACCGGGGTGCCGTCGGCGATGTACGCCCGCACCTGGTCCAGGTCGAGGCGGGCCAGGGGGATGCCGTCCGGCACTCCGCCGAGCACCGCCCGGCCGATGCGGTGGGGCAGCTCGCGCACCACTTCCCAGCCCACGCGGGCTCCGAGCGAGTAGCCGACGTAGAACGCGTCGTCCACGAGGTATGTGTCCATCACGGTCTCGACATCGGTCACCAGCGTCCGGATGCGGTACCCCTCCGGATCGTGCGGCTTCTCGCTGCGCCCATGCCCCCGCTGATCGAGCGCGAGCACCCGGTAGCCGGCGCGGTCGAGCTCGCGCACCCAGCCGGTGAGGACCCAGTTGTCGCGGGCGCTCGACGCGAATCCGTGCACGATCACGACGACCGGAGCATCCGGATCGCCCCAGGTGTACGTCGCCAGGCGTGTGCCGTCGGCGGCATACACGTGCTGCGGGTCGGGCATGCTGGTCAGGTCGGAGAGGGGGGTGGCCACCCTTCCATCTTGGCCCTGTTCCGCGTCAGCGGCGCTGCTCCCACGGCCCTGTGCCGAGACCCCGCCTCCAACCCCGAGACCCCGCCTCCAACCCCGAGACCCGGCCTCCAACCCCGAGACCCCGCCGTAACGCCGAGACCCCCTCCTGCCGACGTGGGCAGGAGGGGGTCTCGGCGCGAAGACGGGGTCTCAGCGGATGGCGCGGATCAGACCCGATCCCGCAGGGCTGCGCCGAGCTCGGCATCCACGTTCGTCCAGTACTGGAAGAACCGCTCGCGGATGTCGTCGATGGTGATGGAGCGGCCCTGCCCGGTGAGGGTCTCGAGGAACCGCGCCCGCTGCTCGCCGTCGAAGACCTCACGGTAGAGCGTGCCCGCCTGGCCGAAGTCGTCGTCCTCGGCGTGCAGCGTGGCCGCCGAGCGCACGAGCTGGCCGTCGGCCTCCCAGTTCGCCTCGAGCGCCACGGTCGGATCCGCCTCGGGGCCCCCGGCCGCGCCGAACGAGTTCGGGTGGTAGGTGCGGTGTGCGGCGTCGTTGTGCTGGTACCGCATCGAACCTTCGTGCTGGTAGTTGCGCGCCTCGGCCGCGTGCGGCTGGTTCACGGGCAGCTGGTTGTAGTTCGGGCCGATGCGGTGACGCTGGGCATCGGGGTACGCGAAGATGCGGCCCAACAGCATCTTGTCCGGCGAGAGCCCGGTGCCGGGCACCAGGTTGCCGGGCGAGAAGCCGGCCTGCTCGATCTGCGTGAAGAAGTTCTCCGGATTCCGGTTCAGGGTCAGCGTGCCGACCTTGATGCGCGGGTAGTCCTTGAGCGAGATGGTCTTGGTGAGGTCGAACGGGTTGAACCGGTAGTCCTTCGCCTCGCCGTACGGCATGATCTGCACGTACAGATCCCAGGAGGGGTGGTCGCCGCGGGCGATCGAGTCGAACAGGTCGCGGCGGTAGAAGTCGGCGTCGGATCCGGCGAGCTGCTGCGCCTCCTCGGCGCCCATCGCCTCGACGCCCTGGTTCGAGACGAAGTGGTAGCGCATCCAGAAGAGCTCACCGGCTTCGTTCACCCACGAGAAGGTGTGCGAGCCGTAACCGTTCATGTGCCGCCAGCTGCGCGGGAGGCCGCGGTCGCCCATGAGGTAGGTGACCTGGTGCGCGGTCTCGGGAGAGAGCGTCCAGAAGTCCCACTGCATGTCGGGGTCGCGCAGACCCGAGTCGCCGAGGCGCTTCTGGGAGTGGATGAAGTCCGGGAACTTGATCGCGTCGCGCAGGAAGAACGTCGGGGTGTTGTTGCCGACGATGTCGAGGTTGCCCTCTTCCGAGTACAGACGCAGCGAGAACCCGCGCACGTCGCGCCAGGTGTCGGGCGAACCCTGCTCGCCGGCGACCGTCGAGAAGCGGATGAGCGCCTCACTCTTCGCGCCCTTCTGGAAGACCGCGGCGCGGGTGTACGCCGACACGTCTTCGGTGACGACGAACTCACCGAAGGCGCCGCCGCCCTTCGCGTGCGGGTTGCGCTCCGGCACGCGCTCGCGGTTGAACGCCGCGATCTTCTCGACCAGGTAGTGATCGTGCAGGACCGTGGGGCCGTCAGGGCCGACCGTCAGCGAATGCTCGTCGCTCACGATCGGGGCTCCGGCCTGCGTGGTGGTGGACGGACGGTACGAATCGGCAGGTTTCGTCATGGTTCTCTCCTTCTCCGCGCAGGCGCGACGAATACCCCCATCCGTGGATGGGCGTTCGTCGGTCGGCTATTGCGCGGCGTTCTGGCAGCTGGGGCAGAGGCCCCAGAAGGTGACCTCGGCGGTCTGGACGGTGAATCCACCCGTCGAGGACGGGGTGAGACACGGCGCTTCGCCGACGACGCAGTCCACATCGCCGACCGCACCGCAGGAGGTGCAGACGACGTGGTGGTGGTTGTCGTCGATGCGCCGCTCATAGAGCGCCGCGGAGCCTGCCGGTTCGATCCGGCGGATGAGACCCGCCGTCGTCAGGTCCGCGAGGATGTTGTGCACCGACTGGATCGACGTGGTCGGCAGCACTTCGGACACGGCACGGTAGACCCGCTCCGCATCGGTATGGGCCATGGAGTCGAGAGCCTCGAGAACGGCGACGCGGCCCGCGGTCGCCCGAAGCCCGGCAACGCGAAGCGCCGAGTCGAGTTCTGTCTCCATGCCTCGAGTGTACCCCGTTATTTGAATAACTCAAAAGAGCGCATATCAGGATGCTGCGCCGCGGCGGTGCGACCCCGGCTCAGGCGCGTCCGGCCCAGTCGAGCACGCGGGTGCCGATGAGTGTCAGCCAGCGGGAGGGATGGCCCTCCCCGGCATCGACCGGGAACCAGGTGCGACCGGCGAGCGGAGTGGTCTGCGTCCACGTGCCGTCCGCCCGTCGCGCGGCGCGGACCAGCTCGACGGCATCCGCGATCCGGTCGTCGGGTGCGCCGCCCTCGACGAGCGATGCATCGCGGAAATGGTCCAGGGCGGTGAGCGCGCTGAACCGATGACGACTCGGATACGTGAAGCGCCCCACGAACGGGCCGACCTGTTCGCCGGTCGACTCGCGGTACAGCAGCCGACGTCGCAGCAGATACTCCTCGCCCGAGTGCCGCGCCTCGCGCAGCGACGTGTCGCCGGTGAGCCGCTCATAGGCGAGCATCCCGCGCAGGGCGTTGAGCGTGGAGTGGAACGACGACCGCACCGAGTCGCCCTCCTCCGCCTCGCAGTTCCACCCGCCGTCGTCGAGGCGGTGGGCGGGGAACCATCGGGCGAGGGCGGCCACGTCCGCCCCCAGCCAGGCGCCGTTCGCCAGCGTGTAGGCGTTGATGCACACGTCGACCTCGCCGCCCCAATAGGGCAGGTCGTCGTACTCCCACCGGCTGTTCTGCGCCAGGCGCTCCGCGGTGTCGCCGAGCACGGCGGCATCCACGCCCCACTCGCGCAGATCGTTCAGCGACCAGGTCGTGGCCGTCCACGGCTGCCCCGGCTCCTCGGCCTCCGGGCTGCCGAAGAAGCCCGCCGGGAAGAAGGCGCCGCCGGCCCACTGGCCGTCGTCGTCCTGTCGAGCGAGGAGAGCGGCGCCGAAGCCCTCGGTCGCCACCCGAGCGCGCGTCGCCTGCCACACCTGCTCGGGCTCCCGCAGCAGGTCGCGCTCCACCTGCCAGCGCAGCGCGGGGTCCCCGTCGAGCAGCCACTGCATCGTCTCCGTCGCGATCGCCATGCGGGCACGCTACTCCTCGGTGCGGCGCGCGCATACCCGTCGCGTCAGGATTCGGCGGGTGCCGAAGGCAGCTCCGGACCGTAGTTCCACGACAGGATGGCGGGCTGCTCGCGCGCGAAGCCGAGAACCGACACCGACCCGGCATCCAGGCTGATCTGGGCGCCGAAGCGCGGAGCGAGCCGCAGGTACACCGCCGTCAGGATGCGCAGGAAGTGGCCGTGCGCGACCAGCGCGACGTCTCCCTGCGACATCGCCGGCAGGACCCGCGTGAGCACCCGCGACGCCCGCGCGGCGACCTCTTCCACGGTCTCGCCGGGGGTGCGCCCGGGGATCACGCCGTGGGTGAAGGTGCTCCAGCCGTAGCCGAGGTCCGCACGGATGTCCTTCGTGGTGCGACCCTCGTATCCGCCGTAGTCCCACTCGACGAGGAGCGGATCGATCTCGGCGTGCAGGCCCGCGAGCTCCGCGGTGCGCTGCGCACGGACGAGCGGAGATGTCAGAACGAGGGAGAAGTCGTAGTCCGCGACGAGCGCACCGGCGCGACGGGCCAGATCCTCGCCGCGCGCCGTGAGGGGGATGTCGGTGAGCCCCGTGTGCCTCCCGGTCCGCGACCATTCGGTCTCGCCGTGGCGCAGGAGGATCAGCTTTCCGGCCGGTGCTTCGGGGGCGGGGTGTTCGAGTATCGGTTCGTGTGCGGGCACAACGACACCGTAACCCCCGCCGGCCTCCGAGTCAGACGAAGCGCACGGTCTGCTGCAGTCGGGTGCGCACGTCGAACAGCTCGTTGCCGCCGATGGCCCGCGCCTGCGGAACTCCCTGACGCAGCACCATGGCGAGCGCACTGCGCCGCACCACCACGACCGGGACGCCCCGGGTCGTGCCGAGCGGGGTGACCGCCTGGGAGAGGTCGTCGTCGGGCAGCACGATGATCGCACCGCCGAACTTCACGCGGGCGGCCTTGGCGACCGTGCGCATCCGCCCGAGCGCGGCGGTCACGGGCGCGCGGGTGCCGAGGCTCGGACCGGTGATCTCGCCGCGGCGGAAGCCGACGACCCCGCCGAAGTCCTCCGACATGACGCCGTACAGACCCGAGGGGCCCAGCACCACGTGGTCGAGCTTGTCGTCGGCGGTGGCTCCCGCGGCGACGTCGTGCCACACCGTGAAGCCCATGCCCAGGTCGGACACCGTGCGCGCGGTCGCCTCTTCCGCCAGCGCATCGGCGAGGAGCCGGCGCAGATCCCGCGGCGCCGAGCGCACGAGTGCGGGGTCGTAGGGATCGGGGACCTCGACGCCACGGCCGGCCCATTCGCGGATGAGGTCGAGGTAGCGCTCGCGCCGCCAGCCGCCGGGGTGGCCGTACGACCGGGCGCGGGGGCGGGTGTCGGTGCGGGTCGGCGGCGGCCGCCATCCGCTCCACTCGGAGCCCGCCTCATGGGTCACACCGGTTCGGCGGTCGTAGGCGGCGCGGCCCTCGGCAGTGCCGATCAGCTCCCAGGCGCGCTGCACCTGGATGAAGATCGCCGCGTCGCCACCGGTGTCGGGGTGGGTCTGACGCAGGCGCAGACGGTAGGCGCGGCGCAGCTCGACGTCGTCGACGCCGGGGTCGACCTCGAGGATCTCGTAGGCCGAAGCCGAGAGCGGACTGTCGAACATCGCTCTCCCTCCGCGACCGCGGCATCCAGGATATCCGCCGATCCTTGTGGTTTCGCCGATCCCGCCGGCCTCGATGGTTCAGTCGGGGACGTCGACGATGCGCTCGACGCCCAGCACGGGGACGACCGCACCGGCGGATGCTGCGGCCAGGTCATCGGTGAGCCTCGGAAGCTCCGCCTCGGGCGCCCACAGCTCGAGCGTGGCAATCGCCGCGTAGGTCGGCTCGCCCAGCGTCGCACCGTGATGCCCCGCCCAGTCGCGCAGCAGGTTGTCGTAGCGCCCGGCATCCGCATGCGGCACCTCGAGCGTCACCTGTCGGAGCGCCGCACGCCGCACCAGGGTCGCCAGGTCGAGCGTCTCGGACACCGCCGAGGAGTAAGCGCGCACGAGACCGCCCGCTCCGAGCTTCACACCGCCGAAGTACCGTGTCACCACCGCGACCACGTCGGTCAGCTCCCGGCGCCGCAGCACCTCCAGCATCGGGATGCCCGCGGTGCCCGAGGGCTCTCCGTCATCCGACGATCGCGCCTGATCACCGAGCAGACCGGTGATCATCGCGGTGCAGTTGTGGTTCGCGTCCCAGGCCCGCTTGCGGATGCCGGCGATCACCGCATCGGCCTGCTCGACCGACGAGACCGGCTCGATGCGGGTGAGGAAGCGCGACTTGCGGATGACCGTCTCGTGCTCGACCGTGGCCGCGATGGTCGCGGGGTAGCTGCGGGCGGAGGTCACCCGCCTCACGATACCGAGGCCGTCGGCGTCTCAACGGTCGACGAACGCCATCTGCTGCGGGTTGTAGCGGTCGCCGGCCACACCGATGCGGGCGGCCAGGGTCGACAGGTCGGCGACCTCGTCGGCGGACAGCGCGGTGGCGGTGCTGCCTGCGTTCTCGGCGATGCGCGCGGTGCGCCGGGTGCCGGGGATGGGCACGATCCACGGCTGCTGGGCGAGCAGCCAGGCGAGGGCGATCTGGCCCGGGGTGGCCTCCTTCGTCGCGGCCAGCTCGGCGACGTGCGCCACGAGCGCCTGGTTCGCCGCCCGGTTCTCGGCCGTGAAGCGGGGGATCGTGGCGCGGATGTCGCCGGCCGCGAAGTCCGCAGCGGTGTCGACCGTGCCGGTCAGGAACCCCTTGCCGAGCGGGCTGAAGGGCACGAACCCGATGCCGAGCTCGGCCAGCACCGGAAGGACCTCCGCCTCCGGCTCGCGCGTCCACAGCGAGTATTCGCTCTGCAGCGCGGTCACCGGATGCACGGCATGGGCGCGGCGGATGGTGTCGGCCGAGGCCTCCGAGAGTCCGAAGTGGCGCACCTTGCCCTCGGCGATCAGCTCGCCCACGGTGCCGGCCACGTCTTCGATCGGCACGTCGGGGTCGACACGATGCTGGTAGAAGAGGTCGATCACATCGGTCCGCAGACTCCGCAGCGATGCCTCGGCCACCCGGCGGATCTGCTCGGGGCGGCTGTTCAGCCCGACACTCTTTCCGTCTTCGATGGCCCACCCGAACTTGGTCGCGATGACGACCCTGTCGCGGATCGGCTCGAGCGCCTCACCGACGAGCTCCTCGTTCACGTACGGGCCGTACACCTCGGCCGTGTCGAAGAAGTCCACGCCGTGATCGAGGGCGGATCGCAGCACGGCGATCATGTCTTCGCGGCTGCCGGGGTTCGGGCCGTAGCTCTGCGACATCCCCATGCAGCCGAGTCCGACCGCCGAGACCTGGAGGCCCTGTCCGAGAGTGCGTGTGTGCATGAGTCGTCCTTTCGTCTTCGCCGCGGGTGCGATCCGCGACTGTGGAACCGACGCTACGCCCGGTGGTCGCGACGAGGGAGGGCCTGACGGAACCCCTCTGACCGCGACCCTCCGGCGGCGCGGGCATCCATCGAACGATGGAGACGCGTCTCACCCTCCCGCCCGATCCTCCTCGGCGCCGTCGCGGCTGGACTGGACCCATGCTCCGCACCCTCCGCTCTCTTCCGCTGTGGCTCACCTCTCGACGCGGCGGGTGGATCTCCCTGCTGATCGCGGTCGTGGCTTTCACCGCCCTCCTCGGTGCCCTTGGCCGCGCGTCTCTGCCCGCCGGCAGCGACGTCGCCCCTCCGGACTCGGACTCCGCTCGAGCGGCGGCCCTCGCCGAGCAGTTCCCCGACGCGGACGAGCACACCGTGCTGCTGGTCGCGGCTCGAGACGACGGCGGACAGCTCGGCGACGCAGACCTCGCGGCACTCGGCTCCCTCGCGGCCGACGTCGGAGCAGAGACCGGGCACGATCCGCACGGTCCGATCGTCAGTGACGACGGGGAGGCCGCGGTCGTCCAGGCGACGCTGACGCTGGACGAGAACGAGGACGATGCCGCCGCGGATGCCGTGCACGACCTGCGCGACGCGGTGGCGCAGCATCCGATCGACGGTGTGACGGTGCAGGTCACGGGTGGCCCCGCGTTCGGGGTGGACGTCGCGTCCGCGTTCGACGGCGCCGACTTCACGCTGCTGATGGTGACGCTGGGGATCGTCGCACTGCTGCTCATCGTCACCTACCGCTCGCCCGTGCTGTGGATCATCCCGCTCGTGGTGGTCGCGCTCGCCGACCAGCTGGCGAACAAGGCGACGGCGGCGATCGGAGCCGGACTCGGGTTGCAGTTCGACTCCGGGATCGTGAGCGTCCTCGTCTTCGGCGCCGGGACGAACTATGCCCTGCTCCTCATCTCGCGCTACCGCGAAGAGCTCGCGCTCGACACCGACCACCGGCGCGCACTGGTCGCCGCCTGGCGTGCGACCGTGCCCGCGATCGTCGCCTCGAACGTCACCGTGGTCCTCGCTCTCTCGACGCTCGCCCTCGCGGTGATTCCCGGCACCCGCGGACTCGGGATCGCTTCGGCGGTGGGCCTGCTGATCGCGCTCGCCGCGGTGCTGCTGGTGCTTCCGCCGGCTCTCGCCGTGTGCGGCCGCCGCCTCTTTTGGCCGTTCGCCCCGCGCGTGGGCGGTGGCGCCGCGACCGGTCGAGTGTGGGGCGCCGTCGCCGAACGCGTCTCCCGGCGCCCCTGGGTGCCGCTGGTCGGTGGGCTCGCGCTGCTCGGCGTCCTCGCCGGAGGCCTCGCCGGCGTGTCCGTCGGTCTCACGCAGGTCGAGAAGTTCCGCGTCGAGTCCGAATCGGCGGCAGGGCTCACCGTGCTCGGCGAGCACTTCCCCGCGGGCGAGGCGCAGCCGATGATCGTGATCGGTGACACGGCTGAGACCGAGGCGCTGACCGAGGCCGTCGAAGACGTGCCGGGTGTGCTCCGGGTGTTCGCGACGGGGGAGAGCGCCGACGGAGCCCTCACGCGGCTGCTCGTCGTCGGTGAACCGGCTCCGGGAACCACCGAGAGCCTCGATCTGGTGAGCGCCGTGCGCGAGGCCGCGGTCACGGTGCCGGATGCCGACGCCGTGGTGGGTGGACCGGTCGCGGCGGATCTCGACGCCCGCGAGGGCAATCAACGCGACCTGCTGTTGATCGTCCCGCTCGTGCTCGCGGTCAGTCTGCTCGTGCTCATCGTGCTGTTGCGCTCCCTGGTGGCGCCCGTGCTGCTGCTCGCGGTGAACATCCTCAGCGCGGTCGCGGCGATCGGCGCAGGCACCTGGCTGAGCCGGGTCGTGTTCGGATGGGACGCGCTCGACCTGCAGGTCCCGCTGCTGTCGTTCCTGTTCCTGGTGGCGCTCGGCATCGACTACACGATCTTCCTGGTCCATCGGGCGCGCGTCGAGGCGCAGACGGTCGGCACGCGGCAGGGGATGGTGCGTGCGCTCACGGCGACGGGCGGCGTGATCACCAGCGCCGGCGTCGTGCTCGCGGCGGTGTTCGCCGCGCTCGGGCTGCTGCCCCTGGTCACGCTCGGACAGATCGGACTCATCGTCGGGATCGGGGTGCTCGTCGACACCTTCGTCGTGCGCACCCTGGTGGTCCCCGCGCTGTTCGCGATCGTCGGGGAGCGGATGTGGTGGCCGGGGAAGGTCGGGAGGGGCGGATCCCGCGCCGATCGGGGTGCAGATCGGCCGCACGGGGGAGAATACGAGGATGCCGCAGTCGCCACCTCTCCCGACGCGAGCTGAGCGCACCGCCCGTAACGAGCGGGCGGACGGATTCCGCACCCCGCGCACGTGGGCGAGCCTGGTCGGATCCATCCGCATCGGCCAGGCCGTCATCACGGTCGTGCTGCTCGTGATCGGCGCCTGGCGCGCGGCAGTCGATGGGGTTCCGCTGCCGTGGGTGCTCGCCGTGTCGCTCGTGTTCCTCGGCTGGTACGGCGGCGGCCTGCTGCTCAGCGAGCGCACGTCCGACCGCCGTCTGGCGACCTGGTGGCTGCTCGGGCTGACGCTCATCTGGCTCGGAGCGGTCGTCGTCTCGCCCGAGTTCGTGTGGCTCGCCTTCCCGCTGTGGCTGCTGGCCGGATTCGTGATGCGACTGCGGTGGGCACTGCTGCTGAGCGCGGCGATCCTCGCGGTCGTGGTGACCGCCCCGCTGCTGCACACCGGCACCACGACCTATGCGAACGTGATCGGGCCCCTCGTGGGCGGCGTCTTCGCGCTGGGGATCTCGCGCGGGTACCTCGAGCTCGTCCGTGACGGGAGGGAGCGTCGTCGACTGATCGCCTCGCTCGTCGCGACCCAGGAGGAGATGTCGGCGCTCCAGGACGAGCTCGCCCGCACCCAACGCGAGTCCGGCGCGAGTGAGGAGCGCACCCGGGTGTCGCGCGACATCCACGACACCGTGGCCCAGAGCGTGTCGTCGATCGGGATGCTGGCGCGCTCGGCCCTGGAGGCGGACGATCCCGAGCAGCGCACCCGTGCCCTCGAGCAGATCGGGGCGCTGGCCGCGGAGGGGTTGGCGGATGCGCGACGCATCGTGAACGCGCTGATGCCGGCCGAACTCGAATCCACGGCCCTCGGCGACGCGCTCGCCCGGATGCTGGAGCGCCTGATCGACGAGACCGGGATCGAGGCGACCCTGCACGCCGACGACGACCTGCCGGCGCTCGGCATCGACGTCGAGGTCGCCCTGCTGCGGACGGCGCAGTCGGCCCTCGCGAACGTCCGCTCGCACGCATCCGCGTCGCGCGTCGTGGTGACCCTGGCCGATGCCGGCGACGCGGTGCGGCTCGACATCGTCGACGACGGCATCGGGTTCGACGCGAGGCACTGGGACGCGCAGGGCGGCGTCGGCGGCCAGGGTGGCGGCTACGGACTGCGCTCGATGCGGGCACGGCTGCGGGAACTCGGCGGAGGGCTCGATCTGGAGAGCGCCCCGGGCGACGGCACCGCGCTCTCTGCGCACGTCCCGCTCGGCGGCACGGTGCAGGCGCGACGGAACGGGGGCGAAGGATGACCGCGGTGCGCGTGCTGCTCGTCGACGATCACCCGATCGTCCGGGCCGGGGTGCGATCGCTGTTCGATCACCGCGACGACGTCGAGGTGGTCGGCGAGGCGGCTTCCGGAGAGGAAGCCGTGGTTCTCGCCCGGCACCTGCATCCCGATGTCGTGCTGTGCGACTTGCGGCTCGGCGAGGGCATGGACGGCGTGCAGACGACTGCCGCGCTTCGTGCCCAGCATCCGGCACCCGCCGTGCTGATCCTGACGACGTTCGACCGCGACGCCGAGATCCTCGGTGCGATCGAGGCGGGAGCGGCGGGGTACCTGCTCAAGGATGTCGCTCCGGACGACATCGTGCGGGCGATCCGCCAGGCCGCTTCCGGCGGACTCGTGCTCACCCCCGAGCTCAGCGAGCGGGTCGTGCAGGTCATGCGCGCGCCGCGGGTGCGGCTCACCGACCGCGAGCTCGACGTGCTCCGGCTGCTCGATACCGGCGCATCGAACCGCGAGATCGCGAAGACCCTGTTCGTGACCGAGGCCACCGTGAAGACCCACCTCGTGCACGTGTTCGAGAAGTTCGGCGCCGACAGTCGCGCCCGCGCCATCGCGATCGCCCGCGACACCGGGCTCCTCTGAGCGGGCCCACCCCGCGCCGATCCTGAGGGCGACCGAGGCGGCCGGAGCTCAGTCCGTGTCCGCCTCGACCGAGTCGTCGCGCAGGTGCGCGATGTGCGCGGCGTGCCGGGCGAGATGGTTCGGCGACCTCCGCACGAACAGCCACGCCACGAACAGCAGCACGAACCAGATCGGCGTGACCAACAGCGCGGTCAGCGTGTCGGGCTGCGTGGTCAGCGCCCACAGGACGAACACGAAGAACGCGAGCACCACGTAGACCATGAACACCCCGCCCGGCATCCGGAACGTCGACGCGGCGACCTTGTCCTTGCGGGTGCGCCGGTACACGAGGTAGCTGCACAGGAAGATCGTCCACACGAACATGAAGCACAGCGCCGAGACCGTGGTCACCATGTCGAAGGCCGTGCCGATGTCCTTGCCCGCGTAGAGCAGCACGACGCCGGAGAGCAGCAGGATGCACGAGAGGAACAGGGCGTTCTGCGGCACGCGGCGGCGCGAGAGTCGGCCGAAGATCCGCGGGGCATCCCCGTCCTGTGCGAGGCCGAACACCATGCGCGAGGTCGAGTAGATGCCGGAGTTGGCGCTCGACATCGCCGAGGTCAGCACGACCAGGTTCACGACCGTCGCCGCGATGCCGAGTCCGGCGAGGGCGAACATCGCGATGAACGGACTCTCGCCGGCGACGTACTCGGTCCACGGGGTCACCGCCATCAGCACGATGAGTGCGCCCACGTAGAACAGCAGGATGCGGATCGGGATCGCGTTGATCGCCTTCGGCAGATTGCGCTTCGGGTCCTTGGTCTCGGCGGCCGCGGTGCCGACGAGCTCGACGCCGACGAACGCGAACACGGCGATCTGGAATCCCGCGACGAAGCCCATGAAGCCGTGCGGGAACATGCCGCCGTGATCCCACAGGTTCGAGAAGCTGGCGGTCCCCGCCTCGTGCTGGAAGCCGGTGAAGATCATCACCAGACCGGTGACGATGAGGGCGACGATCGCGACGATCTTGATCAGCGCGAACCAGAACTCCATCTCGCCGAACGCGGCGACGGTCGGCAGGTTCAGGGCGAGCAGGATCACGATCACGAGGACGCCCGGGATCCACAACGGGACGCCGGGGATGAGCGCATCCGTGTAGCCCGCGATCGCGATCACGTCGGCGACGCCGGTGACCACCCAGCAGAACCAGTAGGTCCACCCGGTGAAGAATCCCGCCCACGGCCCGAGCAGATCGCTCGCGAAGTCACTGAACGACTTGTACTTGAGGTTCGACAGCAGCAGTTCGCCCATCGCCCGCATGACGAAGAACAGCATGAAGCCGATGATCATGTAGACGAAGATCACCGATGGTCCTGCCACCGAGATCGTCTTGCCGCTGCCCATGAACAGGCCGGTTCCGATCGCGCCGCCGATCGCGAGCAGCTGGATGTGGCGGTTGCTCAGCGCGCGCCGCAGGTGCTGCTCCTCCCCATCGGCATCGACATCGGGCGTGCTTCCGGTTCCCCCCGGGTGCTGCTTCGTCACTCTCGTCCTCCGGCCTACGTCGACGGTTTGGCTCCGACGGTACCTTTCGCCTCCCCGACCGACAGAATCGAGATCAGGGATACCGCTGCGCCGAATCGATTCGATAGGCTTGTTCGAGCCCCGATCCGTCCCCCAGTTCTGCGAGCCGCTCCTTCATGGCCACCTCCCTCACCACGGGCCGCCCGTGGCGCGTCATCCTCGCCTTCTCCATCCCGCTGCTCCTCGGCAACGTGGTGCAGCAGCTGTACCAGTTCGCCGACGCGATCGTCGTCGGACGGCACCTCGGCGTCACCTCCCTCGCGGCGGTGGGCGCGACCGGCAGCCTGCTGTTCCTGCTGCTCGGCTTCGCCTGGGGTCTGACGAGCGGATTCGCGATCCCCATCGCGCAGGCCTTCGGTGCGCGGGACGATGCGGCCGTACGCCGCTCGGTGGCCACGGGTGTGTTCCTCAGTGCCATCACGAGCGTGATCCTGACGGTCGCAGCCCCCCTCCTCGCCGGCCCGATCCTCACCCTGCTGCAGACGCCTCCGGAGCTGATGGCCGAAGCCACGATCTTCACGCAGATCAGCTTCCTCGGTGCCAGCGCGACGATGTTCTTCAACTACCTCTCCGCGATCATCCGCGCGATCGGCGACTCCAAGACGCCGCTGGTGTTCCTCACCGTCTCGTGCGCGCTGAACGTCGGGCTCGTCGTGCTGATGGTCGGTCCCCTCGAATGGGGCGTGGGCGGTGCCGCTCTCGCGACCGTGGTCGCACAGGCCGTCTCGGTGGCGCTCTGCCTCGAGTTCGTCCGCCGGCGCCTGCCGATGCTGCACCTGCGTCGTGCCGACTGGCGGATCACCGGGGACGACATCGCCGAGCACCTGCGCCTCGGCCTGCCCATGGGCTTCCAGGCGTCGATCATCGCGATCGGCACACTCACGGTGCAGGTCGCGCTGAACACCCTCGGGGCCGACGCCGTCGCCGCCTACACGACCGGTTCCCGGGTCGACAGCCTCGCGGTCGCGCTGCTGTCGTCGCTGGGCCTCGCGGTCTCGATGTACGCCGCGCAGAACCACGGTGGCCGCCGCCCCGACCGCATCCGTCGCGGAGTCGTCGAGGCGACCTGGATGGCGGTCGCCGCCGGTGTGGTGCTCGGTGGCCTGCTGATCGCGTTCGGCGCCCCGATGGTGCGACTGTTCATCGGTGCGGGATCGGACGACGTCGTCGACATGGCCCACCGGATGCTCATCATCAACGGCTGCGGCTACTGGGCGCTGGGCATGCTGTTCGTGCTGCGCGGCGCACTGCAGGGACTCGGCCACACTCTCGTGCCCACCGTGACCGGGGTGATCGAGCTGGTGATGCGCGTGGGGGCGGCCATCGTGCTGGGCGCGTGGATCGGGTTCGACGGCGTCGCGCTGAGCAACCCACTCGCCTGGGTGGGCGCGATCGTGCTGCTGGTCCCGGCCTACGTGCGGGCACACCGCGAGCTCGGACGGCTTCCGGTCGCGCCGGCCGAGGCCACCGAGACCTCGGCGATCGCGATCGTCGGACCGACCGACGGCTCGATGGTCGTGGATGCCGTCGTCACCCAGCCGGTGCGCGTCGTCCGCCCCCGTCGGCTGCGGTGGCCGAGCCGCCGCTGACCCCGCCCCGCTCCGTGTTCCGCGTCGGCAGATCTCCGTCTGCAGGATGATGCGGATGGGACTTGAGACGGATGGCCTTTCCGCGACACACTTCTAGTGTCGAGGTAGCGGAGTTTCCGCTGGACCGGGGGGTCGTCATGACGACAATGAGAGTGGCCAACGATTTGGCCGAAGTGATGGTGCCGATCGGCTACGTGGGTGCGGCCATCGCCGGTGCCTGTGCGATCGTCGCTGCGGTCGCGGTCATCCGGAGCTCTGGAGGGCTCGTCGGGGGTGCGGTCGGCGTATGGATCGTGGGCGCGCTGATGAGCTTCACCGCGTCGTTCGCGCAGCAGTGGCTGCCGTTGATATTGGCGTGCGCCTCGCTCGTGGGCATGCTCGTCATCGGCGGGGTCGTGCGGGCCATCATGAGTGCGGCCGGAGCCGGGCGGACGAACGAGGCGGCGGCCGATGCACTGCCCCGGGCGGTCTCCCCGACCGCGCCGGCAGTCGTGTCGAAGCGGACGCTCGCGACGAAGTCCGCCGCGACGGCGTCGATCCCGGTGGTGTCCTGAGCGCTCAGCGGTAGTCGCGGTCGCGGTGCTGTCCGGTCTCGTCGCCGGATCCGACCCGTGCCGCTTCCCGCGCACGCAGCTCGACGCGGCGGATCTTGCCGGAGATCGTCTTCGGCAGCTCGGGGACGAACTCGATGATCCGCACCCACAGGTGCGACGACAGGCGGTCGTGTGCGTAGGCGAAGATCGCGCGAGCCGCGTCTTCCGCGCCGTCGGTGGCATCCGGGGTCAGGCAGACGTACGCCTTCGGCACGGCCAGACGCGTCGGATCGGGGCTCGGAATCACGGCCGCCTCGATCACCAGGTCGTGCTCGAGCAGCACCGACTCGAGTTCGAACGGGGAGATCTTGTAGTCGGAGGCCTTGAACACGTCGTCCGAGCGACCGATGTACGTGAGGTAGCCGTCGTCGTCGCACACCGCGATGTCGCCGGTGTGGTGGAAGCCGCCCGCCCGGGACTCGGCCGTCTTCGCGGGGTCGTCGTAGTACCCGGCCATGAGTCCGAGCGGCGGTTGGGACAGGTCGAGCGCGATCTCCCCCTCGCTTTCGACGACGTCTCCGGTGACCGGGTCGAGCAGCACGACAGGGTAGCCGGGCAGCGGGCGTCCCATCGACCCGACCTTGACGGGCTGGCCGGGGGAGTTGCCGATGCAGGCCGTCATCTCGGTCTGTCCGAACCCGTCGCGGATCGTGCCGCCCCAGGCCTCGCGCACGCGGTCGATGACCTCGGGGTTCAACGGCTCGCCCGCTCCGACGAGTTCGCGCGGCGGGTGGGTGAGACGCGCGAGGTCGGCCTGGATCAACATCCGCCACACGGTCGGCGGCGCGCAGAACGTCGACACGTGATGGGTGTCCATGACCTGCATGAGGGTGTTCGCGTCGAAGCGGTCGTAGTTGTAGACGAACACGGTCGCCTCGGCCAGGAACGGCGAGTAGAAGCTCGACCAGGCGTGCTTCGCCCAGCCGGGGGACGAGATGTTGAGGTGCACGTCGTCGGGGCGCACGCCGAGCCACCACATGGTCGAAAGGTGCCCGACCGGGTAGGAGACGTGGGTGTGCTGCACGAGCTTCGGCCGGTTCGTGGTGCCCGAGGTGAAGTAGAGCAGTGCGGTGTCGGTCGCGGCGGTCGGCCCATCGGGTTCGAAGGCGTTCGGCGCGTCGGTCGAGTCGGTGAAGCGCGCCCACTCCGCCGGGATGCCGTCGCCGACGCCGATGCGGAGGATGCCGGGGGCGATGTCCGCGAGCCGATCGGCGAGCGGGCCGAGGGTGACGACCGCGCCGGCTCGACCGTGTTCGACGCGGTATGCGAGATCGGAGGCGGAGAGCAGGGTCGAGGTCGGGATCGACACGGCGCCGATCTTCGTGATCGCCAGCATCACCTCCCACAGCTCGATCGTGTTGTTGAGCATCACGATCACGTGGTCGCCGCGTCGGATGCCGAGACCGGTGAGCCAGGCCGCGACCTGATCGGAGCGCGTCGAAAGCTCGCCGTAGGTCCAGGTGCGCAGGCTCAGGTCGGCCTCGACGATCTGCACGGCCGGCCGGTCGGGGTTCTCGCCGGCGATCACGTCGAACCACTCGAGTGCGAAGTTGAACTCGTCGACCTCAGGCCAGGCGAACCCCGCACGGGCCGCGGCGTAGTCGGTGGCGTTCGCGAAGAGGAAGTCCCGCATCTCGCGAATGGTGTGCGTGGCGGCGGTGGCGCTGCGGCTCATGGTGCTCCCTTGCTCCGGTGCGGACGTGCATTCCATCTTCGCGCAGGTCACCCGGATCCCGGGGTCACCGCGGCAGGACGCCCGGACCGTCGCGCAGCTCGAACACGAGCTGGGTCTCGGTGCCGCGCACGACCGGGTGCACCGTGATGTGCTCCAGCACGATGTCGCGGAGGGCGGTCGCGTCCTGCACCGCCACGTGCACCAAGAAGTCGTCGACTCCTGCCACATGGAAGACCTGCAGCACCCGCGGGACGCTCGCGAGTGCGTCGAACAGCGCCGTCACCTTGGCGCCGGTGTGATTGGCGAGGCGCACCTTGATGATCGCCTGCAGGGGGAAGCCGAGGGCCGCCCCGTCGATGCGGATGCGGGTGTCGCGGATCACGCCCCGCTCGCGCAGCGCCCGCACGCGGTGCGCACACGTCGACTCGGCGAGGCCGAGCCGATGCGCCAGGGCCTTGTTGGTCGTCTCGGCATCACGGGTGAGGACCGCCAGCAGTTCGAGGTCGATCTCGTCGAGTTGCGCTTTCGCCAAGGTGCTCGCCTTTCGGATGCCGGATGCTGCACAGAATAGCGTTCAGAGGCAATTTTCTGGCGGCCTCTGTCGAGTTCCTGCGGATTCCTCGTGATTCCGGCAACGTGGAGGCATGACTGCACCGCTGCATCCCGACACCGTCGCCGTCCACAGCGGGCGCTCCGATCTCGAGGGTCTCGGGGTCCACGCGCTGCCGATCGACCTGTCGACCACGAACCCGCTGCCCGACATCGAGCGCGGTGGCGACTCCTACGAGGCGATGGCCACCGGAGGCCGCCCGCCCGCCGACGGCAGCATGGTCTACGCGCGGCTGTGGAACCCGACGGTCGCCCGGTTCGAAGAGGCGCTCGCCGAGCTCGAGCATGCCGAGGCAGCGGTGGCCTTCGCCTCGGGCATGGCCGCGATGACGGCCGTGATCCTCGCGCACACCGGCGCGACAGGTGCGCGCCACGTCGTCGCGGTGCGTCCGCTCTACGGTGGCACCGACCACCTGCTCGGGTCCGGTCTGCTCGGCGTCGAGACGACGTACTGCCACCCCGACGAGGTGGCCGCGTCCATGCGGTCCGACACCGGGCTCGTGGTCGTCGAGACCCCCGCGAACCCCACGCTCGACATCGCCGACATCGCCGACGTGGTGCGCCAGGCGGGTTCCGTGCCGGTGGTGGTCGACAACACGTTCGCGACCCCGATCCTGCAGAACCCGATCGACCTGGGCGCCGCGATGTCACTGCACAGCGCGACCAAATACCTCGGCGGCCACGGCGATGTCATCGCCGGAGTCGTCGCCTGCAGCGAAGAGACCGCGGAGGCGCTGCGCCGCGTGCGGGCGGTGACCGGGGGGCTCCTGCATCCACTCGGGGCGTACCTGCTGCACCGCGGTCTCACGACCCTGCCGGTGCGGGTGCGGCACCAACAGGAGAGCGCGCGGCGGGTGGTGCAGTGGTTGATCGACCGTCCCGAGGTCGCCGAGGTCTTCTATCCGGGGCTCGACGGAGACCCGCGCGGCATCCTCGAGCGACAGATGCGAGGGACGGGCGCGATGATCGCGATGCGGATGCGGGGCGGGTTCGCCGCGGCATCCGCGGTCACGACGGCGACGACGCTGTTCACGCACGCGGTCTCGCTCGGCGGGGTGGACTCGCTGATCCAGCATCCGGCCGCGCTCACGCACCGCCCGGTGCCGCCCGAGGCGCGCCCTGCCGCCGACGTGCTGCGTCTGTCGATCGGCCTCGAAGACGTCGACGACCTGATCGCCGATCTGTCTCAGGCGTTCGCGGCCGTGGCCGCTCAGGACGAGGGAAGTCGGATCGTCCCGGTCGCGATGCGCTCGGTGGGCATCCGGTCGCGGTCGTAGGTGATCTCGCGGTAGCCGTGCGGCGTCGGCACTCCGTCGTCATCGAGGCTGACGAACACGATCTTCTCGATCGTGAGGATGCGCCTGCGCGTGATCATGTTGCGGGCGACCGCGCGCATCGTCAATGACGTCGTGCCGAAATGCGTGGCCTGCAGGCCGATCTCGATCAGGTCGCCCAGCACCGCCGATGCCTCGAAGTTGATCTCCGAGATGTGCTTGGTGACCGCGCGGTAGTTGCCCAGCTGGACGATCGCGTAGATCGCCGCCTCCTCGTCGATCCACTTCAGCAGGCTCCCGCCGAACAGCGAGCCGTTCGCGTTGAGATCTTCGGGGCGCACCCACTTGCGCGTGCGGAAGTTGAGTCCGTCTTCCGACCACGCCGGTGTCTTCTGCTTCGCCATGGGCATGAGAGTAGGCGGGCAGTGAGTCCGCGATGTTACGGCTGGTTTTCCGGGGAGCGACAAGGGCTACCGGGCCACGTTTGTGGACTCACGACAAGAAACTGAGTCCCAGCGACTCTGAGACTTGGTTTCGAACGGCAAATCCGTGGGTCGCGTACCGGCGCGCCCATACAGTCGCCCGTGGCAACGACGCCACTGACCCCCGGGAGTCCTCGATGACGAGTACGAAACCCCACGCGCACGGCAACGGCATGCGCATCGCCGTGATCGTGCTCAGCCTGCTGTTGGCCACGATGGTGATCCTGTTCTTCGTGGTGACGAACAAGATCGCCGCCGGCGCCTCCGAACTCGCCGACGGGACCACGTCGGCGAAGAGCGGTTCGTCCGAGCTCGCGGCGGGTGCCGCCGACCTCTCGGACGGCGCCGATCAGCTCGCGGAAGGCAGCGACGACCTCGCGTCCGGCGCGGCCAGCGCGCAGGACGGCTCGCAGAAGGTGAGCGACGGGGCCACGAAGGCGGCGACCGGCGCGACGACTCTCGCGGAGGGCGCCGGAAGTCTCGCCACAGGCGCGGCCTCGGCCGTGGACGGCGCGGGCAGGGTCAGCGGGGGAGCGCAGACCGCGTTCACCGGAGCCCAGGAGCTCGCGTCGAAGATGGCGAAGGCGGATGCCGGAGCGCAGACCGTCGCGACGGGAGCAGCGAAGCTCGCGGCTGGGGTCGACGGTGCGCATCGATACACGAACGCCGTGCTCGCCGGTGCGGCCACCCTGAGCGACACGTTGACCGCCGGCGTGACCCCCTCGGTGCGCACCCTCGCCCACCCCGACACGAAGACTGCCCTCCAGGGCCTGGCCGCTACCGCCCCCGGCAACTCCCAGCAGCTCCGTGATGCCCTCGCCGCGATGTCGGCGGCGGACCCGGACAACGCGCAGCTGAAGGGGCTCGCTGCTCTCGCCGACGGTGTCGACAGGCAGGTGGATGCGATGGCGGCACCGACGGCGGCGGCCCCCGCGCTCGCGCAGGGACTCGTCGGCGCCGCAGACGGTGCGACGCGCGTCACGGCCGGTGTCGGGGCGATCGTGAACGGTGATCCCACGCAGGGGTGGCCCGGGACCGTCGCCCTCGTCGCCCCCCAGGCGGCCCCCGCCCTCGCCGCCGGGGCGCAGACCCTGAAGTCCGGCACCGCACAGCTCTCGGCGGGTGCCGCCAAGCTGGCATCGGGACTGCAGACGCTCTCTTCCGGAGCCTCCTCGCTGTACGCCGGAACCTCGAACCTCAGCGCCGGTGCGACCCGGCTGAACGACGGCGCGACCACGCTGGCCACCGGTATCGGCACGCTGCAGTCCGGAGCCGGTGATCTCGACGCGGGCATCGGAAAGCTGGCCGTCGGAGCCGATGCCGTGGCGCAGGGGTCGGGAGACCTCGCCGCGGGTGGCGACAAGCTCGAAGCCGGAGCCGCCGACCTCGCCGAGGGCAACGGCCTGATCGCGGAAGGATCCGGGACGCTCGCCACCGCGACGGCCGGAGCCGCGCCGTCGATCCTGCCCTGGATCCTCGGTATCGCGTTGGCCGGACTCGTGGCGATCGGCTTCTGGGTCGGCCACCGCGTCAGCCACCGTCGATCCCTGGCGCTGGCCGCCTGACCCCCACCCCACCCATCCCCTGCCCTGAGCGGGTGCTGCCCCACGGCATCCGCTCAGGGCGCACCCGCACCCGCTGCGATCCACCGCGATTGGCGGGTCGTATCCGGAACGGGCACGATGGAATGCGGGGGAGTTTCCCGACGAGGATGCGATGCGGTCGTGTCCCGGGAAGAGGCCCCTCGCCGTCCGCAATCGGGGAAGGATCTGCTCGTGGCTGGTCATGCTCCGTCGCCCGCAGGATCGGCTCGGCCACGTCGCCGCGTATGGGGGATCATCGGGATCGCGGCGGCTGCCCTCGTCGCCCTCGTCATCGTCACGATGGCCATCCTGGATTCGAAGCTCGGTTTCACCACGAACGTGACGATCTCCCTGAGCTATGTCGCCGATGACGGGCAGAAATACTCCTGCACGTACGACTACAGCACTCCGGACCGGCTGCCGATGCCCGCCGACATCGCCGAGAGCATGAACTCCCGTGACTGGTCGCAGACCGGCCGGGAGATCTACGAATGGGCGAAGAGCCATCCGGCCGAGCACTGGACGACCGAGGATGAGCTGCCCGCAGACGACCCCGGGTCGACACGGGCTGATGCGACCTGGGGCCTCGCGATGGAGAAGTACGTCACGTTCCCCCCGTGGCTGATCGATGCGGGCGACGGGGAAGAATACGCCCTGTGGTGGGAGGCGCGCGCGGGCAGCAACTGCGCGGACGGCTTGCGCTGAGACAGCGTCAGGACGCATCCGCTCAGGGCAGAGCCGCTCACGGCAGAATCCGGCCCGTAGCGCGAAACGGCGACCGATGCTGGGGGCATGAGCGAAGACAACCCCTCCATCCCGCAGTTCGGCCCTGAGGCCCGGCGCGCACTGTTCCACGAGCGCGTGCTCGTGCTCGACGGTGCGCTCGACGATGACAACGGCACACTGCTGATGACGCAGCTGCTCGCCCTGTCGGCCGAGGATCCCGCCGCCGACATCGCCCTCTGGATCCACTCGCCCGGCGGCTCGGTGCCGTCGATGCTCGCGATCCGTGACATCATGCGGCTCATCCCCAACGACGTGGCGACCCTCGCCCTCGGGCTCGCCTGCAGCGCGGGGCAGTTCCTGCTCTCCGCGGGCACCCCGGGCAAGCGGCGGGCCCTGCCGCACGCGCGCATCCTCATGCATCAGGGATCGGCGGGCATCGGCGGCTCCGCGGGCGAGATCGAGACGCAGGCCGACGACCTGCGGCACACGCGCGACACGGTCCTGGGCCTCATCTCGGCCGACACGGGCCAGCCCCTCGAGCGCATCTTCGAGGACTCGCTGCACGACCGCTGGTACACCGCGACCCAGGCGCAGGACTACGGCTTCATCGACGGGATCGTGGCCTCGATCGCCGAGGTGATGCCGCGGCAACGCGCGCGCGTCGGACTGGGGGTGACCGCATGAGCACCTACTCGATCCCCAACGTCATCGCGCAGCATCCGCGGGGGGAGCGCATCATGGACGTCTACTCCCACCTGCTCGCCGAGCGCGTCATCTATCTCGGAACGGGCATCGATGCCGGTGTCGCGAACGCCCTCATCGCGCAGCTGCTGCACCTCGACGCGGACAGTCCGGAGAGCGGCATCCAGTTCTACATCAACAGCGAGGGCGGCGACCCCGGCGCGGCCCTGGCGATCTACGACACCATGCAGCACATCCGTCCGGCGATCGCGACGACCTGCGTCGGACAGGCGATCGGTCCCGCTGCGCTGCTCGTCGCCGCGGGTGCGGAGGGCCAGCGCGCCGCGCTCGCGCACGCCCGCATCGTCCTGCATCAGCCGGCCGGCCAGTCGCGCGGTGCGATCCCCGATCTGATCCTCGCGGCCGACGAGGTGGTGCGGGTGCGGTCCGACATGGAGGAGATCCTCGCGAGGCACAGCGGGCGCACGGTTGCGGAGCTCCGCGCCGACACCGACCGCGACCGGGTGTTCACGGCATCCGCGGCCCTGGACTACGGGCTCATCGACACGGTGCTCGGACCGCGGTCCTGACCCCGCCACCGTCGCGGGACGGATGTCGGGAGGATGCACGGATGTCGGGAGACACGCCGTGGTTCCTCCCGACATTCGCGCATTCTCCCGACAGGTGGCACCTGGCGGACGGACCGACGAGTCAGGCGGCGAGGGCGAACGCGCCGCGCGACACCGAGACGGCAGCGGATGCCGGCACCGCGGCCGAGCGCAGGTCATCGGCCACGGCGCTCGTGAGGTCGATCAGGCTCGTGTCGAGGGCGCCGGCGATGGCGGCGATCATCTCGCTCGACGGCTCCTTCAGCCCCCGTTCGACCTCGGAGAGGTACTGGGGCGATACGCCCGCCTTCTCCGCAGTCTCGGTGAGGGTCTCCTCGCGGTCGTGGCGGCGGCGACGCAGCTGGTCGCCCAGCATCTGACGCCACAGCGGCTCGGGCCCGCTCGACTTCGGGCGGTCGGGGCGAGGGGTGCGCGGGAACGAGATCAGGTCGGCCATGCCTCACGATAAACCGCGGCATCCGGCGGGTTCGAGCGGTTCTGCTCAGAGCAGAACCGTGCGCTCAGGCGTCGGCGCGGCCGGTGGCGCGTTCGGGTGCCGTGTCGACGACGTGCGCGGTTCCGGAGGCCACCGCTTCGGGTGCCGGCGCCTCGGATGCTGCCGCCTCGGTCGCCGCCCAACTGGCGAGCATCCGCAGCTTGTCGGCCGATGCCGTTCCCGGCTCGGCCGTGTAGGTCGACAGGTGCAGCCCGGGGTCTGCCGGCAGCGCGAACGCCTCGTACGTCAACTCGATCTCGCCGACGACGGGATGCGCGATGCGCTTCACGCCCGTCCGGTGGAAACGCACATCATGCGCGGCCCACAGTGTGCGGAACCGCTCGCTTCTCGTGGAGAGCTCGCCGACGAGGTCGGTCAGCTTCCGGTCGAACGGGTTGCGCCCCGCCTCGCCTCGCATCGCTGCGACGAGCTCCCGGGTGTTGCGATCCCACTCCGGATAGAAGTCCTGCGCCGCCGGGTCGAGGAAGGCGAAGCGCGCACTGTTCGGCTGCGGCTGCGCGAACACCGGCGCATAGAGTGCGCGGCCCAGCGCGTTCGCGGCCAGGTAGTCGAAGTAGTTGTTGCGCACGACCGCCGGGGCTTCGGTCATCGCATCGAGAAGACGGAGGATGCTGGGTCGCAGCTCGCCCGGTTTCTTCCGCGGCGTCCGGACGACCGGGGAGGCGTTCGCCGCACGGGCGAGGTCGAACAGGTGCGCGGTCTCGGCCTCGTCCAGTTGCAGTGCCCTGGCGAGGGCGTCGAGCACGCTGTCGGATGCCCCGGACAGGTCGCCGCGTTCGAGCCGCGTGTAGTAGTCGACGCTGACGCCGGCCAGCAGCGAGACCTCTTCGCGGCGCAGGCCGGGCACGCGACGGTTGCCACCGAATGCGGGCAGACCTGCCTGGTCGGGGGTGATGCGTGCGCGTCTCGTCGAGAGGAACTCGCGCACCTCGCTGCGGGTGTCCATGACTTCGACGGTACGCCTTCCGTGTCGGACGAGGGAGGTACTGGCGGTACCGGGAAGAGAGGGGGCATGCCAGGCCCTCCCTCCGATCTCGACGGCGGCGCACACTGGAGGCATGACCATGAATCTCACCCTCAACAACGGCGTCACCATGCCGGCTCTCGGCTTCGGAGTGTTCCAGGCCGCCCCGGACGAGACCGTCGATGCCGTCAGCACAGCCCTCGAGACGGGCTACCGCCTGATCGACACCGCCGCCGCCTATGGCAACGAGCGCGAGGTCGGCGAGGCGATCCGACGCACCGGCATCGCTCGTGACGAGATCTTCATCGAGACGAAGGTCTGGATCAGCGACTACGGATACGACGAGACTCTGCACGCGTTCGAGAAGTCGACGGGCAAGCTCGGCGTCGACCAGCTAGACCTGCTGATCCTGCACCAGGCGCTGCCCACCCGCTTCGACCTCACGCTCGGTGCCTACAAGGCACTCGAGAGCCTGCTCGCCGACGGCCGGGTGCGCGCCATCGGCGTCAGCAACTTCATGGTCGACCACCTCGAGAGGCTGGCAGCCGAGACGAGCGTCGTCCCGGCGATCAACCAGATCGAGGTGCACCCCTACTTCCAGCAGCGCGAGGTGCAGCAGGCAGATGCCGCGGCGGGCACCGTCACCCAGGCGTGGTCGCCGATCGGCGGGATAACGGCGTACCGCCCCAACGGCGCCTCGGTCTTCGACGACGCGACAGTCCAGGCGATCGCCGCCGCGCATGGCAAGTCGCCCGCCCAGGTGATGCTCCGCTGGCACCTGCAGCAGGGGCGATCCGCGCTGCCGAAGTCGGTGCGCCCCGCTCGAATCGCCGAGAACTTCGACGTGTTCGACTTCGAGCTGACGGCCGATCAGCTCGGCGCGATCGATGCGCTCGACACCGGAGTGCGCCGCGGCCCCGAGCCCGAAGCGGTCACCCTCGAGACCTTCGGTCGGGAGATCCCCGAAGCATGACCCGGCTCGTCAGGTCGGTCGCGTGGGCCGCTGGTGCTCTTGTCGCGGGGTTCTCCCTCGCGGCGTGTGGCGCCGAATCCGCTCCGCGCCCGACCGGCGACAGCTCGACGACACCTGAGCCGGCTGAGGTCGACTACCGAGACGGTGAGTACGACGCCACCGGATGGTACGGTTCGCTGCCCTCTCATCAGGACGTCGCACTGACCATCGAGGACGACGTGGTGACCGAGGTCGCGATCACCACGCCCGCCGAGGACCCGACCTCGCTGCAGTACCAGCAGGCGTTCGCGGACGCACTTCCCGGCGAGATCGTCGGGAAGCAGATCGACGACATCACGCTCGATCGCCTGGCAGGTGCCAGCGGATGCTCGGAGGGGTTCATGAACGCTCTGGCCGAGATCAAAACCCAGGCCCGGGCCTGACCCGCGTTCCGAACCGAGGAGAACAGGCTGATCGCCCTAGAGTGCCGCAGTGACGCCCGGGAGCAGCTTGGTGAGGATCGTGCCGAGCTGCTCCCGCTCGTCGTCGGTCAGCGGATCGAAGACCAGCTCGCGGATCTGCGCCACGTGCACGGGGGCTGCTCCTCGGAGCAGTTCGCGACCGGCATCCGTGAGTGCCGCCGTCAGGGTGCGCTTGTCGCTGCTGCACGAGGTGCGGGTCACCCAGCCGCGCTCCTCGAGGGAGTCGATCGCATGGCTGAGGCGCGAGCGGCTGAGGCCGGCGATCTGGGCGAGCTCGGTCATCGGCACCGCTCGGTCGTCCTGGCCCGCGAGCGTGACGAGGATCGCATAGTGCGCGTGCTTGAGGCCCGTCTCGGCCTTCAGCGCGCGGTCCAGCACCTGTGGCAGAAGCTGCACGAAGCGGATGGTGGGCAGCCACGTGTGCATCTCGGCGTCGTCGAGCCGGCGGTCGCTCAACACCTGCGCAGTCATCAGGCGGCCGACAGGTCGAGCGTGTGGGCGGTGTGGTCCCGCTTGGCCTGCAGGTAGCGGGTGTTCGCCTCCGACAGGTGCACCTCGGTGGGCACGCGCTCGGAGACGCGGATGCCGAGGGCTTCGAGCTGCACGGCCTTGTCGGGGTTGTTGCTCAGGAGGCGGATGCCGTCGACGCCGACCGCGTTCAGCATCTGCGCGGCGACGGTGTAGTCGCGCTCGTCTTCGCCGTGGCCCAGGGCGACGTTGGCCTCATACGTGTCGAGTCCGGCGTCTTGCAGCGCGTAGGCGTCGAGCTTGGCGTACAGGCCGATACCTCGACCCTCCTGGCGCAGGTAGAGCAGGAATCCGCCCTCGTCGGCGATGCGGTCCACGGCCTCGCGCAGCTGGGGGCCGCAGTCGCAGCGCTCCGAGCCGAAGACGTCACCGGTCAGGCACTCGCTGTGCGGGCGCACGAGGGGTGCGGCGCCCCCGTCGGCCGCGTGCTCGAGTGCCGCACGCCAGTCGCCGAGGCCGAGCAGCAGGTGCTCGCGGCCGTCGATCAGGCCGTCGAAGGTGACGACATCGGCGGTGGTGGAGAAGCCGTCGCCGAAGCGCAGCGGCACGCGGACGCGGGTGCGCTCCGTGGCGACCGGAGCGACGGTTGAAGTTTCAATCATGTCGGGTGCAACGCGCGGCCCGTCGAACTATTCCCGTCCGCCGTGATCCGAGGGGTGCCATGAGAGAGCCTCCCACCCGTGCCGGAATCGGCGTTGACTGGATTCACACGACAGAAGGAGCAGTAAGAATGCGTGGAGTAGTCATGTACGCCCCCGGCGACGTCCGGGTCGAGGAGCGCGAGAAGCCGACGATCACCCGGCCGACGGATGCCGTCATCCGGCTCGCCGCGACCTGCATCTGCGGGTCCGACCTGTGGCCGTACCGCGGCGACGACGACGTCGATCACACCCCGATGGGGCACGAGTACGTCGGCGTCGTCGAGGAGATCGGCGACGCGGTGCAGACCCTGAAGGTCGGCGACTTCGTGGTCGGCTCGTTCATGGCCTCGGACAACACCTGCGAGATCTGCCAGGCGGGCTACCAGTCCCGCTGCGTGCACGTGGTCCCGATGGGGAAGTACGGCACGCAGGCCGAGTACTCGCTCATCCCGCACGCCGACGGCACGCTCGTCGCCACCCCCGGGCAGCCCGACGCCGACCTGATCCCCTCTTTGCTCGCGGCATCCGACGTCCTCGGCACGGGCTGGTTCGCGGCGGTCGCCGCCGAGGCCGGACCCGGCAAGACCGTCGCCGTCGTCGGTGACGGAGCGGTGGGGTTGCTGGGCATCCTCGCCGCCCGCGAACTCGGGGCCGAACGCATCATCGCGATGAGCCGGCACGCCGACCGGCAGGCACTGGCGCGCGAGTTCGGCGCCACCGACATCGTCGAAGAGCGCGGAGACGAGGGTGTGGCGCGCATCAAGGAGCTCACGAACGGGCTCGGCGCGCACTCGGTGATCGAGGCGGTCGGCACGCAGGAGTCGATGATGCAGGCGATCCGTTCGACCCGCCCCGGCGGCCACGTCGGCTACGTCGGCGTCTCGCACGACGTGGCACTGCCCGGTGAAGAGCTGTTCTTCTCCGGCGTGCACCTGCACGGTGGGCCCGCGCCGGTGCGGCGCTTCCTGCCCCAGCTGATCCAGCTCATCTGGGACCGCAAGATCGACCCCGGCAAGGTGTTCGACCTCACCCTCCCACTCGAGGATGCCGCCGAGGGCTATCGCGCCATGGACGAGCGTCGCGCCACCAAGGTGCTGCTCACGGTCTGACGTCGTCGAGCGGTGGCGGCGAGCCGCCGCTCTCGGCTCGCCGCCGCACGAGCTTCAGCTCGCTCGCGAGGATCCCGAGCACGACGAGCGCTCCGCCGATGAGCGCGGTCGCGGGCAGGCGCTCGCCGGCGATACGCCCGATGACCCCCGCCCACACCGGCTCGCCGGCGTAGATGATGGTCGCGCGGGTGGGGGAGACCGACTTCTGCGCCCAGTTCATGGTCAGCTGGATCAGGCAGCTCGCCGCACCCAGCCCCACCGCGCAGCCGACCCAGATCCATGAGAACTCCGGCACGCCCTCACCCACCACCGGCATCGTGAGCAGCCCCAGCACTCCGGCGGTCAGCAGCTGGATGACGGTGATGCGGCCGAGGTCGATCTTCCCGGCGAACAGGCTGATCAGGATGATCTCGGCCGCGATGGGCAGAGTGCTGATCATGGTCGCGATCTCGCCCATGCCGAGGGTGAGCGCGAAGGCGTCGGGCCCGGCGATCAGCAGCAGCCCCACGAACGCCAGCCCGGCACCCGCGAAGGCCATGGCCGGCGGTCGCTTTCGGAACACGGCCCACTGCGCGAACGGAACCAGCGGCACATACATCGCGGTGATGAAAGCCGAGGTGCTGCTGTCGATGGTCTGCAGCCCGAGCGTCTGCAGTCCGTAGCCGAGGTAGATCATGACGCCGATCGCGACGCCGGCGCCGACATCACGCCAGCGGATGCCGCGCAGCACGCGGCGGAAGATGACGACGCTGATCAGTCCCGCGATCAGGAACCGGATGCCGACGAAGAACCAGGGCCCCGAGTACTCCATCGCCCAGTGCACGAGCAGGAACGTGCCGCCCCACACCGCGGTGATCGCGATGAGCGCGGCCTCCTGCGGGCGGAGCCGCATCCACCGAAGACGAGAGGGCATCGCTGGCCCTTTCTCGACGTTGCCGGATCGAGCATAGTCGCGCGGATCGTGACGGGAGAAGACGGCCCCGACCCGGATGCTGCCGCAGACTCGGTAGCCTCGCAGGATGAGCGACTTCGTGAGTGCATCCGAGCTGAACGACCTGCTGAACGCCGATGCGCCCGTGCGTGTGATCGACGTGCGGTGGCGGCTGGATCGACCCGAGGCCGGGCATGACGATTACCTGACGGGCCACATCCCCGGTGCCGTGTTCGCCGCGCTGGACACGGAGCTCGCCGCTCACGGCGATCCCTCGGAGGGCCGGCATCCGCTGCCGTCGACCGCCACCCTCCAGGACGCGGCCCGTCGCTGGGGCGTCCGGGCGGGCGACACGGTCGTGGCCTACGACGACTTCAAGGGCATCTCGGCGGCACGCGCCTGGTGGCTGCTGCGCCAAGGCGGCGTCGATGTGCGTGTGCTCGACGGCGGCATCCGGGGCTGGCAGGCCGAAGGCTTCGAGGTCGCGACCGATGATGTGGTGCCCGAGCCCGGCGATGTCGTGCTCGATGAGATCGGCGGCGACGCGCTGTCGATCGACGAGACGGCCGCATTCCCGCAGTCGGGCGTGCTGATCGACGCGCGAGCGGCCGACCGGTACCGCGGCGAGTCGGAGCCGTACGACCCGGTCGCCGGACACATCCCCGGCGCGCGCAACCTCCCCGAACCCGTGCACTTCGATTCGGAGGGCCGGATCCTCGACCGCGACACGATCCTCGCGTCCTTCGCCGAGATCGGGGTGACACCCGGCACGCCGGTCGCCACCTACTGCGGGTCCGGCGTCACGGCCGCCCACACCGCACTCGTCCTGCACGAGGTCGGCATCGACGCCCGGGTCTTCCCCGGCTCGTGGAGCCAGTGGTCCAACACTCCGGGCCGGCCGGTCGCCACGGGAGATCAGCCCGGCTGATCCGCCCGTGTGCCGTACCCCCAGTGCAGCCCGAGCGCGCCGGGGCCGAATGCGCGGCGCACCAGGTGCACCGACGTCCCGCGGGTGAGCGGTATGTCCGTCACGGTGACGCCCTCCGGGGTCTCGACCCGCTCCTCGCACCAGTCTGGCACGGCATCCGGGTGGAACCGAGTCCACACCAGCAGCTCTCTGGCCTTCTGCGCCAGGGCGTGACCGGTGTCCCGCATCGGCGGATACTCGGGCGGATACGTCACCGACCACTCGACCATCGCCGTGTCCGGTGCGGTCAGGGGCACGTCGAGTTCGAAGAGCACTCCGTGCACCTCGCCGTCGGGATGCGAGTACCGCGCGGTGATGCGTCCGCCCGAGACGGCGCTCAGGACCGGTGCCGGTGTGCTCACGCCCGGCGTGATCTCGAGGAACGGGATGGCCGTGATCGTCCCGATCGTGGACTGCACGATGCTGCGGGTGATGCTGTACGCGACGTTGCCGTCGGCGTCGACGTCGGTCACGGAGTGCGTCGTCAGCTCGCGCGAGGTGTCGGGGTACGACGCGCCCAGCGCCTCGAAGGCGACCATGACGGCACGTTCCAGTTCCTCCTCGTCGAGGGGGAACTGGTTGGGTCCGAGGGGACCGGTCCGGTTCGTGGGCCCGAGGTGTCGGCGCAGCGCTCCGGCGTCGAGGCAGAGGAGGTCTTCGATGTCGACCAGCGCGGCGAGCGACTGCGCACCTTCCGGGCGTCGCGCGCCCGAGCGCCAATAGCTCAGCGTGGCCATCGACACGCGGTTCCCGCGCATGTTGAGCTGCTGATGCAGCCAGGACAGGGTCACGTGCCGCGCGTTGATCGCGTCGCGCAGGGCCGCCGCGAAGGCATCGGATACGGACCTGCGTTCGTCATACTCGTAACTCATCACAGCCCCCGTCCGGTATGTGAAGACCACCGCCCTAAAGTGAGCATACGACCGCACGCGTGCACCTCAGGGGACCGGGTGGGCATGTGGGGTCACTTGGCCGTCATCGCAGGCAGGGTGCCCGACCCTGCGAAGACCGGCCTGACGCAGTGATGCCCCCCTTGCTGCGTACGTCGTGAAGCCCGGCAATCGATCTGGGGAGATCAGCCGGGCTTCACGAATCCTCCTCCGCACGCCCGCGGGCGCTGCGACTCCGCGCCCCCGCGTAGACTGGGAGGAACACCCCGGAGGACTCTGGACCGTCATGTCTGCCCCTGTTCGCGCATTCACCATGCGCCACGTGCAATTGCTGCGCGCGCTGTTCGCCGCCGTCGCCGCATTGATGATCACGTTCTCATCGGACCACTCCGCTCCTGTCGGCCTCTCGGTCTTCAGCGGCTTCGTCTTCACCACCGCGCTCGTGCAGCTGCTCGCGGCCTGGCTGGTGCTCCCGGCGGGCTCGCGCTGGTCGTACATCCTGCTCGCCGCGCTCGGCGTCGTCGCCGGTGGCGTGAGCGGCATCCCGGCCTGGCGATCCGACGACCTGTTCTTCATCGTCGTGTCCTCCTGGGCGATCGTGAGCGGCGGCATCGAGATCCTCGCCGGCATCCGCTCGCGTCGTACCGCTGATCCGCTCTCGCGCGACGCGATCACCGTCGGCGCGCTGGGCGTGCTGCTGGGCATCCTCCTGCTGCTGATCCCGGCCGGATTCCTGCAGGAGTACACGATCGAGAAGGCCGGAACGTTCGTCCTGTCCGGCATCATCCTCGGTGTCGGCATGTTCGGCGGCTACGCGGCGATCGTCGCGGTCTTCCTCGGCATCGCCGGGCTCACCCCGAAGCGGGTGGATGCCGCCGCCGCGGCCACCGAATCGAACGACAGCACCGCCCCTGCGGAGCACGGAGGAGAGCGATGAGCGACGAGAAGCCCACCCGTCGGGACATCCTGCGCCCGCTGCACCTGCTGCTGATCGCGCTGGGCTGCGGCGTGTTCGCCATGGTTGTCACGCTCGTCTCCACCGGCGCTTTCACCACGCGTGTGAACACGGCGATCGCGAACGGCACCTACGACGGGCTCACGCCGATCGCGCTCGGGCTCGTCGTCGGTGGAGGGGCGTTCATCGTCACTCTGCTGATCCTGGCGATGCTGATCCTCGCGGTCGACCCGGCCGACGTCACCAAGACCATCGACCGTCCGGTGCTGTACGACCCGGAGCCCGAGGGCGAGGCGGAGGGCGACGAGCCCGGCCGCACGTCGTCCTCGTGACGGGCGAGGGGGCCGCGCCTTTCGCGGCACTCGTCGGAATAGTCCCGGCGCCACGGGGCTTGTCCCTGAAGTGACTGCCTCCGTCGACCGCGCCTCCATCGGACTCCGGTCGCCGAGAGGCCCCATCCTCGGCGCGTTGATGCTCGCGACCGGGCTCATCGCGATCGACGCCACGATCCTCGCCACCGCGGTGCCCAGCATCGTCCGCGATCTCGGTAGCTATCAGCAGTTCCCATGGTTGTTCTCGGTGTATCTGCTGGCGCAGGCCGTGAGCGTCCCCATCTACTCCCGGTTCGCCGACACGGTCGGCCGCAAGCCGATCATCCTGCTCGGCATCGCCCTGTTCCTCCTCGGCTCGATCCTCTGCGGCTTCGCGTGGAGCATGCCCGCGCTGATCGTCTTCCGCATCGTCCAGGGGCTCGGCGCGGGGGCGGTCGCGCCGATGGCCATGACGATCGTCGGAGACATCTACACCGTCGCCGAGCGCGCCAAGGTGCAGGGGTACATCGCGAGTGTGTGGGCGATCTCCTCCGTCGTCGGCCCGGCGCTCGGCGGCATCTTCGCTCAGCTCGACGCGTGGCGCTGGATCTTCTGGGTCAACATCCCGCTGTGTCTGATCGCGGCCTGGATGCTGCAGCTCAAGTACAAGGAGCAGAAGCAGACCGAGCGGCACCGGATCGACTACGCGGGAGCCGTGCTGCTCACAGTCGGGTTGACGGGCTTGATCCTCGGGATGCTCGAGGGGGGCAACGCCTGGGCGTGGATCTCCGTCCAGAGCGCGCTGTGTTTCGGGATCGGCATCGTGGCTCTCGCCCTCTTCGCGATGGTCGAACGCCGGGTCGCGGAGCCCATCGTCGACCTCCGCCTTGCGGCCCGACCGCTGATCCTGACCACCACCCTCGTCTCGCTCGGGGTGGGTGCGCTCATGATCGGCGTCACCAGCTTTGCGCCCGCCTACCTCGAGGGCTCGCTGGGCATCGCGCCGCTGCTGTCGGGTCTGGCGGTCGCCGCGTTGACGCTCGGGTGGCCGATCGCCGCGGCGAACGTGGGGCGCCTGTATCTGCGCATCGGATTCCGTCGCACCACGCTGATCGGTATGAGCATCGCCTCGGTCGCGGCGATCGTCCTCGCGTCGGTGTCTTCGTGGCCGAACCCCTGGGTGCTGTCGCTGATCGCGTTCGTCCTCGGGTTCGGGCTCGGGTGGAGCGCCGCGCCGACCCTGATCGCCGCGCAGTCCTCCGTGGGGTGGGGCGAGCGCGGAGCCGTGACGGGCATGAATGCGTTCGCGCGCTCAGCGGGCAGCGCCGTGGGAGTTGCGGTGTTCGGGGCGATCTCGAACGCGGCCATCGCGCAGGGTGCTGGTCCCGACGACCCCGACACGATCATCCACGCATCGGTCTGGGTGTTCGTCGCGGTCGCCGTGACCGCCCTGCTCACGCTGCTCGCCGCCGCTTTCATGCCGAAGGACAAGGTCGAGGACCACTCCGGCGAGCCGGCGTCCTAGCCCGCTGCGCGTCCGTTCCCGCTCCCCCGCGCCCGCTCCCGCCATCCGTCGCCGAGTGCACGGGATCGTGTCGACTGCACGGGAACCCTGCGTGAATCGGCGGTGCACTCGGCAACAAGCCGTGCACTCGGCGATCCTGCGTGGCGGGACCGGGACCGGGACCGGGACCGGGACCGGGTGCGCGTGCTAGCGGGCGAGGCGCTCGGCGATGCCGGTGTACGTGGCCGGAGTCAGCGCGAGGAGGCGCTGCTTCGCGGCATCGCCGATCTCGAGCCCCTGCACGAACTCGGCGAGGTCGGCGGCGCCCACCCGGTGGCCGCGCGTCAGCTCCTTGAGCAGCGCGTACGGGTCGGTGATCGTGGACCGACCGGCGACGACCTCGGCACGGATGACGGTCTGGATGGCCTCGGCGAGCACCTCCCAGTTCACGTCGAGGTCGGCAAGCAGCACGTCGCGCGAGAGCGAGATCGCATTGAGGCCACGGCGCAGGTTGTCGAGGGCGAGCAGCGAGTGCCCGAACGCGACGCCGATGTTGCGCTGCGTGGTGGAGTCGGTGAGGTCGCGCTGCAGGCGGCTGGTGACCAGGGTCTGGCCGAGCGAGGCGAGCAGCGCACCCGAGATCTCGAGGTTCGCCTCGGCGTTCTCGAAGCGGATCGGGTTGATCTTGTGCGGCATCGTCGACGAACCGGTGGCCCCGGCGACCGGGATCTGCGCGAAGTAGCCGAGCGAGATGTAGGTCCAGATGTCGGTGGCGAGGTTGTGCAGGATGCCGCCGGCGTGACGCACGCGGTCGTAGAGCTCGACCTGCCAGTCGTGCGACTCGATCTGGGTGGTGAGGATGTTGAAGCCGAGTCCGAGGCCCTCGATGTACTCGCGGGCGATGGTCGGCCAGTCGGCGTCGGGGTCGGCCGCCAGGTGCGCTGACCAGGTGCCGGTCGCGCCCGAGAACTTGGCAAGGTACTCGGATGCCGCGATCTGGCCGCGCACGCGCTCGAGGCGCCACGCGAAGACCGCGATCTCCTTGCCCATGGTCGATGGGGTCGCGGGCTGGCCGTGCGTGCGGGAGAGCATCGCGGCATCCGCGTGCTCGACCGCGAGCTCGCGGAGCTTCGCGATCACGGTGTCGAGGGCCGGCAGCCAGACCTCCTCCACGGCGCGCTTCACGGTGAGCGCGTAGGAGGCGGAGTTGATGTCCTCGCTGGTGGCGGCGAAGTGCGTGAGCTCGGCGATGGCGTCGAGTCCGAGCGTCGAGAGGCGGTCGCGCACGAGGTACTCGATGGCCTTCACGTCGTGCTGGGTGACGGCTTCCTTCTCGGCGAGCCAGTCGATCTCGGCCTGCCCGAAGTCGCGGTACAGCGCACGCAGGCGTTCCTTGTCGGCATCCGACAGCGGGGTCGTCTCGAACAGCGAGCGGTCGGTGAGGGCGATCAGCCACTCCACCTCGACCTCGACCCGTGCGCGGTTGAGTCCCGCCTCGGAGAGGAAGTCGGCGAGACCGGTGACGGCGCCGCGGTAGCGACCGTCGAGAGGGCTCAGGGGCTGCGGCGGGAGCGAAGGCTGGAAAGTCAGGGGAGTCCTCCTGATGAGGCCCCGAAGGTTCGGGGCGAGCGGGGGAGACGGAGAGCGGGTTCGAGCTGGCGGAACAGGCCCCGAGTCGCCGCCTCAATCATACCGAGCACCGAATCGAACATCGCCGCCCCCGCGTAGTACGGGTCGGGGACGTCATGGGTGGAGGCGTCCGGGTCGAACGCGAGGAGCAGCGTGACCTTGCCCTCCTCGTCCTCGTCGTGCGCCCACTCCCGCAGGATGCGCTCGTGGGTGCGGTCGAGCGCGACCACGAGGTCGTTGTCGGCGAAGGCCGCGGCGGTGAACTGGCGCGCGCGGTGCCGAGAGCCGTCGTAGCCGCGCCGGGCGAGGGAGTCGATCGTGCGGTCGTCGGCGCGCTCGCCCAGATGCCAGTCGCCGGTGCCGGCGCTGCGCGAGACGATACGCGAGCCGAGTCCCTGCCGCTCGGCGAGGTCGCGGAAGACGACCTCGGCCATGGGAGAGCGGCAGATGTTCCCCGTGCAGACGAAGATCACGCGGAAGGGATCCGGGGATGTCACAGATACATTCTGCCCGCCTCCGACGATCCTGCACAGCGCGGGGTGCTCAGGCGGGCCCTCTCTGCACACCGAGATCCGGCTTTCCTCTCTCCACCGACCGCGAGAATCCGGTCGGGCCCGGACCCGTCGAACCCAGAGGCTGAGGGGCATGTACTCCCTCGCGCAGAATCATGCCATCGCCTCCGAGGCCAGCTGGGTCTGGATGCTGACCAGTCGCGAGATCGGTTCGGCGATCTCGCTGATCGAAGACGCGGGAGCCGTGCTGGTGTCGCTCGTCGATGCGTCGGATTGGCAGTCCGAGGGGTTCCGCGCCCTACATGAGCGGCTGGCGCGACTGCGTGAAGACTGCGGCGCCGAGATCGGGCATCTCCACGTGCGTCAGTGGGAGCTGAACGCCGGAGGAGCGGAATGAGCGGCCTGGAGATCGGGCACGGCGGGGTGATCGCCGTCGACACCCAGCAGCTGCGCGATGTCGGTTCCCGGATGCAGACGGTGGCGACGCAGTGCGAGGAGGCTCGGGCCGCGATCGCCCGCGCCGGTGCGCTCCTGGCCTCTGCGCCGGAGGCCGCCCCGCAGGTCGATATCGGTGCGCTGCATCGCAGCGGGGAGCGTGTCGGAGAGCTGCGTGCCGAACTCGAGGATGCCTGCGCGGGCACCCTCCTGATGGCGGACGCGTTCGAGGTGGTGGAGCTTCGGGCGGAGGCCGAAGCTCTCGCCCTGGGGGATCGCGCGGGCGCGAGTGCCCTTCGGGCGCGTATCCATCGACTCCTCGACGGCGACGCGCGCGTCGGAGTGATGGCCGACTGGCTCGTTGCCGACTGGGCGGGGCGACGTCACGGAGGCGTGCCCGAACCGATGGGCGTCTTCGGACTGCTGCCGTCGCTGCTCCTGGCCGGGGCGTTCGCCGGCCTCACGTCCACGCTCGGGAAGGTGCCGTCGGGAGCCCGGCTCACGGGGGCCGCAGATCCCGTGCGGGTGACTCCGACCGCCACGTCGACCCCGGCCGGTGCGCCGAAGGGCGTGGCCGGTGCACTGAAGCGCCTGCCGTCGTCGAGTGCGCAGGTGGCGGTCGAGAAGTACACCATGGCCGACGGCGCGACCCGCTACGTGACCTACGTCAAAGGGACGCAGAACTCCGTGCCCTGGGAGGGTGGCGAAGAGGATCCGTGGGACATGAAGTCGAACCTGGAGCTCTATCAGGGGCAGCGGTCGGCGTCGTATCAGGCGACCGTCGACGCGCTGGCCGCCGCGGGCGCAGAGCCCGGAGACCGGGTGGACATCGTGGGCTACTCGCAGGGCGGGATGATCGCGGCGCACCTCGCGATGGAGAGCGACTACGACGTCGCGATGCAGCTGACGGCGGGAAGCCCGCAGGAGTCGTCGCTCGGTGACGGCCAGACTCTCATCCAGCTCTCGCACTCCGACGACGTCGTCGCGAAGCTCGCTGCGGGGGGATCGGCCACGGGCACCGGTTCTCCCGACAGTTTCACCGCGACACGCGAAGTCGACCCGCAGGACGGCCTGTACGACCTGTCGCTGCAGCCGCACGCGCTCGAGGCCTACATCGAGACTGCACAGATGGTGGACGACTCGTCCGATCCGCGTGCCGAGGCGCTCGACGCGTACTGGCGGGAGCTCGGCGATGCCGTCGAGATCGAACGCACCGATTTCCATGCCGAGCGGGTGAAGCAGTGACCGCGATGAGCCTCGGCGGCCAACGGCCACCCGATCCGCAGCATGATCGACTGCCTGATCGCCGCCGTCGCGATTCGCCGTGACACCCCGCTCCTGCACGGCGACCGCGACTTCGGATTCCTCGCCGAGATCAGTCCGCTTCGCCTCGACGTTCCGGCTTAGTTGCCGGGCTCAGTCGCCGGGCTCAGTCGCGGCGGGCGGCCTTCTTCTGCGGGCGCAGGATGAAGCCGAAGATGCCGTTGATCACCGAGATGATGAGCGCGGCGAGCACGCCCCACCAGAAGTCGCCGACCGTCAGACCCCAGCCGAAGCCGCTCGTGATCCACGCGGTCAGCCACAGCAGGAATCCGTTGATCAGGAAGCCGATCAGGCCGAACGTGATGATGTAGAGCGGGAACGCGACGATCTTCACGACCGTGCCGATGATCGTGTTGACGATGGCGAAGATCGCGGCCACCGCCAGCAACGTCAGCACCACCTGCAGGGTCTCGCCGGGCGGGAACGCCCTGATCGTGACCTGGAGGGCGGGGATCAGCGTGACGACCCAGATGGCGAAGGCGTTGACGACGACGCGGATGATGAAGCGCATAGTCCGACCAGTGTCGCACGGACGCCGGCGAGAGTCAGCCTGCGGTGTCTTCCCGGACGTGCGCCGCGATGACCTGTGCGATCTGCTTCAGGTCCAGACGGCTCTGAGCGACATCGAGGACGAAGTCGAACGCCTCGTCGTTCGTGAAGGTCACGTCGTACCCGTTGAGCCGGATGAAGATGAAGGTCAAGTACAGCGAGATCCGCTTGTTGCCATCGAACAAGGCGTGGTTCTGCGCCACCGAGCTGATCAGCGCCGCGGCCTTCTCCTCGAAGGACGGATACGCGTCGGTGCCGAACATTCCGGCGGAAGGGCGGGCCAGTGCCGAGAACAACAGCCCCTCATCGCGCACATGCAGACCGAGCTTCGCGATCAGTGCGAGGGCCTGCTCGGGCTCGATGTACTCCGTCGCCACGGCGTCAGGCGTCTTCGAGACGCTGGAGAGTGTCGGCGTAGCGCTCCGTCACGTCTGCAGCGATGGAGAGCACGCGATCCGTCTTCGACTCGGTGTTCGCAAATCGCGTCGCCGCCTCGATGATCACCGCGTGCTTCGAGGTATGCCGCGCACGCGCGATCGCCTCGAGCTGTGCATCGAGTTCTTCCGGGAGCCGCACCGTCATCGCCATACCAAAATGGTACCACTGCGCTTCTCCGCCCGACAGGGTGCCTGCCGCGCCATCCTGACCTGTGCCGCTCCCTCGTAGACTCGACGCGTGACCGAGCCGATCCTGCCCCGTATCCGACCCGCCATCGCCGCTCTCGCGCCGTACCGGCAGGGCAAGCAGGCGGGGCCCGACGCGTTCAAGCTCTCCAGCAACGAGAATCCGTTCGACCCGCTCCCGTCGGTGCTCGAGGCGCTGCAGCGCACCACCCCGATCAACCGTTACCCCGACGCGACCGCCGGTCGTCTGCGCGAGCGCCTGGGTGCGCGCTACGGCGTCGACCCCGAGCAGGTGCACGTCGCCTCCGGCAGCGTCTCGATCCTGCACCAGCTGATCCTCGCGACCGCCTCCGTCGGCGACGAGGTCATCTACGCCTGGCGCTCCTTCGAGGCGTACCCGAGCCTGCCGCTCGTCGCCGGTGCGACCGGGGTCCAGGTGCCGCTCACCGCCGACTCCCGTCACGACCTCGAGGCGATGGCGGATGCCGTCACCGAGCGGACCCGCGCGATCATCCTGTGCACCCCGAACAACCCGACCGGACCGATCATCACCTCGGCCGAGTTCGCGGCCTTCGTCGAGCGCGTGCCGAGCGACATCCTGATCATCCTCGACGAGGCGTACGCCGAGTTCGTGACCGCGCCGGATGCCGTCGACGGTCTCGCCGAGCGCGTGTTCGACCAGCACCCGAATGTCGTGGTGCTGCGCACCTTCTCGAAGGCCTACGGTCTCGCCGGCCTCCGCATCGGGTACGCGATCGGCCATGAGAAGGTGCTGGACGCTGCACGCACCACCGGCATCCCGCTCTCGGTCACCTCCGCTGCCGAGAACGCCGCCATCGCGAGCCTCGACGCCGAGGGCGAGCTGCTCGAGCGCGTCGCCGTCATCGTCGAGCGGCGCACCCGTCTCGTGGCAGGACTCCGCGCGCAGGGCTGGGACGTCCCCGACTCCCAGTCCAACTTCGTGTGGCTGCCGGCCGGCGAGCGCACCGACGAGGTGGCTGCCGCGTTCGTCGAGAACGACCTCATCGTGCGTCCCTTCTCGGGCGACGGCATCCGCATCTCCGTCGGCGAGGAAGCCTCCCTCGACCGCGTGCTCGAGGTCGCCGCCGCAGTTCGCTGATCCGCGCTCGCCGCGGCTTTCCGCGGTTTTCTCCGGCTTCCGGGCAGTTACGAGGGCGTCCTAGGTATGCGTGACCGGGCATGCCGACGCGGGTAGCGTGAGAGCGTGACCACCCCCGAGACCCCCCTTGTGAGCGTTCTGGACGAGACCGGACGGTTCGCGCCGTCCGCCGCCGCCGAGCGGTATCTCCCCCTGATCGAGGCGATCAGCGATGCGGAGCTCGAGCAGTTCTACCGTGACATGGTCGTCATCCGCGCGATCGACACCCAGGCGACGAACCTGCAGCGACAGGGCCAGCTCGCCCTGTGGCCGCCGAGCCGCGGACAGGAGGCGGCGCAGGTCGGTTCCGGTCGTGCGGCCCGCGCGCAGGACACGATCTTCCCCTCGTACCGCGAGCACGCCGTCACCCGCATCCGCGGCGTCGACCCCGTCGACATCATCAAGCTGATGCGCGGCGTCTCGCACGGCGGGTGGGACCCGACCGACCCGAAGAACGGCAACACGCGGCTCTACACGCTCGTGCTCGGCTCCCAGGTGCTGCACGCCGCCGGCTACGGGATGGGCCTCGTCTTCGACGGCCGCACGGGCACCGGTGACCTCGACCGCGACGAGGCCGTCATCGTCTACTACGGCGACGGCGCCTCCAGCCAGGGCGACGTGCACGAGGCGATGGTCTTCGCCGCGAGCTACCAGGCGCCGACCGTCTTCTTCCTGCAGAACAACCACTGGGCGATCTCGGTGCCGGTGTCGACGCAGTCGCGTGTGCCGCTCGTGCAGCGCAGCGCCGGCTACGGCATCCCGAGCGTCCGCGTCGACGGCAACGACGTGCTCGCCAGCTACGCCGTCTCGCGGGTGGCACTCGACGAGGCCCGCAGCGGCAAGGGCCCGCAGGCGATCGAGGCCGTCACCTACCGCCTCGGCGCGCACACCACGAGCGACGACCCGACGAAATACCGCGGCAGCGACGAGGAGCAGTACTGGGCCGGTCGTGACCCGATCGTCCGGATGCGCGCGTTCCTCGAGAACCGCGGTGCATCCGCGCAGCTGTTCGCCGATGTCGAGGCCGAGGCGGCGGATGCCGCGGAAGACCTTCGCGCCCGCAGCGTCGAGCTCGGATCCCCCAGCGTCGGCAAGATGTTCGACCACGTGTACAGCGAACCGCATCCGCTGATCGATCAGCAGAAGGCCTGGCACGCGCAGTACGAGGCGTCGTTCGAAGGAGAAGCCCGATGACCCTCGAGACGATGCCGCTCAGCAAGGCCCTGAACGCGGGGATGTGCAAGGCGATGGAGAACGACCCGAAGGTCCTGCTCATGGGCGAGGACATCGGCAAGCTCGGCGGAGTCTTCCGTGTGACCGAGCACCTGCAGCGCGACTTCGGCGACCGTCGGGTGCTCGACACCCCGCTCGCCGAGTCCGGGATCGTCGGCACCGCGATCGGCATGGCGATGGTCGGCTACCGCCCGGTCATCGAGATCCAGTTCGACGGTTTCGTGTTCCCGGCGTTCGACCAGATCACCACGCAGCTCGCGAAGCTCACCAACCGGCACGAGGGCGCGCTCAGCATGCCGATCGTGATCCGCATCCCCTACGGCGGGCACATCGGCGCGGTCGAGCACCACCAGGAGAGTCCGGAGGCGTACTTCGCCCACACTCCCGGCCTGCGCGTGGTGTCGCCGTCGACGCCCAACGACGCGTATTGGATGATCCAGGAGGCGATCGCCTCGAACGACCCCGTGATCTTCATGGAGCCGAAGAGCCGGTACTGGCAGAAGGGCGAGGTCGACCTCGACGCCTCCGCCGTGCCGCTGCACTCCTCGCGCGTCGTCCGCACGGGCAGCGACGTGACCCTCGTCGGCCACGGCGCCATGGTCACCACGCTGTTGCAGGCCGCTGCGCTCGCCGAAGCCGAGGGCACGAGCTGCGAGGTCGTCGACGTGCGCTCGCTGTCGCCGGTCGACTACGAGCCGATCCTGGACTCGATCCGCAAGACCGGGCGCATGGTCTACGCGCAGGAGGCCCAGGGCTTCGCCAGCATCGGCGGCGAGATCGCGGCCACCGTCATGGAGCGCGCCTTCTACGCGCTCGAGGCGCCGGTGCTTCGCGTCTCCGGCTACGACACCCCGTTCCCGCCGGCGAAGCTCGAGGGCGTGTACCTCCCGGATGCCGACCGCATCCTCGAAGCCGTCGACCGCTCCCTGGCCTACTGATATCCCGCTCGGCCGAAAGGACTCGTCATGAGCACGCAGAACTTCAACCTCCCCGACGTCGGGGAGGGCCTGACCGAGGCGGAGATCGTCGCCTGGAAGGTCGCCCCGGGCGACACGGTCGCGATCAACGACGTCATCTGCGAGATCGAGACGGCCAAGTCGCTCGTCGAGCTGCCGTCTCCGCACGCGGGCGTCGTCGGCGAGCTGCTCGTCGCCGAGGGAGCGACGGTCGAGGTCGGTTCACCGATCATCACCTTCATGACGGATGCCCGTGACGACGCCGGCCCCGGGGTCGTCGCGACGGCCGAGGCCCCCGCGCCGGAAGAGGGCGGCGGCTCGGTGCTCGTCGGCTACGGCACGGGCGGCGGTGCGACCTCGCGCCGCAAGCGCCCGGCCGAGCGTCCGGTGCGCTCCTCGGTGGGCGTGATCGCCAAGCCGCCGATCCGCAAGCTCGCGCGCGATCTCGGCGTCGACCTCACCGCGGTCGCCGCGACCGGTGCGGATGGCGAGGTCACTCGCGACGACGTGGTCAAGCACGCCTCGCAGGCGAGTGTCTTCCGCAACATCGAGACGCCCGAGTGGGGCGACGTCCGTGAAGAGACCGTGCCCGCGCCGCAGGCCGCTCCGGCCGGGCTCGCGCGGGGCCTCACCGCGACCCGTCCTTCCGCCGCCGGCGACGACCGCACCGAGTCGATCCCGGTCAAGGGCGTGCGCAAGGCCACCTCGTCGGCCATGGTCCAGAGCGCGTACTCGGCTCCGCACGTGACGGTGTGGAAGGAGGTCGACGCGAGCCGCACGATGGAGCTCGTGAAGCGCCTCAAGGCCTCGCCCGACTACGCCGACATCAAGGTCTCGCCACTGCTCATCGTGGCCAGGGCCGTGATCTGGGCGGCTCGTCGCACGCCGATGGTGAACGCCGCCTGGATCGAGACGGATGCCGGCGCCGAGATCGCCGTGCGCCACTACGTGAACCTCGGCATCGCCGCCGCCACCCCGCGCGGCCTGCTCGTGCCGAACATCAAGGACGCGCAGGACCTGAGCATGAAGGACCTCGCGCGGGCGCTGAACCGCCTGACGCTCACGGCCCGCGAGGGCAAGACGCCGCCGGCCGATCAGCAGGGCGGCACGATCACGATCACCAACATCGGTGTGTTCGGGATGGATGCCGGCACCCCGATCATCAACCCCGGCGAGGCCGGCATCGTGGCGATGGGCACCATCAGCCAGAAGCCGTGGGTCGTCGACGGCGAGGTGCGCCCGCGCTGGGTGACCACGGTCGCCGGATCGTTCGACCACCGCGTGATCGACGGCGACGGCATGAGCCGCTTCATCGCCGACGTCGCCTCCGTGCTCGAGGAGCCCGCGCTGCTGGTCGAGTGAGCCCGCGGCGTCGAGGCCTGGACGCGGCATCCCGCTCAACTTGATAATGGTTCTCATTAGCGTTTAGAGTGAAGGCATGAAGAAGCCCGTCGTCGCCCTCGCCCTCGCATCCGTCGCCGCTCTCGCGCTGGCCGGATGCTCCACCACCCCGGCAGCGGGAGAGGGCGACGGCGGCACCATCACGGTCGTCGCGAGCACCAACGTCTACGGCGACATCGCCGCGCAGATCGGCGGCGACCGCGTCGAGGTCGAGTCGCTCATCACCTCGGCCTCGCAGGACCCGCACTCCTACGAGGCGACCGCGCGCGATCGCCTCACGGTGCAGAAGGCCGACCTGGTGATCGAGAACGGCGGCGGCTACGACGCCTTCGTCGACACCCTGCTGCAGGACGCGAAGGACCCGCACGTCGTCACGGCGGTCGAGTTCTCGCACGACTTCCCCGGCAACGAGGGGCACGACGAGGCCGAGCACGACCACGCCGACGAAGAGTCCCACGACCACGATCACGCCGAGGGCGAAGAGGGTCACGAGGGGCACAACCACATCGAGGGCTTCAACGAGCACGTCTGGTTCGACCCGCACACGATGATCCATGTCGTCGAGGCGATCTCCGACGAGCTGGCCGAGCTCGATCCCGACGGCGCGAAGGAGTTCGCCGCCAACGCCGACGAGATCGTCGCCGACCTGGAGGGCTTCGAGGCCGACCTCGAGACCATCAAGACGGATGCCGCAGGCGCCACGGTCTTCATGACCGAGCCGCTGCCCGGTTACCTCGCTGCCGCGGCCGGCCTCACCGACGTCACGCCCGAAGGGTTCGCCGAGTCGGTCGAGGAGGGCACCGATGTGGCTCCCGCCGTGCTGCTCGAGGCGCTGAAGGTGATCGAAGACGGACAGGCCACGGCGCTGCTGACCAACGCGCAGACCGGTGGCGCGGAGACCGAGCGCGTCGAGGCGGCCGCGAAGGACGCCGGCATCCCCGTCGTCGCCTTCACGGAGCTGCTCGAGGACGGATCGTCGTACTCTGAGTGGATGAGTGACGCGATCAAGAGCCTCGCCGCCGCTGTCCAGCCGTGAGCGGCGGCGCTCCGGTCCTCGAGATCACCGACGCCGCACTCCAGCGTGGCGACCGCGAACTCTGGTCAGGGCTCGACCTGACGGTGCAGCCCGGGGAGTTCATCGCGGTGCTCGGCCCGTCCGGGTCGGGCAAGACCACGCTGCTGCGCAGCATCCTCGGTCTGCAGCCCCTTTCCTCGGGGTCCATCCGTGTCGCGGGGGAGCCCGTGCACCGCGGGAACTCCCGCATCGGCTACATCCCGCAGCAGCGCGACCTCGCCCCCGACACCAGCATGCGAGCCCGCGACCTGGTGGGCCTCGGCGTCAGCGGAAGCCGGTTCGGGTTCCCGATCCCGCATCGCGGCGACCGCGCCAAGGTCGACCGGCTGCTCGACGCGGTCGGTGCCTCGCACTTCGCCGATCGTCGCGTCGGCCTGCTCTCGGGTGGCGAGCAGCAGCGGCTGCGGGTCGGTCAGGCCCTCGCCGACGAGCCGGCGCTGCTGCTGTGCGACGAGCCACTGTCGAACCTCGACCTGGCCAACCAGCTGGCCGTGACCGACATCATCGACCGCCAGCGCCGTGAGCGCGAGGCCGCAGTGCTTTTCGTCACGCACGACATCAACCCGATTCTCGGCCGTGTCGACCGCATCCTCTACATCGCGGGCGGCCGGTTCCTCCTGGGCACTCCCGACGAGGTGCTGCAGACCCGCGTGCTCAGCGACCTCTACGGCACCCCGGTGTTCGTGCTCCGCGCGGGCGACCGGCTGGTCGTCGTCGGTGTTCCGGATGCCGAGCCGCACCACGACCACGGCGACCACGAGCACGGAGGAGCGGCATGAGGCCCCTGGTCGACTGGAGCGACGTCTTCTCGTTCCAGGACTACGGCGAACTCGTCGCCCTGCTCTCGAACTCGATCATCGCGGGCGCCGTCCTCGGCATCGTCGGCGGACTGATCGGCGTCTTCGTCATGCAGCGCGATCTCGCCTTCGCGGTGCACGGTGTGAGTGAGCTGTCGTTCGCGGGTGCCGCCGCCGCTCTGCTGTTCGGCGGCAGCGTGGTGTTCGGGTCGCTCGCGGGCGCCCTGATCGCGGCGATCCTGATCGGCATACTCGGCGCCAAGGCCAGGGACCGCAACTCGATCGTCGGGGTGCTGATGCCGTTCGGCCTGGGCCTCGGCATCCTGTTCCTCTCCCTCTACGACGGCCGCAGCGCCAACCGGTTCAGCCTGCTCACCGGCCAGATCGTGTCGGTGTCGAGCCCCGACCTCGGCTGGCTCATCGGCATCAGCATGGTCGTGCTGCTGGGGCTGCTCGTGATGTGGAACCCGCTGCGCTTCGACTCGCTCGACCCGGAATCGGCTGCTGCGCGCGGAGTGCCGACCCGTGCCGTGAGCCTGCTGTTCATGGTGCTGCTCGGCCTCATCGTCGCGGTGAGCGTGCACATCATCGGTGCGCTGCTGGTGATGGCGCTGCTGGTGACACCCGCCGCTGCGGCGATGCGGGTCACGGCCGGCCCCATCGCGGTGCCGCTGCTGTCCGCCCTGTTCGGATTCGTCTCGGCCGTCGGCGGCATCCTGCTCGCCCTCGCCGGCACGCTGCCCGTGAGCCCGTACATCACGACCCTGTCGTTCACCATCTACGTCGTGTGCTGGATCGTGCAGAAGACACGGGCTCGGGTGAAGCGCGTCCGGGCCTGAGTCATGCGCGGGCGCGTCCACTCCCAGCCCTCGCCAACCCCTGCGGCCTAGACTCGTCTCATGGCTCAGCGGAACACCTGGCAGCGCGAACGCGTGCGCGAAGCACTCGCCGACGCGCGCGGTTTCGTGAGCGCGCAGAATCTCCACGCCTCGCTGCGTGACGACAACACCGGCATCGGCCTCGCCACCGTGTACCGCGCGCTCGCCGGCCTCGCCGCTTCCGGTGACGCCGATTCGCTGCAGAGCCCCGAGGGTGAGGCGCTGTACCGCGCCTGCACGACGCAGGGTCACCACCACCACCTCATCTGCCGGTCCTGCGGCCTGACCGTCGAGATCGAGGCCAAGGACGTCGAGCAGTGGGCGCACCGCACCGCGGCGCTGCACGGATTCACGGATGCCGCGCACGTGGTCGACATCTTCGGGCTGTGCACACCGTGCACGAACAAGCGAGACGCCGAAAGGGCTGCGAACGCGTGAGCCCCTCGGCAGGTACGGCGACCCGTCACGGTCACACGCATCGCCCGGCGCCGTCCGCGCGCTCGGCCTGGATCGGAGTCGGTCTCGGCGTCGTCATCATCGCGGCGCTGTTCCTGATCGACGCCTTCGTGCCCACGCTCTTCCCCGCCGCTCTCCCGACCCGCGCGCAAGACGGCCTCACCTTCGCGCTGAGCGTGCTGATCGAGGCGCTGCCGTTCGTGATCCTCGGCGTGCTGCTGTCGATCGTGGTGCAGGTGTGGCTGCCACCCGATGTCATCCATCGCTGGCTGCCTCGGCGCGCATGGGCCCGTCGTGCCGTGCTGTCGCTGCTCGGCATGCTGATCCCGGTGTGCGAGTGCGGCAACGTGCCCTTCGCCCGCGGGTTGATGATGCGCGGGCTCGCTCCGGCCGAGGCGATGACCTTCCTCATCGCGGCGCCGATCGTGAACCCGATCGTGATCCTCACCACGCACGCGGCGTTCGGCTGGGACGGCGGCATCCTGGTCGCCCGCCTCGTCGGCGGCTACCTGATCGCGAACCTGATCGGCTGGATCTACAGCCGCCACCCCGACCCCGACGGCATGCTCACGCAGCGTTTCGTCGACACCTGCGACCGCGTGACGCACGAACCGGGCACGCCGGTGCGCCGCAGCCTGACGCAGTTCCTCGTCGAGCTGCGCGCCGTGATGCCCGCGCTGGTGATCGGCTCGGCGCTCGCCGGAGCCGTGCAGGTGCTCATCCCGCGGGAATGGCTGCTGGCGATCGGGTCGAACCCGGTGCTGTCGATCGTCGCGATGATGATCCTCGCGATGACCGTCGCCATCTGCTCGAACGTCGACGCCTTCTTCGCGCTGTCGTTCGCCTCGACGTTCTCGTCCGGTGCGATCGTCGCCTTCCTGCTGGTCGGTCCGCTCGTCGACGTCAAGATGCTCGCGCTCATGCGCACCACGTTCACGACGCGCACCCTCGTGGGCATCGTGGGCATCGTGCTCGCCTCGGCCTTCGCCATCGGGATCGGGGTGAACGTCCTTGTCTGAGCAGACCGCCATCCGCGCCCGCGCGCTCGGCACCCGCTGGCTGGGTGTGGGGCTCGCCGCCGTGATCTCGGTCGTCACGCTCGGCCTCGGCCTCACGGGGCGTCTCAACCTCTACATCAGCCCCGAGTCGGTGTGGTTCGCGTGCACCGCCGCGGTCGTGACACTGGCCGGCGCGATCTGGTCGTGCACGCTCCCGCTCGGCGAGGAGGGCGATCACGGGCACGATCACGGGCCCGCTCCGGTGGTCGCGGAGGGCTCGGATGATGCCGATCACGGCTCGCACCCCGCGTCGCCTCGACGTTCGCTCGCGGGTGTCGGTGCCGTCGCGGGCGGAGTGATCGCCACGGGCGTCGTCGCGGCTGCCCTCGTGCTGCCGCCGGCTTCGCTGTCGGTCGAGCTGGCGATGTCGCGCGCGGGGGAGCAGAGCGCGCTGTTCGCGGGGTCGGACACTGTCGCGCTCGGTGTCGCCGACACCTCCACGTTCGGCGTGGGGGACTGGGCGAGCGTCTTCGCCGCGGCCACGAACACCGCCGCCTATGACGGCGCACCGGTGACCCTCACGGGCTTCGTGACACCCGATTCCTCGGGCGATGACGGCGTGAACCTCACCCGACTGGTCATCACGCACTGCGTGATCGACGCGCAGACCGCGGCACTCCCGGTCGACGTCGATCCGGATGACTACGCGACCGGACAGTGGGTCGAGATCACCGGGACCGTGCGCGCGGATGCCGACGGAAAGCTCCGTATCGAGCCGACCGATGTCGTCGCGATCGACGAGCCGGGGGATCCGTATGAGTACTGACGACGATCGCCCCGAGGTGCCCGCCGTTCCGCAGACTCGTGCGGAGATGCGCGCGGCCAGAGAGGCAGCCGAGGCGGCCGAGGCCGAGCGGATCGAGCGCGCGCTCGCGACGCACCATGAGCCCGAACCGCACGACGATCAGCCGCGTGCCGATGCGGGCGGGACTGCTGCTCGTGAGGCCGCCGCCCGCGAGGCCGCTGCCCGCGAAGCCGCCGTCCGTGAGGCGGGCGATCGCGAGGTCGCGGAGCAGGAAGCCGCCGCCCGCAAGATGGCCGCCTTCGAGGCCGCTGCGCGGGAAGATGCCGAGGCGACGGCGCTTCCGTCCGTTCCTCTCCCCACGGAGCCCGTCGTCGTGGGTGCGGCCCCTTTCGTCGCGTCCCCTGACGCTCCCGATGCCGCCGACACCGAGGCCGAAGCCGAAGCCGAGGCCGAGGCTGAGCCGCGCGATGCGGCGTTCGATCCGGCCGATTCCCGCGAGCCGTCCGCACGCGAACCTGCCCGCACCCCCGCGACGTCGCGCCGCTTCCTCCTCACGATCGGCGCGGTCCTCGGCGTCCTGGTGCTCGTCGGCACCGCTTTCGGGATCGTGAGCCTCCTGCAGGGGCCACGGATCAGCGAGGTGCAGGTCGACACCGCGCAGGCGATCGAATCGTCCGGGAGCCGGGTCATCCTCACGGCGAACCAGGCGCTCTCGGACATCGATCCCGAGCAGGTCACCGTCGAGCCGGCCGTGCCGTTCACGGTCGATGCATCGGGTCGTGGCGTCGGTGTGCGCTTCACGGTCCCGCTCGACGATTCCACGAAGTACACGGTGCGTGTCGCCGATGTCACCGGTGCCGGCGGGGGTCCCTCGACGACCCTGACGACGAGCTTCGAGACCCCGGCATCCCACATCTTCATCCTGCGCCGCGATGTCGACGGCAAGGACAAGATCTTCCTCACCGACCTCAAGGGCGACGGCGTCGCAGTCTACGAGCACGACAAGATCAACGACTTCCGCGCGACCTCGAACCAGCTCGTCGTCGCGGTGGAGGAGGACGACGGATCCCGGCTGCTCGTGATGGACCGCGACGGGGCGAATCAGCGCGAGCTGAAACTGCCCGGTGACGGCTACGTGGGCGCGATCCAGGTCTCCGAGCGCGGCGGCCTCGTCGGCTACAGCTACTCCGACCGCGAGCTGAGCGACGACGAAGGGCGAGCGAGCGTGCTGGTCACGCAGTCGCTGAACGGCAAGGACGACCCGCAGGTCATCGAGGTCGCGGGCGAGGAGGCGAGCGTCTTCGTCTGGCAGTTCGTGCCCGACAGCGCCGCCGTGCTGTTCATCGACTTCGACGGAGCGCTTTCGCTCGTCGACCGCTCGAGCGATGCGGGCGTGCAGTCCCTGGGGCTCGCCGCGACCATCCAGGGCATCTCCCGAGGTACCTACACCGCGATCGTCGAGCGGCTCGACGCCACCGTGGTCGAGCTCAACCTCGCCGACGGGTCCGAGAAGCCGCTCGCGGCATCCGATCCCGACTACGGCACGGCCTCCTCGATCACACCGTACCCCGGTGGCACGCTGCGGCACGTGGTCTCGCGCGACGATGCCGGACTGCCGGTGGGGCAGGCGGTGATCCGCGTCGACGACGACGGCACGGCGACCCCGCTGGTCGAGGTCAGCTCGGCGGATTCGATCCTGCAGGCGTGCGCATCCCCGAGCGGCCAATATGCGGCAGTCGTCGTCGCGCCGGAACTGGCGAGCAACCCCTACGACGGGATGCTGCTCCCGCTGCCCGAGAACGTCGAGACGCATCTGATCGGCATGGAGTCGGGCAAGGAGATGGTCGCCCTCACCGGCTTCGACGTCTCCTGGTGCCAGACGGCACCGCGGTTCTGACATGTCGCCGCGCGATGCCCTGCGCCGTGCCGCGCGTGCCGATCTGGGCGGCCCCGCGGTCGACGTCGCGCCGCGACTGCTCGGGGCGGAACTGCGCACGTTCGTCGTCGGGCCCGAGGCCACAGACCCGGTCGAGGTGCGGCTGCGCATCACCGAGGTCGAGGCGTACCACGGTCGGGGCACCGGCGAGATCGCGGATCCCGGATCGCACGCGCGGATGGGGCCGACCGCCCGCAACGCCACGATGTGGGGCGAGCCGGGGCACCTCTACGTCTACCTGAGCCACGGCATCCACTCGTGCGTCAACGTCGTGTGCGGGCCGGAGGGACAGGGCGACGGCGTGCTGCTGCGTGCGGGCGAGATCGTGGCCGGAGCGGATGCCGCGGCTCGGCGGCGCGGCGCCGCACTCCCTCTCGGTCGCATCGCCCTTCGCGACCTCGCCCGCGGGCCGGGGCGTCTCGGTCAGGCCGTCGGGTTGCGGCATCCGCTGCACGACGGGATCGACGCCGTCACGGGGGAGGAGCGGCACGGTGCCCGCGCCGAGCTGTGGCTGGGCGTGCCGCGGGACGACGTGGTGCGCGGCCCGCGGGTCGGCGTCGCCGGAGTCGCCGGCACGCACGCGTTCCCCTGGCGCTTCTGGATCGATGGCGACCCCACCGTGTCGCCCTTCCGCTGGGGGCGGGGCGCGGCCGAGGCCGCGGCGCTCGACGGCACTCCGCCCGTGCTAAACTGACTCTTTGTCTGCGCACACTCCTGTGCGCAGTTCGCGTGCTTCCCCTTCTGCGGCCGAGAGATCGGCGGGTCGAGGTTGCGTGCAGACAAGGGATCTTGGGTGAGGCCGTCCGGTCTCACGGTATAGAAGGAGTCACATCATGGCAGCAGTGTGCCAGGTGACCGGAGCTGTTCCCGGCTTCGGACACAATGTCTCGCACTCGCACCGCCGGACGAAGCGCCGCTTCGACCCGAACGTGCAGAAGAAGACGTATTTCGTTCCGTCGCTCGGTCGTAAGATCACGCTCAACGTGTCCGCCAAGGGCATCAAGGTGATCGACGTCCGCGGCATCGAGAACGTGGTCAAGGACCTCCAGGCGAAGGGTGTGAAGCTCTAATGGCCAAGAAGGCTCAGGACGTTCGTCCGATCATCAAGCTGCGTTCGACGGCAGGTACGGGTTACACGTACGTGACGAAGAAGAACCGCCGCAACACCCCCGACCGCCTCGTGCTCAAGAAGTACGACCCGGTCATCCGTCAGCACGTCGAATTCCGAGAGGAGCGTTGATCAATGGCTAAGAAGAGCAAGATCGCTCGCAACGAGCAGCGCAAGGTCATCGTCGAGCGTTACGCCGAGCGTCGCGCCGAGCTGAAGAAGACCCTGGTCGACCCGAACGCCACCGACGAGGCCCGCGAGGCCGCACGCGTCGGCCTGCAGAAGCTGCCGCGCAACGCGTCGCCGGCTCGCGTGCGTTCGCGCGACGTCATCGACGGCCGCCCCCGCGGTGTCCTCACGAAGTTCGGCATCTCGCGTGTCCGCTTCCGTGACATGGCACACCGTGGCGAGCTGCCCGGTGTCACCAAGTCGAGCTGGTAAGTCTCAGCTGACAAGGGGCGAGGATCTTCGGATCCTCGCCCCTTCTGCGTCCCCTGCGCTTCGTCTTGCGTTGTGGTGCCCCTGCGTTGTGGTGCCCTCTGCGTTGTGGTGCCCCCTGCGTTGTGGTGCCCCCTGCGTTGTGGTGCCCTCTCGTGGGGCGCCCTCGCGTTGTGAAGGACTTCTCGCGCTTTGAAGGACGCGAGGCAGCATCCACTCCTTCATTCCGCGTCTTCTCCTTTATTCGGTGCGCGGGCGCGGGCCGCGCAGGTGCTCTGAAGGAGTTCTCACGCTCTGAAGGCCTGCTGACGGCATCCACTCCTTCGCTCCGTGTTTTCTCCTTCAGATCGTGAGATCAGACGTGCCCGGCGGGAGAGCGGACGCGTTCGCGGGAGCGGATGCTCCGCACGGAGCTGTCCTGCACAGTAACCGCTCGCTGAAGAACAGTGCCCGCTTGCCGGGATGGTGGTCACCCCTGCGCCAGGCGGGCGGGCACGATCGTTCGATGGATCCCGTGGATGAGCTGAGCCGTCGTGGAGGAGTCGCACGAGTGCGCACGCTTCGAGAAGCCGGTGTGAGCGAGTACGCGCTGCGGCGGTCGAAGGAGCAGTGCGAGATCACGACCGTGCGCCAGGGGTGGGTGGCGCTGCCCGACGCCGATCCGCAGACGGTCGGAGCGGTGTCCCGCGGAGTCGTGCTGAGCTGCGTGACGGCGGCGGAGCGGTACGGGCTCTGGGTTCCCGCGAAGTCGGCGCTCCACGTCGCCGCCCGCCCGAACTCTGCGCGCATTCGGGTGCCGTCGCAGGTCGTCGTGCACTGGTCGAAGCCTGTGGTCCTGCGTCCTCCGGACGCCGCGGTCGACGAACTCGTGAACGCCCTCGCTCTGATCGCGCAGTGCCAGCCGTTCGAGACCGCCCTCGTCATCTGGGAGTCGGCGATGAACAAGGGGCTCATAGACGACGCGAGGCTCCGAGGCCTCGAGCTTCCGCCGCCCGCCCGAACGCTTCTCGCGAGGGCGCGCCCCTTCGCGGACTCCGGGCTGGAGACCATCGTCATCCATCGGCTCCGGTGGATGGGGCTCCGGATGCTGCCGCAGGCGTGGGTCGTGGATCGCCGGGTCGATCTCCTCATCGGTGACCGGCTGGTGATCCAGCTCGACGGCGCGACCCACACAGGGGCGCAACGGACCAGGGACATCGCGCATGACGCGCAGCTGCTGATCCGTGGTTACCGGGTGCTGCGTTTCAGCTACGAGCAGGTGATGGAGCGCTGGCCCGAGGTGCAGTCGGTGATCATGGAGGCCGTTGCGCAAGGAGCGCACGTTGCATGACGGCGTACCACCCGCGCAACGCGAAGGAGATCTCGCGGAATGAAGGAGCGGATGCCGTATCCACTCCTTCATGCCGCGAGATCTCCTCCATTCCGTGTCTTCGAGTCTGCCCGGCGCAAGCCGGCGTCACGCGACGGCGGCGGTGGTGTGCGCGACGGCCCAGGTGAGGGCCTCATCGGCGATCTCTTCCCAGCCGTCCTGGCTGACCAGGCGGTGGGTGCGCCCGGGGTACTCCTTGTACTCGACGACGGCGGGGCTGCCGGTGGAGCGGTACTTCTGCACGATCGCACGACCGATCGCCGGCGGCACGACGTGGTCGATCTCACCCGTGATCACATACAGCGGGGCCCGGTCGGTGCGCGCGTAGTCGACGTGCGTGACGCCGCCCTTCTCGTTGAACGCGGATGCGACGCCCTCGAAGAAGACCCGGTTGTAGGAGTTCACGGCCGATTCCTCCCAGAGGCGGTCGGACTCGGCGCGGCTCAGGTCGTTGCCGAACGTGAAGTGGAAGTGGCGCTTCGACAGCGGCTTGGCGCCGTTGCGGCCGAAGGGGTTCGCGAGGATCGGGGTGCCGGTCCAGAGCGTCGACAACGGCAGGGTGGTGATGCCGGCGGTCTGTCCCGGGGCGACGCCCACGTATGCCGCGCCGACGCCGCGGTCGGCCAGCATCTGCGTGATGACCCCGCCGAAGGAGTGGCCCATGACGATCGGCTTCACGGGCAGCGAGCGGATGATGCGCTCGTAGTGGTCGACGATCTGCTTCAGTCCGATGCCCTTCAGGGCGGACGGGTCGCGGCGGATGTCCTCGACCGAGCGGTCGTCGATGCCGGGCCATCCCGGGACGATGACCTCGTGGCCCTGCGCGCGGAAGCGCTCGGCCCAGGTGGTCCAGCTGGTCGGGGTCATCCACAGCCCGTGGATCAGGACGATGGGGGTCTTGTCGGTGGTGTTCATGATCTCTTCTCTCTGTTCGGCTCCCGCTGATCGGAAGTGCGTTACGCTGATAGTAGACCGAACGTTCTATCTACCACAACCTATTCCCAAAACCGGGAAAACGGATTCGGATGCCGGGGTTTGGATGACACGATGAGAGGAAGATCATGGACACCACGACGAAGCGCCCCAGCCCCGCCCGCGCACGGCTGATCGATGCCGCCACCCGCCTCTTCTACGAACAGGGCATCCACGCGGTCGGCGTCGACCGTGTGATCGAGGAGGCCGGGGTCACTCGCGCGACCCTCTACAAGCAGTTCGGCGGCAAGGAGAACCTCGTGCTCGCCTATCTCGGCCACGAGGACGAGATGCTCCGCGCGATGTTCACGGAGGCGGGAGCGACCGTCTCCGATCCTGACGCGCTGCTGGATGCGGTCGTCCAGGGCATCGCCGCCGACATCCGCGAACACCATACGCGGGGCTGCCCCTTCATCAACGCGGCCGCGGAGTATCCGGATGCCGGTGGGGCCGTGCGGCAGCTCATCGACGAGCACCGGGAGTGGTTCCGCTCGACGCTGCAGCAGGTCGCCGAGGCGGCCGATCTCGAGCGTCCCGAGGAGGTCGCAGCCTCCCTCGTGCTGCTGCGCGATGCCGCGCTCGTCGGCGGATATCTCGACGGCGAAGGCCGCGTCAGCCCGGCGTTCGAGCGCACCGCCCGGGCCGTGATCGACGCGCACCGCGCGCGCTGACGACCCTCGAATCTGTGACTGGAGTGGCCAAAGTGGTGCGACACGCCCAGTAATTGCCCAAAACCCGCGAAATGACGCGGAAATGCGGGTGGTGGTTGATACATTCGAGGCGGTCACTAGACCAGGAGCATCCGCTCCGATACCCACAACGATGCGACGGGATCTCGTCGCTGGAGGATGACATGGCTGACAAGTCCATCACCAAGACCGAGCTCGTCGCGAGCATCGCAAGCGCCACGGGCCAGAGCCAGGCCACCGTCTCCGGTGTCCTCGACTCGCTGTTCGCCACGGTCTCCGACGCTGTTGCCAAGGGCAGCAAGGTCTCCATCCCGGGCTGGATCTCCTTCGAGCAGGTCGACACCGCTGCTCGCACGGGCCGCAACCCGCAGACCGGCGCCGAGATCAAGATCCCGGCCGGCAAGCGCGTCAAGGTGACCGCTGGCTCCAAGCTCAAGGCTGCCGTCAAGTAATCGACCGCACCTCATCGAAGGCCGCTCCCGTTCCGACGGGGGCGGCCTTCGTGCTTTCCTCCCTCCGGGCGCGCCTAGGCTGGAGGGGTGAGTTCCCGCAGTGAGTCGACGAGTCGGATCTCGGCGTATCGCATCGCCGGGATCGTCATCCTCCTCGTCGCGGCGCTGGTCGCCCTGACGCTCGCGCTCCTCGTTGGCGGCGGCGCGAAGCCTCCGCTCCTGCAGGACCCTGGTCCCTTCGTGCTCTGGGGCACGCCGATCGCCAAGCTCGTGATGAACATGTCCGGCGCCGTGATGCTCGGCTCGCTCGTGCTGGCCCTGTTCGGGTTGCGCGCGGGGGATCGCTCGTTCGACGCCGCGCTGAACATCGCCTCGGTCGGCGCCGCCGTGTTCACGATCTCGGCGGGCCTCGCCGGGTTCCTCGCCTTCATGGCCGCCTTCAACCCGAAGCTCAGCATCGAGCGCGAGTTCGGTACGCAGCTGGGCCGCTTCCTGCTGGAACTGCCGCTCGGCCAGTCCTGGCTCATCACGACGCTCTTCGGTGCGATCATCACGGTGCTCGCGTTCGCCTGGCGCTCGTGGACGCCCACGCTCATCACGGCGCTGCTGGCCGCGGCATCCTTCCTCCCGCTCGCCACGCAGGGCCACGCGGGCGATCTCGCCGGGCACAACATGGCGGTCAACTCGATCCTGCTGCACACGATCGGCGCCGCCGTCTGGCTCGGCGGACTTCTGCTGCTGATCCTGCTGCGCGGACGTGCCGACGTCGACACCGCGAGGCTCGTCGGGCGCTACTCGTCGCTCGCGATCGCCGCGTTCGCCGTGGTCGCCGTGTCGGGGGTCACGCGCTCGATCGTCGCCGTCGGCGACTGGAACGCGCTGTGGACCACGCCCTACGGCTGGATCGTGCTCGCCAAGGTCGCACTGCTGGGTGGCATGGGCCTGCTCGGCGCCTGGTACCGCGCCCGCCTCATCCCGAAGCTCGCCGGAGCCCGTGCCGCCGGCTGGTTCTGGCTGCTCGTGCTGTGCGAGGTCGCGCTGATGGGCCTCGCCTCCGGCGCCGCGGCCGCGCTGGCCCGCACACCCCCTCCCACCGGCGAGACCGCCGCCTTCCTGCAGACGCCCGCCCAGATCCTGACCGGAGCGACGCTGCCGCCGGAGCTCACCCTCGAGCGCTGGTTCACGGCATGGGACATCGACGTGCTCTGGCTCATCGCCGCGGGCCTCGGACTGTTCTTCTACCTGGCCGGCGTGTGGCGCCTGCACCGGCGTGGTGACCGCTGGCCGATCCATCGCACCGTCTTCTGGGTGCTGGGGGCGCTGCTGCTCGTCTGGGTCACCGGCGGGCCGATCAACGCGTACCAGGAGTACCTGTTCAGCATCCACATGATGGGCCACATGATGCTGTCGATGGCGATCCCGCTGTTGCTCGTCTCCGGGGCCCCGATCACCCTCGCGCTGCGCGCCATCCACAAGCGCGACGACGGCACCCGCGGCGGCCGCGAGTGGATCATGTGGGCCGTGCACTCGCCGTTCGCCCGCGTGGTCACGCATCCGTTCGTCGCGGCGGCCATCTTCATCCTGTCGCTGTGGGCCTTCTACTTCACCGACCTCGTGCGCTGGTCGATGTTCGAGCACCTCGGTCACGAGTGGATGGTCATCCACTTCCTGATCTCGGGCTACCTGTTCGTCATGAGCCTCATCGGCGCGGACCCGGTTCCCTACCGGCTGCCGTATCCCGGACGCCTGATCACGCTGATCGCCGTCATGGCGATGCACGCCTTCTTCGGCATCGCGATCATGATGCAGGAGGGGCTGATGGTCGCCGACTGGTTCGGGGCGATGGGCCGCGACTGGGGTGTGGACCCGCTGCAGGACCAGTACGTCGGTGGCGGCATCGCGTGGTCGATCGGGGAGATCCCGACGCTGATCCTCGCGATCACGGTCGCCATCCAGTGGAGCCGCAGCGACACCAAGCTGCAGCGTCGGGCGGACCGGCACGCGGATCGCACGGGTGACGCGGAGCTCGAGGAGTACAACGCAAGGCTCGCCGCGCTCGCCGAGCGTGATCAGCGCCGCGAGGAGCGCGAAGGCCGCTGAGACCCGTCGCGCGCGTACTCAGTAGACAGGGACTCAGTCGAGAGGGACTCGGCTGGCCGGGACCTCAGTCGACCGGGACGTCGCCCGGTGCGCCGACCCGGATCGACGCCGAGCCGTTCGGCAGGATCACGATCGTGCCGTTGAGCTGGAACGGCACGTCTTCGGAGAGCGGTGCGATCGACCCGTCGAACAGCGACTGGATCTCGACGTCGATGTGCGCCACGGCCTCGGTGGTCGGGATCTGCCAGTGGCCCTCGTCGGGGATCACCGTGACCTGAGGCTGGCTCGCGATGGACCACTTCGGCGGGGCGGTGATCCGGTTCGTGACCCGCAGTCCGAACGGGCAGGCGGTCGGCTGCAGCACCTCCTGCGTCGTGCACTCGGTGAGGAACTGCTCGACCTGCTGCTGCACGACCTTGACGAACTCCTCGGTCGGTTCGGTCTGCACGTCGAGCGGCGTGACGGCCAGGGGCGTGTCGGCCAGCACGCCGTGCCCGGATGCGGTCGCGATCGGGGTGTCGACCGTGACCGAGTAGAGCCCGGGGGTGAACACCAGAAGCGGCAGGGGATCGAGCGCGCCCGCCTCGGGCCCGAGGACCGACACCTGTCGACGGTCGACCTCGAAGCCGTTCACCGCGAACTGGTCGGCGCCCCGCACGGTGAGGTCGATCACGGCGAGTGGGCTGGTGGTGAAGCGCCAGTTGGGGGTCACGCCCGCCCAGCCGTCCTGCTCGATCAGGAACGTGCTCGTGCCGGAGTGGCCGCTCGCCTGGTAGCTCACGGTGACCGCGGTACCGCCGTCTGCGGGCTTCTCCGACTCGACCTTCACATCGGTCAGCGGTGCGAGTGCCGACCGGCGGAGCATCGCCTCCGAGGCTGTCGGGTCGATGCCCGCCTTCTCGAGGGTCTCGCGGTCGATCGCGACGCCGGGAATGCGGAGCGCATCGGCGGCCCGACCGGCGGAGAGCAGGTCGAGATAGCGGACCACGAAGGCGGACGGACCGTAGAACTGCTGGTACAGCGTCGCGCCGCCGGCACCGAGTGCGGCGACCAGCATGAGCCCGACGACGGCCAGCATCGCCAGATCGACGCCCAGGCGCGATCGCCGGGGCGCGCGCGTGCCGGCCCGTCCCATGGCGTCAGTCTAGGAGGGCGTCCTGGGGGGACGCCGAGCGTCGGCGGCCCCGGGCGGATGCCGGGACGTAGCATGGGTGGCGCCCCGTTTCCGTCTGCTTCCCCTGTGAGTGCCGTGTCCCTTCCCGCCCTGTCCGAGGAGCAGCAAGAGCTGTTCCGGCTCATCGAGGACACCGGCGAGCACGTCTTCATCACCGGGCGTGCCGGCACCGGCAAGTCGACGCTGTTGCAGCACTTCGCCTGGCACACCAAGAAGCAGATCGCCATCTGCGCGCCGACGGGTGTCGCGGCGCTCAACGTCGAGGGCCAGACCATCCATTCGCTCTTCCGGCTGCCGATCGGCCTGATCGGCGACGCCGACATCGACCAGAACGATGCGACGCGACGCATCCTCAACGCCATCGAGACACTCGTGATCGACGAGATCTCGATGGTCAACGCCGACCTGATGGATGCGATCGACCGCTCCCTGCGCCAGGCCCGAGGGCGCAGGGGCGAACCGTTCGGCGGCGTGCAGGTGGTCATGTTCGGCGACCCGTACCAGCTGGCGCCGGTTCCCCCTCGTGGCGACGAGGCGCGCTACGTGCAGGACCACTACCGCTCGTTCTGGTTCTTCGACGCCAAGGTGTGGGCCGGCGGGTCCGGGATCTCCGATCAGGGCGGCCTGTTCGAGGTCGACACCCGCGCCGAGCTGCACGTGCGCGAGCTGGTGCAGATCCACCGGCAGTCCGACGACGGGTTCAAGGCGATGCTCAACGCCGTGCGCTACGGGCGGGTGACCGCCGAGATCGCCGGCGTTCTGAATACGCAGGGGGCGCGGACGCCGCCGGAGCCGGAGCCCGGCGAGGTGCCGATGATCACCCTCGCCACGCGCAACGACATCGTGAACAGCATCAACAGCAGGCACCTTGCTGCGCTGCCCGGCAAGGAGCAGACCGCGCGCGCCGAGGTCAGCGGCGACTTCGGACGCGGCGAGGCGTCGCTGCCGGCCGAGAGCGAGCTGAAGCTCAAGGTCGGCGCGCAGGTGATGTTCCTGCGCAACGACACGGCGATGTCCGGAGAGCCGCCCCGCTGGGTCAACGGCACCATCGGAACAGTGGTGCGCATCATCGGCAGCGCGGTGCGCGTCGACATCGACGGCGAGGAGGTCGACGTCGAGCCCGCCGTGTGGGAACGGTTCCGCTACGCGTACGACCAGAACACCAAGAAGCTGTCGCGCGACGTGGTGGCCGAGTTCACCCAGTTCCCGCTGCGGCTGGCCTGGGCGGTCACGATCCACAAGTCGCAGGGCAAGACCTACGAGCGCGCGATCATCGACCTCGGCTCCGGGGCGTTCGCGCCGGGGCAGACGTACGTGGCGCTGAGCCGGCTGACTTCGCTCGAGGGGCTCTACCTCTCGCGCCCGCTGCGACCCCGCGACATCCGGGTGGACGAGGATGTGCGCCGGTTCATGCGCGACGCCTGGCTCGCGGCGTCGACACCGGAGCTGCCGAAGAGCTGACGCCGGCACCTCAGGCCGCGGCGCGCGCCCGGTCGAGGTCTTCGAAGAGCTCGGTGTTGAAGCGGTAGGCGAGGAGCACCTCGTCGATCACCCGCTCGCGTTCGGCGTCGTCCCACGGTGCCGCATCCAGCTGCTCGCGGTACACGTCCTTGAAGGCCGACGGGTCGGCGATGTCGTCGAACAGGTAGAAGCCGATGCCGTTGGTCTCGAAGCCGAAGCGACGGGCCATCACGCGGCCGATGAAGATCCCGCCGGAGAGGTCGCCGAGGTACCGCGTGTAGTGATGTGCTACGAAGCCGCCGGCCCAGGTCGCCCCGACCTGACGGATGCGGTCGACGTAGCGCTGCGTGGTCGGCAGCGGAACGATCTGCTCGCGCCAGTCGGCGCCGAGGAGGAACTCCAGGTCGGCCTCGAGCGCGGGAAGGCGGGTGAGCTTGTCGCTGATGAAGACCGAGGCGATCGGGTCCTGGCGCATGCGGTCGCCGGCGCTCTCGAGTGCTTCGTAGATGAAGTAGTGCTGAGCGACGAGCGAGATGTAGTCCTCGCGGGAGCCCTCGCCCTTCAGGAGGTCGGACATGAAGCCGGCGGTCTCGCTGCGGGAGTGGGATCCGGACGAGCGCTCGCGCAGGGCGGCGGAGAAGGAGAGGATCTCGGGCATGACCTCAGTGTAAGGGGAGCCTTACCTCAGAGGAAAGCCCGGAGTTGTGGGAAGTCGTCCGGAGACCCGCCTCCGCGGCGATCAGGCGTGCGGGCGAGGCTCGATACCGAGGCGGGCGCAGGCCTCGTCGTAGAGCGCCACGACCTCGCGACGCACCGACGGGCGGTCGGCGATCGGTCCGCCGGGCCACGGCACGCGCAGCTCGGACGCGGCGCCGCCGGCGGTGATCTCCCACACTCCACCATCGCCGTCGAAGCCCGTCATGACGGACTCGCTGATCTCGGCGTGGGTCTCGGCGAAGGCGCGGGCGATGAGCAGATTGTCGTCGGTGTGGTCGCCGTTCATGTGGCGGAGAACGGCGGTGATCACGTCGGCATCGAAGAGATGGGGCACGATTCTCACCTTACGGGCGCGGGGGGATCGCCCGGCGCGGGGCCGACTTTCAGGATCCGCGTTCTAGACTCGGGAGACACATCTTCGGGGGTTCTACATGCAGCTTCTCTCGTCGCGCCGTTGGCGCGCCGCAGCGGCCAGTGCGGCCGTGCTCGCTCTCGTCCTCACCGGATGCTCCTCCGAAGGCTCCTTCACGTACACACCACCGGCTCAGGTCGACGGCCCTCTGCCCGATGCGACGGTCGACGCGATGCAGGCGGCGGTCGACAACGCGCTGACCGCGTCCGGCGCCTCCGGGGCGATCGTGGGCGTCTGGGTCCCCTGGAGCGGCAGCTGGGTCACCGCATCGGGCACACAGGACCGCGACGGCGGTGAACTGTCCACCGACATGACGTTCCGCGTCGCGGACGTGACCCGCCTCATGACGTGCGATGTGCTCTACGCCCTCGCCGACGAGGGGACCGTCAAACTCGACGCCAAGGTGCCCAAGTACGTCTCGGGCGTCGCCGACATGAAGGACGTCACGCTCCTCGACCTGTGCAACGGCACGAGCGGGGCCGGATCGTCCGAGCCGACGATCAAGGGTGCGCTGCTGAACACCCCGGAGCGGATATGGGCTCCGTTGGAGCTCGCCGGTTACGGGCTGGGCCGCGAGAGGGTGGCACCGGCGACGACCTTCCGCGACTCCGACGCGGGATACCTCCTCCTCGGCCTCGCTCTGGAGCGGGCCACGGGCATGTCGGCATCCGAGCTGATCGCGGAGTACGTCACGGAGCCGCTCGAGCTCGCCGCCACCTCGCTTCCCGGCTCGACGCCGGCCGCCCCGGGCGACACCCCGATGAACGGGCACTACATGTCGGCCGTCGAGGGTGGCTACAACTGCGCCGCCCCGGTCGACATCACCACGCTGTCGGCCAGCTCCGGCTACACCGACTCCGGCGTGGTCTCGAACATCACCGACCTCGGCCGCTACGTCCAGGCGGAGGCGAAGCAGGTGCTGCGCACCAAGGACACTCCGGCCCGCTTCGGCAGCCCGCTCCCGGCCGGAGCACATGACCCCTCCTGGTTCCAGACCGCCGGTGGGGCGTTCCTCGTGGGCTCGATGGTCGGTCAGCACGGCTCGGTTCCCGGTTACGCCACGGCCGCATACTCCGATCCGACGACCGGGTTCACGGTCGCCGTGGTGCTGAACGACTCGACGGCCGGCGTGGCGATCGCGCAGCAGCTGTCGTGGGAGCTCGCGGCGATCGCGTCGAAGGCCCCCGCGGCGGCCGGTCAGACCGCGCCGGAGTTCGGGCTCCCCTTCACGGCGGAGCAGTACCACGAGGCGATCACGAAGTCCGCGCTCGCCTGCGTGCCGCCTGCGGAGTGATCACCGGCCCGACCTCGGCGCGGAAGGGAAGGGCGACGATGGCGATCATCGACAACGCGATATACGTGGACGGTGTGCGCACCGAGAATCCGCAGAGCCTGAGCGAGACGTTCGAGCGCATGCGGGAACGCGGCGGGATGAGCTGGATCGGGCTGTACCGGCCCAGCGAGGAAGAGATCCGCGAAGTCGCCGACGAATTCGGCATCCACGCCCTCGTCGTCGAGGACGCGCTGTCGGGACACCAGCGCGCCAAGCTGGAGCGGTACGGCGATGTGCTGTTCATGGTGCTGCGCCCGGCTCGCTACCTCGACGAGGCCGAGGAGGTCGAGTTCGGCGAGGTGCACGTGCTGGTCGGCCCTGATTTCGTCGTGACGATCCGGCATGCCGAATCGCCGGACCTCGGACGCGTGCGGCACCGGCTGGAGAACGACGCGGCGCTGCTCGCCCATGGTCCCGAAGCCGTGCTGTACGCCATCCTCGACGAGGTGGTCGACGAGTACGCGCCGGTCCTCGCAGGACTCGAGAACGACATCGACGAGATCGAGAGCCAGCTCTTCGAGGCAGACGTGGATGCCACGCAGCGCATCTACGAGCTCGGCAGGGAGGTCATCGATTTCCAGCGCGCGACGCAGCCGCTCTCCGGGATGCTCGAGGCGCTGCTGCGCGGCTCGGACAAGTACCTCGTGGGGGAGGAGCTGCGCAGGTACCTGCGCGACGTGCTCGATCACACGCTCCGGGTGAGCGACCGCGCGACGACCTTCCGCACCGTGCTCGACAACGCCCTCACCGTCGAGTCGACGATCGTGGCCCGTCGGCAGAACGAGGAGATGCGGCGGATGACGGAGCTCAGCATCCGTCAGAACGACGAGGTCAAGAAGATCTCGGGCTGGGCGGCGATCCTCTTCGCGCCGACGCTGGTCGGCACGATCTACGGCATGAACTTCGACCACATGCCCGAGCTGCACTGGCTGCTCGGCTATCCGATGGCCATCGGCATGATGGTCGTGCTGGGCTTCGCCCTGTACGCGGTGTTCAAGCGCAAGGGCTGGCTCTGACGCTGTCCGGAACCGTGCGGTCGTTGGCCGGATCGGATCTTGCCCGGCGCCTCGGCGGCGATCACGATGAGTCCATGACGACTTCTCCCGACACCGCCCTGCTGGTCATCGACGCGCAGGAGTCGTTCCGCCAGCGCGCCGACGACTGGGCGGCGACCGCGAACCCGGCAGTGCTCGACAACATCGCACTCCTCGTCGCGCACGCCCGCGAAGTCGGCGACCCGGTCGTGTGGGTCACCCACTCCGAACCGGGCACCGGGGGCGTGTTCGATCCCGCCAACGGGTTCGTGCGGGTGATCGAGGAGCTCGAGCCTCGGGAGTCCGAGGACGCCGTCACCAAGACGACCGTCAACGCGTTCGGGTCCACCGATCTCGAGGAGCGACTGCGGCGCGCCGGCATCGGCCGCGTCGTCGTCTGCGGCATCCGCACGGAGCAGTGCTGCGAGACGACCACCCGTATCGCCGCCGACCTCGGCTTCGAGGTCGAGTTCGTGACGGATGCGACGACCACCTCCGCCATCCCGGCTCACGGTGCGCTCGCCGCGGTGTCGGGGGAGGATCTCATGCGCCGCACCGAGAGCATCCTCTCGGCACGCGGGTTCGCGACCGTCACGAGCACACAGGAGCGGATCGGCGCGACCGCCGGGGTCTGAACCGCGGCTCAGTCGTCGGTCTCGACTCCGGGGCCGGGCCCCGGACGCACCGGAGCGTCGGGGGCGATGTCGATCCGGGTGTTGCCGTCGTGCTCGCTGACCTCGATGCGCGGGGCGGCGTCGGCCTCGGTCGCATCCGGCGCAGCGGTGAGCTGATCGTGGCGCTTCTCGGCGCTCGTCATGTCTTCGGCGCTGTTCTCAGGCGTGCTCATGATTCTCCTTCGGGTCGGTTTCGGTGTCAGGTTTCGGGCCGGTCCCGAGCGGTGCGCCGCCGGTGCGCTTCCGGTTCCAGCGGGCCAGCAGGTACAGCACGCCGCCGACGGCGAGCAGGATCGCACCGAAGAGCCAGACGACCGGGCGCTGCTGGGTGAGCAGCAGGATGCACGAGGCGATGCCGAGCACGGGGACGAACGTCCACACCCGGAAGTGATCGTGCTCGACGTGATCCCGCCGGAGGACCAGCACCGAGATGTTCACGCTGAGGAAGACGACCAGGAGCAGCAGGACCACGGTCTCGGCGAGCGTCGCCAGATCGCCGACGAGGGTCAGCCCCATCGCGACGAGCGTGGTGGTGAGGATCGCGACCCACGGTGTCTTCCGTTTCGGGAGCACGCGGCCGAGCACCGGCGGCAGCAGGCCCTGCTCGGCCATGCCGTAGGTCAGGCGGCTGACCATGATCATGGTCAGCAGGGCGCCGTTCGCGACGGCGACGAGGGCGATGAGGCTGAACAGCCAGGAGGGGATGCTGACGCCGGTGGCTTCGACCACGGCGAGCAGCGGGCCGCTGGACTCCTGCAGCTCGGCGGGCGGGAGGGCGATCGAGCTCGCGAGGCCGACGAGGACGTAGACGGCGCCGGCGGTGATGAGTGCTCCGAACAGGGCACGCGGGTAGGTGCGCCGCGGATCCTTCACCTCCTCGATCATGTTGGCGGAGGTCTCGAAGCCGACGAACGAGTAGTACGCGATGACGGCTCCCGAGAGCACGGCCATGGCGACGCTCGTGCCCTCGGGCGCCTGGGTCACGCGTGACACGTCACCGCCTCCGCCGCCGAGGAAGATCGCGACCACGGCGATGACGATCACGAGTCCGCTGAGCTCGATCGCGGTCATCACGAGGTTGGCCCCCAGGGACTCGCGGATGCCGCGGGCGTTCAGCAGTCCGACCAGGGCGAGGAAGGCGATGGCGACCGGGATGGTCGGCAGGTCGAGGAAGGTGCCCAGGTAGTCGCCCGCGAACGCGATGGCGAGCCCCGCCGCGCTGGTCACACCCGCCGCGAGCATGCTGAAGCCCACGAGGAACGAGACGAGCGGGCTGTGGAACGCGCGCTCGGCGAAGACCGCGGCCCCGCCCGCGCGTGGGTACTTGGTGACCAGTTCGGCGTAGGAGCCGGCGGTGAGCATGGCGAGCAGCAGCGCCAGGAGCAGCGGCGCCCACAGCATGCCGCCCACCTTCTCGGAGAGCACGCCCATCAGCGCGTAGATGCCCGCACCGAGCACATCTCCGAGGATGAAGGCGAACAGCAGCGGGCCGGTGATCGCTCGTCTCAGCCGCGTGGGGGCCTCGGCGCCGGAGGCAGTCTCGCTGGTCATCCTCGCACGCTACGGGGAAGGGGGGAGCGCGGGCCACGGGGTTGACATCACCGGCGTGATTCCGGCATCCGGACGCTGTGGATGTCGCCGCGATCGGGGCACGCACCTGAGTTCAGGGAATTCACAGCAATACCGCGCGGCTTCCCGATATTCCGGTGCGCGCAGCGATAGCGTCGGTGCCGCACGAGGGGTGCGTCGGCCAGGGTGCGCGGGCAAACGGGTGACTTCCCCTCTCCGGAATTCCCAAGCAAAGGGCTCTCTCATGACTGGTACGGCACGCAAGGCGCTCGCAGAAGCGGTCGCCACCTTCCTCTTCGTTCTCGCGATCATCGCGGCGGTGAACAGCGACAGTCCGCTGACGCCCCTCGCGATCGGTTTCACCCTGATGGTGCTCGTGTTCTCCACGGGTCACATCTCGGGCGCCCACCTCAACCCGGCCGTCTCGGTCGGTGTGTTCCTGCGCGGCGGCCTCAGCGTCGCCGACTTCATCGCCTACCTCGTCGCACAGTTCGTCGGTGGCGCGGTGGCCGCACTCGTCAGCATGTCGGTCTGGCCGGCCGGCGCAGAGGCCATGGTCATCGAGGTCGGCCCGGCCTTCCTCGTCGAGGCGCTGTTCACGCTGATCCTCGTGTGGGTCGTGCTCAACACGGCCACCTCGAAGGACACCGCGGGCAACTCCTTCTACGGCCTCGCGATCGGTGCGACCGTGTTCGTGGGCGCGGCCACGGTCGGATCGATCTCGGGCGGCGGTTTCAACCCGGCCGTCGCGCTCGGCCTCTCGGTCAGCGGTCACTTCGCGTGGAGCTCGCTCTGGCTCTACATCGCCGCCCCGGTCGTGGGCGCCGTGATCGCCGCGATCCTGTTCCGCGTGCTCAACACGGACGACGCCAAGAAGATCGCCGCAGCGGAGTAACGCGCGCTGCACGGCCGAAGCGCCGCATCCTCTTCGGAGGGTGCGGCGCTTCTGCGTGTGTGGGACCTGTGGGAGCCTGGAACCGATGGACACCACTCCGGCGCCGCGGCGCACACTCCTGGTCGGATTCGGCAAGCTCGGCGCGCGCCTGGCGCCACGGCTTCTCAACGACGGCGGTGAGGTCTTCGCTCTGCGGCGGAGTGACGGGGAGCTGCCCGCCGGCGTGGTCGGCATCCGCGCTGATCTCTCCCAGCCGCTCACGACGCCGCTGCCCGCCGTCGACGCGATCGTGATCACGTTGCCGCCGGGCGCCGCGGAACACTCCTATCGCACGGCGCTCGGCCACCTCCGGGATGCCCTGCCGGCAATGCCCGCTCGCACCGTGTTCGTGTCGTCGACCGGTGTCTTCGAAGGGAGTGCCTTCACGGCCGACCGTCCTCTCACCGAGCAGGACGAGCCCGCGGCCGAGACCGAGCGCTCGCGGGGGCTCCGTGACGGCGAGCGGGCGGCGGCCGAACTGTTCGACGCCGTGGTCGTGCGACCGGCGGGGATCTACGGTCCCGGTCGCGAGTTCCTGCTGCGTAAGGTCCGCGAGGGCGCGGCGGTCGACCACTCCCGGCTCACGAACCGCATCCACGAGACCGACCTCGTGCGCACGCTCGACCTGCTGCTGCGCACCGACGACCCGCCGCGGCTGGTACACGCGGTCGACGAACGACCGGCACCTCTCGGTGACGTCGTCCGCTTCCTCGCCGGGGAGCTGGGCGTCGCTGTTCCACCCGACGAGGCATCCGACGGCCCGCGCGGGTTCGTGTACGACGGGTCGCTGCTCCACTCGCTGCTCGGGCGTCTCGACTACCCCACCTACGAAGAGGGGTACGCCGAGATGATCGCCGGATCCGCCTCGCACCCGCTGCCCGGCCCGTAGCCTGGACGCATGACGAGCACCCGCACGAGCGCCCGCACCGCCCTCGAAGTCGCCGACTGGCGCCGACGGGTCTTCGCCCTGTACGACGCCGTGCGTCTCGCCGACTCGCCTGAAGACGCTCACGAGCTGTGGCGGATGGAGCGCGACGAGCTGATGCTCCACCACCCCGCGACGCCGCTGCTGCCCGAGGACCGGCCGCTGTTCGAGGGTCTGCCCCTCGCGTCCTACGATCCGGACTGGCGCTTCGAGCTGCCGATCCTGCCCGCCGATCCCGGCGGCTTCGACTTCGCGACGGGGACCGACGGTGTCGTACCGTTCGAGCGCATCGGCCGGGTCGAGATCCCCGATGCCGGATCGCTCGACGTCTGGCGACTCACCACCTACGGCGGGGGCCTGTTCATCCCGGTGCGTGACGCGCTCGCCGGACGCGAGGGCGGAACGTACGGCGGCGGTCGCTACCTGATCGACACCATCAAGGGCGCCGACCTGGGATCGGATGCCGCAGGCGGCACGATCGTGCTCGACTTCAACTTCGCCTACAACCCGTCCTGCGCCTACGACCCGGCGTGGGCGTGCCCGCTCGCGCAGCCGGGCAACGTGCTCGACGTTCCGGTCCCCGTCGGGGAGATGTACTGAGAGCTCTCAGCCGACGATCTCGATCGCGGTCGAAGTCTCCTCGTCGTCACAGGCGCCCCCGACCCACAGCCGGATCCGCCCCGGTTCCACCCTCCGGATTCCGTCGACGCCCGTGAACGCGAGGCGCTCCGTGGGAACCGTGAATTCCACGCGCTGCTCCGCGCCCGCTTCCAGCGAGACCCGCTGGAACCCGATCAGCTGCGCGACCGGGCGGGCCACGCTCGCGACCTCGTCGTGCGCATACAACTGCACGACGTCGGTGCCCGCGCGGGTGCCGGAGTTGCGGACGAGCACCGAGGCCCGGAACTCCGCGCCCGCACCGACCGTCGCGTCGGACGTCAGCTGCTCGTGCGCGAAGGTCGTGTAGCCGAGTCCGAACCCGAACGGCCGCGCCGGCGACGGATCGACGCTCGACACGTCCGTGCGTCCACCGAGCGCGGGATGCAGGTACGAATAGGGCTGCACGCCCGCCGACCGCGGCAGCGACACCGGGAGCCGTCCCGACGGGGCGACGGCCCCGCTCAACACGGCCGCGACGGCCGGGCCTCCTTCTTCGCCGGGGAAGAACGCCTGCAGCACGGCCGCCGGGAGCGAGCGCTTCTCGGTGGCGGCAGTGCCGGACGGAGTAGGCGAGTTCACCGACCCCAGGCCGGCGGTCAGTCCGGCGCCCGACTCCCGATGCGGCAGTGCCCAGTCCAGCGCGTACGGGCGACCGGTGAGCGCGACGACGACCACCGGGGTGCCGGTCGCGACGACGGCCTCGACCAGGGCGCGCTGCACCCCGGGGAGTTCCAGCGAGTCGACGTCGTTGCCTTCGCCGACCGTGCCGCGTCCGAAGAGTCCGGCCCGGTCGCCGACCACGACGATCGCCACGTCGGCCTCGCCAGCGGCGGTGACCGCGGCCGGGAATCCACTGCGGTCCTCGCCCTCGACCTCGCCGCCGACGACATGGGTGATGGTGGCTGCGGGGAGCTCGGCACGGAGTCCGTCGAGCACGCTCGGCAGGGCGATGCCGGCGGGCACCTCGGGGTGGTGCGCGAGCACGTGGTTCACGAACGAATAGCAGCCCATGAGAGCCTCCGCGCTGTCGGCGTTCGGTCCGATGACCGCGATCCGTGGCGCACCGGAGGCATCCAGCGGCAGTACGCCGTCGTTGCTCAGCAGCACGATCGACTCCTCCGCGAGTCGGCGGGCGAGTGCGCGGTGCTCGGGGGAATCCAGGTCGATCGCGGCGGGCGCGACCGTGAAGTCGGCATCCAGCAGTCCCAGCTCCTCCTTCTGCGTCAGGACGCGTCCGACCGCCCGGTCCAGGATGCTCTGCTCCAGCGACCCGTCGCGCACCTGCGTGGCGAGGGTCGTGTACGCGTCCGGCGAGGGGAGCTCCACGTCGATCCCGGCGGTGATCGCCAGAGCGGCGGCCTGCGCGGAGTCGGCCGCGACGTGGTGCATGCTCTGCAGGAAGTCCACGGCGAAGTAGTCCGACACGACCACCCCGTCGAACCCCCAGCGTCCGCGCAGCACCTCGTCGAGGTAGTACGGATCAGCGGCCACCGGCACCCCGTCGATGTCGGTGTACGAGTTCATGACGCTGCGCACCCCGCCCTCGCGCACGGCCATCTCGAACGGCGGGAGCAGCACATCCTCGATCTCCCGCCGCCCGGCGTGCACCGGCGCGTGATTGCGGCCCGCGGTCGACGCCGAGTATCCGACGAAATGCTTGAGGGTGGCGTGCACGCCCTCCGACTGCAGGCCGCGGACGTAGGCGGTGCCGACGGTTCCCACGAGCAGCGGGTCCTCGGCGATGCACTCGTCGACGCGCCCCCACCGCGGATCGCGGACGACGTCGAGCACGGGAGCGAGTCCCTGATGGATGCCGAGTGTCCGCATCGACGATCCGATCGCCCGCCCCACCTCCTCGACCAGCTCGGGATCGAAGGATGCGCCCCACGCGAGCGGGGTCGGGAAGGTCGCCGCCTGCCAGGCGGCCAGGCCGGTCAGGCACTCCTCGTGCACGAGGGCAGGGATGCCCAGCCGGGTCTCGCGCTGCAGCCGTGCCTGCTCACCCCACAGCCACTGCGCGCGCTCGATCGGGTCGACCGGGCGCGTGCCGTACACGCGCGTCAGGTGGCCGATGCCGTGCGCCGTCGCATCCTCGTAGCGGGTCGAGGTCTTCTTCTCGCCGGCCATCGGGGCGACGAGCTCGTCTCCCTGATCCACCCAGAAGCCGACGAGCTGCGCTTGCTTCTCCTCGAGCGTCATCTGCTCGAGGAGACCCTCGACGCGCGCGGAGAATCGGGGGCGGGGTGTGGGAGCGAGCACGTGCGTCTCTTTCTGTGGGGTCTGCGTCGACATCGTCAGCCCTTGACCGCGCCAGTCAGTCCGCCGACGATGCGGCGCTCGAAGAGGCTGAAGAAGATCAGGGCGGGGATCATCGACAGCGAGGTGAAGGCGAGGACCTTCGCGGTGTCGACCGAGTACTGCGACGCGAACGACTGCACGCCCAGCGGGAGGGTGAACGCCGCCGCATCGTTGAGCACGAACAGCGGGAGGAGGTATCCGTTCCAGCTGCCGATGAACGCGAGGATGCCGGTGGTGATCACACCGGGGATCGAGAGGGGCAGCACCATGCGCCAGAAGAAGCCGATCCGGCTGCATCCGTCGATGAACGCCGCCTCCTGGATCTCGTCGGGGATGGCGCGCAGGAACGGGACCAGGATGATGATCGTCGTCGGGAGGGCGAAGGCGATCTGCGGCAGGATGACCCCGCCGAGCGAGTTCATCAGCCCGAGGCTGCGCACCACGATGTACAGCGGGGTGATCGCGACCGTCAGCGGGAACATGAGCCCCGCGGCGAAGAACGCGTAGAGCACTCCGCGGCCGGCGAACCGGTAGCGGGCGAGCACGTACGCGGCCATCAGCCCCAGCGCGACGACACCGATCGTGGTGGCGAGGGCGACGATGGTGGAATTGAGCACCTGCCGCCAGAACACGCCACCGGTGATGACGTCGAAGTAGTTGGAGAACACCCACGGCTGCGGCATTCCCGACGGGTCGGTCGTGATCTGCGCGTTCGTGCGGAATCCGCCGATGATGATGTACGCGATCGGGGCGAGCATGAGCCCGACGACGATCAGCGCGACGAAGTAGACGGTCGGGTTGGCCCAGGGTGGCCGCGGGCGCGGAGCGCGTCCGGGGCGCCCGGCGCGTCCGGGTCGCTGGGTGACGAGTACCGAGGTGGCGGTCATCGCGTCGTCCTCTTCTTCCGTGCAGGGGCGCCGGTGAGGGCGCCGTCCGTGTCGCGACGCAGCACCGCGCGCTGGTAGATCAGTGCCACGACGAGCGAGATCAGGAACAGGACGACCGCGACCGCGTTGCCGTACCCGAAGTTGCCGGCGTTGCGCCCCTCGGAGACCATGTAGGTCGCCATGGTCGAGGTGCCGGCGGTGGAGGCGATGTACTGCCCCCAGATGATGTAGACCAGGTCGAACAGCTGCAGCGAGCCGATGATCGAAAGGAACGCCCAGATGCGCAGGGTCGGCGCGAGCAGCGGCAGCGTGATGCGCCACTGGATCTGCCAGTACGAGGCGCCGTCGATCGAGGCCGCCTCGTGCAGCTCCTCCGGAATGCCCTGGAGCCCCGCGAGGAACAGGATCACCGCGAACCCGACGTACTTCCAGGTGATGATCACCATCAGCGTCCAGATCGCGATGTCCGGGTTCGAGAGCCAGTCGTTTGCGAGGAACCCGAGGCCCATCTTCTCCAGCAGGTCGTTGAACGCGCCGCTGGTCTGCAGCATCAGGCTCCAGCCCGTGCCCACCACGACCTCGGAGATCACGTAGGGGATGAAGATCAGCACGCGGATCAGCGACTGGCCGCGCATCCGCCGGTTGAGCAGGAGCGCGAGGAGGATCGCCGCCGGTCCCTGCAGGATGAGCGAGAACACGAGGATGAACCCGTTGTGGGCCAGCGCATCGTGGAACAGCGGATCCTGCAGGATCGTCAGATAGTTCTTCAACCCGACGAAGTCGGTGGGCGGGCCGTAACCCTGCCAGCTGAAGAAGCCGTAGTAGCCCGCCATCAGCACCGGGAAGATGACGAAGGCGAGGAAGACCAGGAGGGCGGGCCCGGCCAGAAGGATCACTTCCAGCCGGGCGGCCGCCTTATGCCTTGGCTGCGGCATCCTGGACGGCCTTGACGATGTCCTCCGGGGTTCCTTGACCGGCGAGCATGTTGACCACGGCGACGTTGAGCGCGTTGCCCACGTTCTGTCCGTAGACCGTGTCGAGCCACTGCGTCGCGTACGGCGCCGCGTTGTAGGCCGCGAGGATGTCCTTGAGATACTGCTCGGTCACTGCCTCCTGCGCCACCGTGTTCACCGGCGGGGCGTTGAACGCCTTGTAGTAGGCGGTCTGCACGTCGGACGTGCCGAGGTAGTTGAGGAAGTCGACGCAGGCGTCGGGCGCATCCACCGAGCACGAGTATCCGTCGACGCCGCCCATCATGGACCCTGCCTCACCGTCGCCGCCCTCGACCTCGGGGAACGGGAACCACGACAGGTCGGGCAGCGGCTTCTGGTCGGGCGTGAGCGATCCGATGACGCCGGGGTTCCACGCGCCCATGAGCTCCATGCCGGCCTGGTGGTTGGCGATGAGCCCGGCCGAGCTGCCCGCGCCCTGCTGGGCGGTGGTGGTGAGGAAGCCGGAGTTGAACGGCTCGGTGGCCGCGAACACCTGCAGGTCTTCGCCCGCGCGCACCCAGCAGTCGTCGTCGAAGTTCATCTCGTCGGCGGCCTTGGCGAGCGTCTCGGCACTGCACTCGCGCAGCGCCAGCCAGTAGTACCAGTGGGCTGCGGGCCAGGCATCCTTCGCGCCGAGGGCGACCGGGTCGATGCCGGCGGCCTTGAGCTTCTCGGTGGCGGCCTCGAGCTCGTCCATCGTGGTGGGGTTCTCGGTGATGCCGGCCTCGTCGAACAGGTCCTGGCTGTAGAAGAGTCCGCCGGGGAGCACGGCCACCGGCATCGCATAGATCTTGTCGTCCAGGCTGCTGGCCGAGTAGGCGGCGTCGGAGATCTCCTCGGCAGCGCCACCGCTGATCGAGTCGGTCAGGTCCTTGAGCTGGCCGGCCTTGACCATCGCGGCCATCTTTCCGCCACCGCGCTGCAGGAAGATGTCGGGAGCATCGCCGGAGTTGAGCGCGGTCTGGAGCTTGCCGTCGAGGTCTTCGTTCTGGATCGACTGGATCTCGATCGTGACCCCGGGGTTCTCCTTCTCGAAGTCGGCGACGGTCTGCTCCCAGAACTCCACGCCGGGTCCGGTGGTGGAGTTGTGCCAGAGCGTCATGGCGGCGTCGCCACCACCTCCGCCGTCGGGGGTGCTGGCCGTGCACCCGCTGAGTGCGAGAGTTCCGACGGCGGCTATCGCGGCCGCGGAGATCAAGGAACGCCGTGTGCTGTTCATGTGATGGTTCTCCTCATCGAGAGTTGCGCCGCGTCTCTGCAGGCGCCGCGGCATCAGGGGGTGTGACCGCGTCGCGTTGCAGTCTGCTGTCGTTCGTGAGGACCGTCAAACGTTTTCGAAAACAGTTTCCATGCGGGCGGCATCCCCGGATACGCTGGGCGACCATGAGCGGGAGAACCACGATCCACGACGTCGCGAAGGCCGCCGGCGTCTCGGTGTCGACCGTGTCGAAGGCGGTGAACGGACGCTACGGGATAGCGGATGCGACGGTCCGGCGCGTGCTCGATGTGGTGCAGGAACTGGGCTACGAATCGAGCCTGGTGGCGAGCAGCATGCGGGCTAGACGCACGGGCGTGATCGGGGTGCTCCTGGCCGACTTCGAGCCGTTCAGCGCCGAGATCCTCAAGGGCGTCGGCGCGGCCGTGCACGACACCGCCTTCGACCTGCTGGCGTACAGCGGTTCGCGGCATGGACAGGGCGAAGGGTGGGAGCGGCGGTCACTCAGTCGGCTCTCCGGCACCCTCATCGACGCCGCGATCATGGTCACCCCCACGGTCGTCGGCGCGTCGACCGAGATCCCCGTCGTCGCGATCGACCCGCACACCGGCCGCGCCGACCTGCCGACCGTCGAGTCGGACAGCTTCGGCGGCGCGCTGACGGCGACCCGGCACCTGCTCGACCTCGGGCACCGCCGGATCAGCTTCCTGGGCGGGCGCCCCGATCTGCGATCCGCGGGCCTGCGCGATGCCGGATATCGACGCGCGCTGAGCGACGCCGGCATCCCGGTCGATCCCGATCTGATCCGCTCCGGTCGCTACGAGCTCGAGACCACGAGGGACTCGGCGCGGATCCTGCTGGCCGGACCCTCCCGGCCCACGGCCGTGTTCGCCGCGAACGACCTCTCGGCCATCGCCGTGATCGAGGTCGCGCACGAGCTCGGGCTCCGGGTGCCGGAAGACCTCTCGGTGGTCGGTTTCGACGACGTGCCGGAGGCCTCCCGCCGCGCCCTGCCGCTCACCACGATCCAGCAGCCGATGCGACGCCTGGGGTCGGTGGCGGCCGAGATGGTCTTCGCCCTCCTCGCCGGGCAGCCCGTGGAGGAGATGCACGTCACGCTACCCACCAGACTGGTCGTGCGGGCGACCACCGCCGCGATCGGAAACGAGTAAGAGAAGACCCGTCAGCGAAGACGAGTACGAGAAGGGGTACGGACACATGACCACTGCGAGAACAGCTGTCGCACTGGCCCTGCACGAGGCCGCCGAAGCCAATGGATTCAGCGGGGTGATCCGCGTCGACCGTCCCGGCGAAGAACCGTTCGCCCGCGGGTACGGGCTCGCGGACCGCGCCCACGGCCTGCCGATGGCGGCGGAGAGCCGGTGCGGCGTCGCCAGCATCGCGAAGGGTTTCACCGCGGTCACGATCGGAGCGCTCGTCGATGACGGGACGCTCGCGCTCGACGGCCTGGTGAGGCCCTTCCTCGGCGACGATCTCCCGCTCGTCGACGACACCGTCACGGTCGAGCACCTGCTGTCCCACACGTCGGGCATCGGCGACTACATCGACGAGTCGAGCGGTTCGATCACCGACTACGTGATCGACCGCCCCCTGCATGAGCTCGACAACACCGAGGCGTTCGTGCCGGTGCTCGACGGCCGGCCGCAGGTGAGCGCGCCGGGCTCGCGATTCGCCTACTGCAACAGCGGTTTCGTGCTGCTGGCGCTGGTGGCGGAGCGCGCGTCGAAGACGCCGTTCCACGAGCTCGTCCAGGAGCGCGTCTTCGCTCCCGCCGGGATGGCGTCGAGCGGATATCCCCGCACCGACGACATGCCGGGGGATCTCGCTCTCGGGTACCTGGGCGACACCGACGACCGCACGAACGTGCTCCACCTGCCGGTGCGCGGGAGCGGAGACGGCGGCGCGGCCACGACGGCCGCCGATCTGCACGCGTTCTGGACGGCGCTGTTCGATCACCGGATCGTGAGCGCGCAGATGCTGGCCGTGCTCACCGAACCGCTGAACGAGGTCGAGGACGAGAACATGCGCTACGCGCGGGGCTTCTGGCGCGGATGGGAATCGGGCACCGTGATCCTCGAGGGGTACGACGCCGGAGTCTCGGCGCGCACCTGGCACGACCCCGAATCGAGCGTGACGGGGACCGTCATCGCGAACGCCTCGGACGGCGCCTGGCCGGTCCTGGAGGCCGTCGACTGGCCCTGAGAGTGGTTGCCCTGAGCGCCGTGATCGCGTGCGTCCCGCGGGCTCGGCGACCGCGAGGTCGCCGAGCCCGCCGGACGTCTCAGGCCCGAGCGACGTCGAGCTCGATCACCGACCACGACAGTGGCGGCAGCGTCGCACGCACGGCGCCGTCGACGACCTCGGCCGCCCCGAGCGGCACCATGTGCACGCTGTCGGGCGTGGTCTCGAGGTTCGACGTGTGGCGGTCGCCACCCTCGGGGATGGTCAGGGTCTCGGCGGTGACCACGCGCAGGTCGCCGAGTCCGTGCAGGTCGATCGTCAGATCGCTCGACTCGTCGAGCGAGCGGTTCGCGACGAACACGACCACGCGTCCGGTCGCCTCGTCCCAGGTGGCGGCGGCGTCGACCGCGTCGACCCCGCCGTAGCGCTTCGTCTCGATCTGCGGAGCCGACACCGCGAGGCGCAGGATGCGGCCCTTCGCGAGCCGAGCCATCCGCTCGAACGGCCAGAAGCTCGTCTGCCGCCAGGCCGGACCGTTCTCCTCCGAGCGGATCGGGGCGATAACGTTCACGAGCTGCGCCTGGTTGGCGATTTTCACGCGGTCGCCGTGGCGCAGCAGGCTGTTCAGCAGGGTGCCGACCACGACGGCATCCGTCACCGAGTAGGTGTCTTCGATGAGTCGCGGATGCTGGCGCCACCCGGCGTTCTCGATCTCCTTGGCCTCGACGTCGTTGTACTTCACCTGGTCCCACACGTTCCACTCGTCGAACGAGATGTCGACCTGCTTCGTGTGCTTGCCGGACGCCTTGACCGCGTCGATCGTGGCGATGACACCCTCGATGAACGCGTCCATGTCGACGGACTCGGCGAGGAACGACTCGGCGTCGCCGTCGTGCTCCTGGTAGTACGCGTGCATCGAGATGAAGTCGACCTCGTCGTAGGCGTGGGTGAGAACCGTGTGCTCCCAGGTGCCGAACGTCGGCATCGTCCGCCCCGACGAGCCGACGGCGACGAGCTCGATCGACGGGTCGACCAGACGCATCGCCTTGGCGGACTCCTGGGCGAGCCGCCCGTACTCGGTCGCGGTCTTGCCGCCGATCTGCCAGGGGCCGTCCAGCTCGTTGCCCAGGCACCACAGCTTGATGTCGAAGGGCCGCTCGGCGCCGTTCTTGCGGCGCAGGTCCGACCAGTACGTGCCGCCGGGGTGGTTGGCGTACTCGACGAGCGCGCGCGCCTCCTCGACGCCGCGGGTGCCGAGGTTGACGGCCTCCATCACCTCGACATCCGCCTCCTTCGCCCAGTCCATGAACTCGTGCAGGCCGAAGGCGTTCGTCTCGATCGTGTGCCAGGCGCCGTCGATGCGCACCGGCCGGTCCTCGACCGGGCCGACGCCGTCTTCCCAGCGGTAGCCCGAGACGAAGTTGCCGCCGGGGTAGCGGACCACGGTCGGTCCCATGTCCTTCACGAGCGCCAGCACGTCCTGCCGGAAACCGCGCTCGTCGGCCTGCGGGTGCCCCGGCTCGTAGATGCCGGTGTAGACGCAGCGCCCCATGTGCTCGACGAACGAGCCGAAGAGCCTCCGGGGGACGTCGGCGATCGTGAAGTCGCGGTCGATGGTGATGCGGGCCTGAGACATTGCTCTCCTAGATTTCTGGCTCTCGAGCCGGGTGGGGGACTACTGACCGCCGAAGCCGCTCGTCGCGACTCCCTTGACGATCTGCTTCTGGAAGATCATGAACACGATGATGAGCGGCAGCGCCGCGAGCACCGCCTGCGCCATGACCTGGGCGTACTGCACGCCGTAGGCGCTGATCACGGTCTGGAGTCCGACCGGCAGCGTCATCAGCGTGGTGTCGTTGATCACGAGGAACGGCCAGAGGAAGTTGTTCCACGCGCTGATGAACACGAAGATCGCGACCGAGGCCATGATCGGACGGGAGAGCGGCAGCACGATCGACCAGAAGATCCGGAACCGGCCGGCGCCGTCGACGCGCGCCGCGTCTTCCAGCTCGATCGGGATGGCGTCGAAGAACCGCTTGAGGATGAACACCATCGCGGGTGCCACGACCTGCGGCAGGATCAGACCCCAGTAGGTGTCGACCATGTTGAACGCGAGCATCTCGTAGAACAGGGGGATGATCAGCACCTGCGGCGGCACGACGATCGAGGCGATGATCACCACGAACAGCCACTTGCGTCCAGTGAAGTCCAGGCGCGAGAAGGCGTAGGCCGCGAGTGCCGAGATCGCCAGGGTGATCACGGTGATCGCCACGGAGGTGAGCAGGCTGTTCAGCGCCCAGGTGTAGACGTTGCCCTGCGAGAGGATCGCGGTGAACGCCTCGATGGTGGGTCCGCTCGCGCCGATCCAGCCGGGGTCGCCGGATGCGGCATCCGTCTCGGTCTTGAACGCGGTCGCGACCGCCCAGAGGAACGGCAGCAGCCAGCCGATGGCGAGCAGCAGCAGCACGACGAAGGCGGTGATGCGGAGCGGTCCGAACGGCTTCTGCCCGGGCAGGTGCGAGCGCCGGGGGCGACGCGACGACGCCGTCGTGATCGTCTCGGTGGCGGTGGATGCGAGGGGGGATGCGGTGGCGGTGGACATCAGAACTGCTCCTTCCGGCGGCGCGTGATCAGGGCCTGCGCGACGCCGAGGATGACGATGAGGGCGAAGAAGACGTAGGAGATGGCGGCCGAGTAGCCGAACCGGTAGCTGACGAAACCGGCCTCGTAGATGTACTGCACGATCGAGCGGGTGGTGTCGCTCGCGACCCCGCCGAGCATCTGGTACGCCTGATCGAACAGCTTGAGTGAGGCGAGGATCTGCAGGATCAGGATGAGCACCGTCGCCGGTCCCAGCTGCGGGAGCGTGATGGACCAGAACTGGCGCCAGGCGCCGGCGCCGTCGAGGGAGGCGGCCTCGTACTGCTGCGGTGGGATGTTCTGCATGGCCGCGAGGTAGAGCAGGAAGTTGAAGCCGACCGTCCACCACACGGTCGCGATCACGATCGACAGCATGTTGGTCTCGGGGTTCTGCAGCCACGCGAGCGGCTCGAGACCGAAGAACTCGAGGATGTTGTTGGCGGCACCCACCTGGGGGTTGAAGATCCAGACCCAGATCTGCGAGATCACGGTGGAGGCGAGCAGGAACGGCATGAAGAACGACAGGCGCCACAGCCACTGGCCGGGGATGCCGCGGTCGACGAGGGCCGCCATCGCGAGGGCGATCACGACGAGGGGCACCGTGGAGAGCAGCGTGAACCAGACGGTGTTGCCCATCGACTGCCACATCTTCGGATCGACGAACGCCTCGGCGTAGTTGGCGAATCCGATGAACGAGCCGCCGGCCCCGGTGAGGGACTGGTCGGTGAAGCTGAGGATGAATCCGTGGATGATCGGCCAGACGAGGAACAGGGCGAAGGCCACGAGGAACGGTGCGAGGAAGACCCAGCTGATGAGCTGCTCGCGGTTGCGGGAGCCGGCGCGGCGTCCGCGCGGGGTGGTGCGGGACCCGGTGACGATCGTGCGGGTGGAGTCGGTGGCGGAGGTCATGATCCGAACGTCCCTTCGGGGTCTGCCGGGTTCGGCTGTCGGAGCAGGGTGTTCACCCGTGCCTCGAAGCGGTCGATCGCGGCCGCCGGGTCGTCGCCCGAGAGCAGCACGTTCTGCACGGCGGCACCGAACTCGGCCTGGAAGTTGGAGCCCGAGCCGGTGAACCACGCGGTCGGGTCGTACACGACGTGCTGCGCTGCCTCGGCGTAGTTCGCCTGGGGGATGAGGTCGGCGTACTCGGGGGATTCGGTCACGGGGAGGAACGCGGGGATGTGGCCGGCCTCGGCCCAGCCGAAGGAGTTCTTCAGCATGTCGGCGACGAACTCGTAGGTGAGATCGCGACGCACGGGGTCGGCACTGGACTGGTGCGGGAGGACGAAGGAGTGCGAGTCGGCGTAGACAGCCGGGGTGCCGTAGAGCGTCGGGATCATGGTCGCGTCGAACGGGATGCCGGCGGCCTGCATGGTGCGCAGCTCCCAGACTCCGGTGAAGAGCATGCCGCTCTTGCCGGTGGCGAACTCGGCGATGGCGCTGCCGTAGTCGTTCTGGGCGGCCGCGATCTCGCCGTCGAGCAAGGTCTGCATGAGCGTGAGCGATTCGACCGCGACGTCTTTGTCGATCACGGCGGGGCCGCCGGCGGGCAGCTCCATGGCGCCGCCGTGCTGCGAGTAGAAGGTGTAGAACAGGCGCCACATCTGCGCGCCGTCGCCGAGGTAGCCGTACGAGAGGGCGTGTCCGGATGCGGTGCCGCTCACGGTGCGCAGCTGCTCGAGGAACTCCTCGGGCGAGGTCGTCTCCTGCAGCTTTCCGTCCGAGTCGAGGACCCCGGCGGCATCGCACACGTCGGTGTTGAACATCATCACGAAGGGGTGGGCGTCGAGCGCGACGCTGTACATGTCGTCGCCCACGAAGCCCTTCTCCCAGATCGGCTTCGGGAACTTCGTGCTGTCGACGCCGAGCTCGGCGAGACGGTCCAGGTCCCAGGTGTCGAGCAGGCCGCCGGGCGCCCAGCCGACCGTGCGCGTCGCGTGCATGATGGCGACGTCGGGGGCGCGGCCGCCGGCGCCCGCCATCGCGAGCTTCGTGTAATACGGGGTGCCCCAGGCGAGCACGGTCGGGCGGATGCGGAACGCGGACTGCGCGCCGTTGACCTGATCGAGCAGCGACGACATCGTCACGCCGTCACCGCCCGAGAGAAGGTGCCAGAACTGCAGGGTCTGCGGGCCGGAGCCGGGGGTCGTGCCGGGCGCGCAACCGGCGAGCAGCGCCGTGCCGGCGGCGAGCGAGGCGGCGGTGAGGAACTGCCGGCGGGACAGATCGAGTGGGGGTGTCATCGTCACTCCTTCGTGACTGTGCGGGGGTCGCCTCATCATTACATCGATGTAATCGACCGCGCAAGCATCAGATCGGGGCCGAGGAGTGGGCGGGTGTCAGGGACGGTAGCCGCGCGGGCGGCCCTGCGTGCTCGCGCGCTCCAGCAGGTGATGCGGGAGGGTGAGGGCGCGCGGGGGAGCGGCCCGGTCGTCCATGCGCGACTCGAGCAGACCGAGCGCCGCGATCGCGAACGCCTGCCGATCGAACGCCACCGAGGTGAGCGCCGGCGAGGTGTACCGCGAGAACTCGACGTCGTCGAAACCGGTCACGATCACGTCGTCCGGCACGCGGATGCCGTTGTCGTGCAGTGTGTGCAGCGCCCCGAGCGCGAGTGAATCCGTGAACGCGACGATCGCGTCGAAGGGCACGCGACGCTCGAGCAGCATGCGCACGGCATCCGCACCACCGCCCATCGACCACGGCAGCCGGTTGATCTCGAGGGCCGGATCCCGGGGGATGCCCGCTTCTCGGAGCGCATCGTGCACGCCCTCGAGGCGCAGGCGGCTGGTGGCAGTGGCGATCGACGGATCGTCGTCGGCGCCGACCACCGCGACACGGGTCGCGCCGCGGGAGAGCACGTGACGCGTGGCATCGGCCGCGGCCTGCCGACTGTCGATGCGCACGTGGTCGGCGCGGTTCTGCTCCACCTCGCCGATCACCACGAGCGGCGGGAGGCGGTCGGCGTACTTCAGCACGCTGTCCTCGAGGCGGATCGGGTTGAGGATCAGGCCGTCCACCAGGTGCGCCCGCGCGCGGGACACCAGCTCCTTCTCGCGCTCGGGCTCGGACGCCGTCTCCTCGATCTGCACGGCGAGACCCCGCTCGTGCGCGGCCTCGACGATGCGGTGCACGAGCTCGGCCGAGAATGCCGTGGCGAGGTCGGGGAGGGCGACGGCGATGATCCCGGAGCGTCCCTTGCGCAGCCCCCTGGCGCTGAGGTTGGGCACGAAGTCGAGCTGCGCCATCGCCGACTCGACCTTGGCACGCGTGCTGTCGTTGACGGGAACCGTGCCGGTGACCACGTTCGAGACGGTCTTCGTCGACACCCCGGCGAGGGCCGCGACATCCTTCATCGTGGCGCGGGGCGGCGGCTGCGCTGTCATCCGGTCAGCCTAGCGTCGAGGCCGGGAGCGGATGGAGTACATCGATGTAGTCGCCGCTGCCCTGGCTATCATGGCGCCATGACCACCGAACGCAACTGGGCAGGCAACCTCACGTACCGGGCCTCGACGATCGCGCACCCGGAGACGGTCGACGAGCTCGGTGCCCTGCTCGGCCAGGGAGGGCCGGTGCGCTTCCTCGGGTCGCGGCATTGCTTCAACGACATCGCCGACACCGACGGTGTGCTCATCGCGCTCGACCGTCTGCCCGCGGTGTTCGAGGTGAACACGAACCGCACGGCCGTGAAGGTCGCAGGCGCCGCCCGCTACGGCGACATCGCGCCGCTGCTCGAGGCCGAGGGCCTCGCGCTCGCCAACCTCGCCTCGCTGCCGCACATCTCGATCGCGGGGGCGGTCGCCACCGGGACGCACGGCTCGGGCGACGCGATCGGCTCGCTCGCGAGTGCGGTCCGCGGCCTCACGATCCTCACGCCCGCGGGCGAGACGCGCACGCTCGAGCGCGGCGACGCCGACTTCGACGGTGCGGTCGTGAGCCTCGGCGCGCTCGGGGCCGTGCTCGACGTGACGCTCGACGTCGAGCCGACGTACGAGGTCGCCCAGCACGTGTTCGAGCGGCCGGACTGGGATGCCGTGCTCGCCGACTTCGACGATGTGACCTCGATCGGCACCAGCGTGAGCCTGTTCTCGACCTGGGAGCGCACCGACTTCGTCGACCAGATCTGGGTCAAGCAGCGGCAGCCCGAGGCGCGCGAAGCTGCGCGGGAGTCGCTGTTCGAGAAGCTCGGCGCGGTGCCCGCGGTGAGCAAGCGGCATCCGATCCTCGGAGTCGACCCGGTCGCGTGCACCGAGCAGCTCGGGGTCGCCGGTCCGTGGTTCGAGCGGCTTGCGCACTTCAAGCTCGAGTTCACGCCGTCGGCCGGCGCCGAGATCCAGAGCGAGTACCTCGTGCCCCGCGCGGATGCGGTCACCGCGATCCAGGCCGTGCGCACCCTCGCCGGGCAGATCGCGCCGCTGCTGCTCGTGAACGAGATCCGCACCGTGCGCGCGGACGACCTGTGGCTCAGCTCGTCGAACGGGACGGATGCCGTCGGCCTCCACTTCACCTGGAAGCCCGACGAGGCCGCGGTCCGCGCCCTGCTCCCGACGATCGAGGCCGCGCTGCCCGAGACCGCTCGTCCGCACTGGGGCAAGGTGTTCACGCTCGACGGTGCCGAGACGCGCTCGCGGTACTCGCGATGGGACGACTTCGCCGCGCTCGCCGCCCGCTACGACCCGGAGCGCCGCCTGGTGAACCCGTACCTGGAGCGCCTCGGACTGTAGCGGAGGTCGTTGCACCCCCTGGGTTGTTCTCGGTAACATTCACCGGAGCAGCCGACGGAGGTGCGCATGGTGAACGTCGGCTCGGACAAGCCCAACATCCGGCAGGTCGCGACGATCGCCGGGGTCTCGCACATGACCGTCTCGCGTGTGCTGAACGACCACCCGAACATCAAGCCCGACACGCGGCGCCGTGTGCTCGAGGCCATCGAAGAGCTCGACTACCGCCCGAACCTCGTCGCCAGGGCGCTGGCCACCCAGCGCACGCAGCGCATCGGCGTGATCGTCGAGAGCGCGGTGGCGTACGGCCCCACGAGCATCCTGCGCGCGGTGGAGATGTCGTCGCGCGCGGCCGGCTACTCGGTCACGCCGATCGCGCTCCATGAAGGTGACACGCTCACCCCGCAGGAGGCGGTGGACCACCTCGTCACGCAGGGCGTCGATGCTCTCTGCGTGATCGCTCCGCGCTCGTCGTCCGTGGCCGCGCTGCGAAGGATCGCGATCAACGTGCCGATGCTCGTCGTCAAGGCCGACGCGGACCCGACGTTCCTCACGGTGTCGATCGACCAGCACGCCGGGACGACGCTCGTGGTCGATCACCTCGTCGCGCTCGGACACCGCGACATCCTGCACATCTCCGGACCGCTGGACTGGCTGGACGCGCGCGCCAGGGAGCGGGCCTTCCACTCCCGGGCCAAGTCGTGGGGCATCCGCGAGCGGCCGATCGTGGTGGGGGACTGGTCCGCCGACTTCGCCTATGACTTCGCGAGGGGGCTGCAGCGGCTCCCCGACTACACGGCGGTCTTCGCGGCCAACGACGACATGGCCATCGGACTCATCCACGGCCTGCACGACAGGGGCTTCGACGTGCCGAACGACATCAGCGTCGTCGGCTTCGACGACGTGCCGCTCGCCCGTCACTTCATCCCGCCCCTCACCACCGTCCGCCAGGACTTCGGGGCACTGGGCATCGCCGTCGTGGAGATGCTCCGTGCCGCGATCGAGGGGCGCGAGATCCCGGCGCTGACCCGCATCCCGACCGAGCTGGTGCCGCGTGCCTCGTCGGCCGCCCCGCGGGAGGGGCGGTGAGCGCCGAGCCCACCCCGCAGCCGCTCGTCCGGCTGCAGGGGATCACGGTCGACTTCCCCGGGGCGCGCGCGCTCGACGATGTCGACTTCCGGCTCTTCCCCGGTGAGGTGCATGCCGTGATGGGAGAGAACGCGGCGGGCAAGTCGACCCTCGTCTCGGTGCTCACGGGAACCCGCGCCCCCGACGCCGGCGTGGTCTTCGTCGAGGGTGAACCGCGCCGGTTCGGCGGTGTCGCCGACAGTCGCGCCGCCGGCATCGCCACCGTGTTCCAGGAGACGCAGCTGGCCCCGAACCTCAGCGTCGCCGAGAACGTCATGCTGGGCCGTGAGCGTCGCGGGTACTTCGGCATCGACTGGAAGCGCACGCGAGCGGATGCCGCGGGTGCCCTGTCGCGGTTGGGGCTCGACGACCTCGACCCGAAGACGCCGCTGTCGATGCTCACGCCGGCGCAGAAGCAGCTCGTCGCCCTCGCCCGCGCCGTCGTGGACGACCCGCGGGTCCTCGTCCTCGACGAGCCGACCTCGAGCCTCGACCAGGAGGAGGTCGCCACGCTCATGCGGGTGATCCGCGGCCTGCGCGAGCGCGGGGTGGCCATCCTCTTCATCACGCACTTCCTCGAGCAGGCCTTCGCGATCAGCGACCGGATGACCGTGCTGCGTGGCGGTCGACGGATCGGCGAATACGCCACGCGGGATCTCGAGCGGGCTGACCTCATCTCGAAGATGCTCGGGAAGGACCTCGACGGCCTGCGCGCCCTCGGCTCGGAACGCAAGGCGCATCACTACGCCTCGGACGGAGAGCCGGCGATGCGGGCGACGGACGTCGGGCGGCGGGGAGAGTTCGAACGAACCGACTTCGAGGTGCAGCGGGGCGAGATCGTGGGTCTGGCCGGTCTCCGCGGATCCGGGCGCTCCGAGCTCGCGTCGTTGCTCAGCGGCACGACGCGCGCCGACAGCGGCGAGCTGTGGGTGGACGGCGAACGGGTGGAACTGCGCAGCCCGTCGGCCGCGCTGCGCCACCGCATCGCGCTGTCGGCCGAGAGTAGACGCACGCAGGGCATCATCGGCGACCTCACCGCCCGGGAGAACATGATCCTGTCGCTGCAGGCGCTGCGCGGTTGGGCGCGCCCGCTGTCGGCGGCCGAGGAAGCGGCGATCGTCGACACCTATGTCGAGGCGCTGCATCTGTCTCCGGCCGACCTCGATCGACCGGTCAAACTGCTCTCCGGGGGGACGCAGCAGAAGGTGCTGCTGGCGCGCGCGCTCGCCGTGCGCCCGCACGTGCTCATCCTCGACGAGCCGACGCGGGGGATCGACATCGCGGCCAAGCTCGACGTGCAGCGCCGGATCAGTCAGCTCGCCGGCGACGGGGTGGCGGTGGTCTTCATCTCCTCGGAGCTGGAGGAGGTCGTGCGCCTGAGCGACCGCATCATCGTGCTGAAAGACCGCGAGAAGATCGGCGAACTCAGCAATGGGCCGGGTGTCACGGTCGACACTGTGGTGGAGATGATCGCCGCGGATCCCGGTCCTGACGCGGAATTGTGATCGGTAACAGAACCTCGCCGCTGGAACATTCCTGATTTTTGGAACAATCCTTGTGTTCCAGAAATTGTTCCCGGTAACATCGCCGCAGGATAGGCAGTGCCGCTGTCCTGCACTCACGCAAGGGACCACGTCAGGTCCACCATTGCCGGGCTGACTACCGGCATCTCAAGGAGGAGAACATGTCCGCGAAGAAGCGCATCCGCATCGCGCTCGGTCTGGTCGCAGCCGGCGCACTCACCATCGGCCTTGCCGCCTGCTCGTCCGGAGGAACCGACGGAGAAGCCGGCGGCGATGGCGGCTCCGACGAGCTGACCACGGTCGGTTTCGTCGCCGTCGGCCCCGAAGGCGCGTGGCGCGAGGCCAACGAGCAGAACATCCAGGACACCTTCACGGAGGACGCCGGATACGAGCTCAAGTACGCCCCCGCCACCAACCTCGACCAGAAGTCGCAGATCGACGCGTTCACGTCGTTCGTCGACGAGGGTGTCGACGTGATCCTGCTGTCGGCGACCGAGGCCTCGGGCTGGGAGGACTCCCTCAAGCGAGCGCAGGAGGCCGAGATCCCGGTGATCCTGCTCGACCGTGGCATCGAGCCCGACGACGACAGCCTCTACGTCACCCGCATCGCCCCCGACAACGTCGAGGTCGCGAAGGAGGTCGGCACGTGGGCGGCCTCCACCTTCCCCGATGGCGGCAACTACGTCGTGCTCGAGGGTCCGGCCGGCGTCGGCGTCGTGAACGAGCGCAACGAGGGCTTCGACGAGGGCCTCGGTGACGCCGCGCTGACGAAGCTCGACGCGCAGACCGCGAACTGGTCGGCCGAAGAGGGCAAGAGCGTCTTCGAGACGATGCTCAAGTCGGCGAACAACGACATCCAGCTCGTGTTCGCGCAGAACGACGAGATGGGCCTCGGCGCCGCGCAGGCGGCCGAAGAAGCCGGCCTCGTCGTCGGCGAAGACGTGAAGATCGCCACGATCGACGGCACCAAGAACGCCATGCAGGCGCTCGCCGACGGTCAGCTCAGCTACGTGCACGAGTACAACCCGCTGTTCGGCGAGACCGCGATGGAGGTCGTCGAGAAGGCGCTCGCCGGTGACGAGGTCGAGTCGTACATCGTCGTCCCGAGCGAGGCGTTCGACTCCGCCGAAGCCGCGCAGGCCGTGCTGGCCGACCGCAAGTACTGAACCCGACGCCGGAGTGATCCGGCACCCCGCCCGGGTGGCGCCCGCAGCGCGCCACCCGGGCACCCGGACGGAGAGACAGTGATGAACGAAGAACTCCCCATCGTCGAGATGCGCGGGATATCGATCGGATTCCCCGGTGTGAAAGCGCTCGACGGGGTCGACTTCCGCCTGTTCCCCGGTGAGGTGCACGCCCTCATGGGGGAGAACGGCGCCGGCAAGTCGACGTTGATCAAGGCCCTCACCGGCGTCTACCGCATCGACTCCGGGTCGATCGTCGTGACCGGCCAGGAGCGCAGCTTCACCGGAGCCGGAGACGCCCAGGACGCCGGCATCTCGACCGTGTACCAAGAGGTCAATCTGGCGCCGAACCTCTCCATCGGCGAGAACGTCATGCTCGGGCACGAGCGCCGCGGTCCGTTCGGCATCAACTGGTCGGCCACTCATCGCGCGGCCACCGAGGCCCTCAGCCGGCTCGGACTCGGACACCTCGACACCCACCGACCTCTCTCCACCCTCTCGATCGCCCTGCAGCAGCTCGTCGCGATCAGCCGGGCCATGGCGATCAAGGCCAAGGTCCTCATCCTCGACGAGCCCACATCGAGCCTGGATGCCGCCGAGGTCGACGGCCTCTTCGCCGTGATCCGCTCGCTGCGCGACCAGGGGGTCGGGATCCTCTTCGTCTCGCACTTCCTCGATCAGGTCTATGCGATCAGCGACCGCCTCACGGTGCTGCGCAACGGCCGTTACGAAGGCGAGTACCTCACCCGTGACCTCGACCGGCACGCGCTCATCTCGACCATGATCGGCAAGGACCTCGACGCGCTGAAGTCGCTCGGCGGCAACCGTCGACGCGCACCCCGTGACGCCGAGGAGAAGCCGCTGCTGTCCGCATCCGGCATCACGCGTCGCGGCGCGGTCGAGCCCACCGACCTCGACATCCGCCCCGGCGAGGTGATCGGCGTCGCGGGCCTGCTCGGCTCCGGACGCACCGAACTCGCCCGGCTGCTCTACGGAGCAGACCGTACCGACGGCGGGACGATCGAACTGCACGGTCGCCGCGTCGAGCTGAAGTCGCCCGCCGAAGCGCTCGCGTTGCGCATCGCGTTCTCGACCGAGAACCGCCGCGACGAGGGCATCGTCGGAGACCTGACCGTGCGCGAGAACATCATCCTCGCCGTGCAGGCCGAGCGCGGCTGGGCGCGGCCCATGCCCCGCAAGGAGCAGGACGCGATCGTCGAGAAGTACATCGCGCAGCTGAACGTGCGCCCCGCCGATCCCGACCGGATGATCAAGAACCTCTCGGGCGGCAACCAGCAGAAGGTGCTGCTCGGCCGCTGGCTGGCGACGCGGCCCGAACTCCTCATCCTCGACGAGCCCACCCGCGGCATCGACGTGGGCGCCAAGGCCGAGATCCAGGAGGCGGTCGCCGAACTCGCGGAAGAGGGCGTCGCCGTGGTCTTCATCTCGTCCGAGCTCGAAGAGGTGGTCCGGCTGTCCGAGCGGATCGTCGTGCTGAAGGACCACCGCAAGATCGGCGAGATCCAGAACGGACCCGACGTCACGGCCCAGGTCGTCGTCGATGTGATCGCCGCGCACGGCGTGGAAGCGGCGGCCGAGACCCTCGACGAAGCCGACGGCGCGCTGCCGGATAGCATCGCTCACACCACTGACAAGGAGGCAGCGCGATGACCGCCGCAACCGGCTCCACCATCTGGCGCGACCTGATCCACAAACCCTTCTTCTGGGGGATCGTCGCCATCGCCGCACTGCTCGCCCTGAACGTGCTCAAGGACCCGACCTACCTCGCCGTGACCATCAACCCGAACAACGGCAACCTGGTCGGCAACGTCATCGACATCCTGCGTCAGGCGGCGCCCATCATGATGATCGCGATCGGGATGTCGCTCGTGATCGCCACCGGTGGCATCGACCTCTCGGTCGGGTCGCTCATGGCTGTCGCGGGCGCCGTGTCGATGGAGTTCCTCAGTGCTGCCGACCCGTCGGCCGGGGTGGGCGGAGCGCTCGGCGCCGTCGGGCTCGCGCTGCTGATCACCGGAATCCTCGGGGCGGTCAACGGGGTGCTCGTCGCCTACGTCGGGCTGCAGCCGTTCATCGCCACGCTCGTGCTGATGCTCGCCGGGCGCGGCATCGCCAAGGTGATCACCGGCGGTCAGAACACCACGGCGTCCAACGATGCGTTCCGCTGGATCTCGAACGGCTTCGTGCTCGGCATCCCGGTCGTGTTCATCCTGGCGGTGCTGCTGGTGCTCGCCGTCGGCTGGGTCGTGCGCCGCAGCGCCCTCGGCCTCATGATCGAGGCCATCGGCATCAACCCGCGGGCGAGCCGCATGGCCGGCATCAAGCCGAAGGGACTGCTGCTGACGACGTACATCCTCAGCGGTGTGCTGGCCGGTGTCGCCGGCATCATGTCGGTCGGCAGCGTCATGACCGTCGACATCTCCCGCACCGGATACCAGCTGGAGCTCGACGCCATCCTCGCCGTCGTCATCGGCGGGGCTTCTCTCGCCGGAGGCAAGTTCTCGCTGAGCGGGGCCTTCGTCGGGGCGCTGCTCATCGCGACCCTCGACAAGACCGTCCTCTACCTCGGCATCTCGTCGTCGGCGACGCCCGCGTTCAAGGCCATAGTGATCGTCGCGCTGTGCCTGCTGCAGTCCGAGCGCGTGCGCAGCTGGTTCCGCAGAAGACGCCGTTCCGCGCCGGTCGAACCCGTCGCGCAGAAAGAGGAGGTGGCCGCATGAGCGTGGCGACGGCGGCTCCCGCCCTGAACGAGACCGAGACGCTCCTCGACCGGATGCGACGCGTGGTCACGGCGAACCCGTCGGTGCTGCCGACCATCGCCTCGGTGGTCATCTTCGTCGGCATGGTCGTGTTCGGCGAGATCGCCTACGGGCGCATCGTGCAGGCGAACACGCTCTCGAACCTGCTCATCAACAACGCGCACCTGATCGTGTTGGCGGTCGCACTGACCTTCGTCATCCTCACCGGGGGCATCGACCTGTCGGTCGGGTCGATCATCGCGCTGTCCTCGGTGGCCGGGGTGATGCTCTCGAACGCGGGCTGGAACGCGCTCGCCGTGATCGTCGCCATGATCGGGATCGGCGCGGCCTTCGGCGTGGTGTCCGGCGTCCTGATCCGATACTTCAATGTGCAGCCGTTCATCGCGACGCTGGCGATGATGTTCCTCGGTCGCGGGCTCGCCTCGCTGCTGAGCACCAAGCCGGAGCGGCTCGGCGAGGAGTCGCCCATCCGCTGGATCGGCGTGCAGCTCAAGATCGTCGACGGACCCAAGGTGAACGACCTCGTCATCACGCCGGCCGTGGTGATCGCGGTGATCGTCGTCGCAGTGGCCTTCTTCGTCCTGCACCGCACGCGGACCGGACGGACGGTCTACGCGATCGGCGGGTCGGAGAGCTCCGCGCTGCTGATGGGTCTCCCCGTGCACCGCACCAAGGTGCTCGTCTACGTGATCAGCGGTTCGCTCGCCGGACTCGCCGCCGTGCTCTACACAGCACGACTCGGCACGGCGCAGAACATCACCGGCATCGGGTGGGAGCTCGACGCGATCGCTGCGGCCGTGATCGGCGGCACGGTGCTCACCGGCGCCTACGGCTACGTGCTGGGCTCGGTCATCGGTGCGCTGGTTCTCGGCCTGATGAACGTGCTGATCACCCGTGATGGCGGCATCCCGCCGGAGATGACGACCATCATCACCGGCGGCATCCTGTTGGTCTTCGTGCTGCTGCAGCGGGCGGTCACCCGGAAACGGGAGTAGCCCCGAGCTCCTTTCGAGTGGATCGATCGTGGAGTGCAGCCAAACAAGAAACCCCCGCCTATGGCGAGGGCTTCCGGGATATAGCGCGCCGACCCTTGTCCGACGCTCGTGTGTTAAGGATATCGTGTGATCGATGGTCGGTCAACGATCCCTAGTCTCCCTGCTCGGTTCGGCGCGCTCCGGTGTGTATCTGACCGCGGCAGCGGGAGACGCGGCCCGCGCCGGCGAACTCTACATGTGGTCGACCCAGGTTTCGGGTGCCCTGCATGCGCAACTGTCCTATGTGGAGATCGCAGTGAGAAATGCGATCGATCCCGTGCTGCCTCATGGAACGCTGCACAGCCAGGGCTGGGGCGCGATTGGACGGACGAGCATGGCGCTGCCGCTCCGCTATACGGACTCCTGAAGGATGCCCTTTCCGTAGCACGTAAGAATGCGGTCAAAGAGTCCCAGCGCCGCCCGCGCAACCACGGGCGGCACAACGCTCCAGTAACCCATGACGACATGATCGCTCAACTCATGTTCGGTTCCTGGGTGAAACTCGTACACAGCACCGATGGCTCGCCCCGGCAAGCCCAGCTCTGGTCGCACGCCATCCACCGAGCATTCCCTAACGTGCAGGGTTCCGACGCTGAGCGCATCCGTCTCGGTCGCCAGCTTGAAACCATGAGACGCCTTCGCAACCGGGTCGCGCATCACGATAATCTCCTCCAAGTCAACATCCGCGCCCGCCTCAACGAGAGCCTCTCGCTGCTGGCAAAGATCGATCAAGATTTCCCGACGATTGCGGCCGGACGGAGCACCCTCCGTCGACTCTCCAAGAGCGATCCGCGCCTCGACTGGTGACTTGAGTTCATTCACCGTGCCACTCGCTCCGAGTTGTGGTTGCGAGCCCTCAGGTCAGGCCGTCGGGATCCAGACCCGCATCGTGGACGGACCGCGCTGCGCCCAGTCGTGATACGGGACGAGCAGGGCCTCCGCGACCTCGCCGGAGGCGCGGTTCCGAAGCGGCATCCGCACGTGACCGCCGGACTCGACGGGCTCGCCGGCGACCACCGCGTCGACCACATCGGCGCCGAAGTCGAGAGACTCCAGAGCCAGCACCTCGGGGCCGCGCTCGACCGCGACCGAGCCGCGCACGGCGTCGACGCGAGGATCGGGGCTCGTCGTGCGCGCCATGAGAGGCAGCGTCAGCTCGACGAAATCACCGGCGCGGAAGGCGCGGCGCACTTCGACCGTGCCGGGAGCGGCCGGATGCTGCGCGCTCTCGCCGTCGGCGTCGACCCGCACCGTCGCGCCCTCTGCCCACGCCGGCACCCGCAGGGTGAGCGTGAACTCGGCGTCTTCCGCGATCGTCACCCGGATGCCGCCGTCGACCGGGTATCCGGTCGCGATGTCGAGCGCGATCACGCGTCCGTCGGGCAGCGTGGTGCGCACGGATGCCGGCGCGTACTGATGCAGCTGCACGCCCTCGTCGTCGGCCGTCGCGACATAGGCCGCGAGGCTCGCGAAGGTGCGCGCCACGTTGGGCGGGCAGCACGAGACCTCGAACCACGGCGCGCGCAACGACGAAGAAGCACGCTTGGACGTTCCCTCCGGATCGGCCGGTACCCCCGGAACACGCTGGTGCAGGGTGTTCGCGTAGTAGAACGCCCGACCGTCCGGCGCGGGAGACGTCGCGACGACGTTGAAGAGGGTGCGCTCGATGAGGTCGGCGTGCCGGGTGTCGCCGGTCGCGAGCAGCAGCCGCCACGAGAACATGATCGACCCGACTCCGGCACACGTCTCGGAGTACGCGCGATCCGAAGGCAGCTCCCAGTCGGCGCCGAACGCCTCGTCCTGGTGGTGCGACCCCTGGCCGCCGGTCACATAGGTGCGGCGCTCGACCGTGCGGTCCCACTGCCCGCGCAACGCGTCGAGCAGTGCATCGTCGGAGAGTTCGATCGCCACGTCGGTGGCGCCGGAGGCCAGGTAGTTCGCGCGCACGGCGTGCCCGCGCAGCGCCTCGGCCGCGCGCACCGGCACGTCGTCCTGGAAGTACTCCTGGCCCCATTCGATCTCGGCGAGCGACCCGCGGCCGTGCCGTTCGACGAACAGGGCCGCTTGGTCGATGAAGCGCTGTTCCCCGAGCGCCCGTCCCAGCTCGGCGAGTCCGACCTCGACCTCGGCGTGACCGCAGATCGCGTCGCGGCCGTCGGTGCCGAACTCGCCGCAGACGAGCTCGGCCGCGCGTCGGGCGACCGCGACGAGTCCGTCGTCGGCATCCGGCCGGGTGCGGTGCCGAGCGACCGCCGCCTGGAAGAGGTGTCCGAGGCAGTACAGCTCGTGGCCCCACTCCAGATCCGACCAGCGCTCGCCCTGCCCCGGGCGCCCGAACTGCGTGTTCAGATAGCCGTCGGTCTCCTGCGCGGCAGCCACCCGCGAGACCACGGCGCGGAAACGCTGCTCGAGCGGGGCATCGGTCGCGGCATCCGTCCGTCCGATCTCCCAGGCGAGGGCCTCGAGGTACTTGTAGATCTCGGAATCCGCGAACTCCCGCCCGCGGCGCCCCTCGGGCAGTGTGCCCGCGGCGGCGAGATCGAAGTTGGGCAGCCAGCCCTCCGACTCCAGGCGCGATTCGATGTGGTCGAGGGTCGCCGTGCCGTTGACGGCCTGGCGTTCGCCCCAGAATCCGCCCGTGATGCGCACGTCGTCGAGGCCGAGGGGGCGCAGGCGCCCGCGCGTGGGAACCACCGGAGCAGCCGGTGCAGTGGTGTCGAACATCGTCATCCCTTGAAGGCGCCGGACATGAAGCCGCGCACGTAGTGTCGTTGGAGGATCAGGAACAGCACGATGCAGGGGAGCGCCAGCACGACGACTCCCGCCTCGGTGGCGCCGTAGTCGACGACACCCTGCACCTGCCCGCGGAGGTTCGCGACCGCGAGCGGCAGTGTCATGCGGTTCGAGTCGTTGATGAGGATCAGCGGCGCCATGAAGTCGTTCCATGCCGTGAGGAACGCGAACAGCCCGACGGTGACGAGTCCGGGCTTGACCGCCGGGAGCAGCACCCGCCACAGGGCGCCCCAGCTGGAGCATCCGTCGACCATCGCCGCCTCGTCCATCTCGCGCGGGATCGATTCGAAAGAGATGCGCATCATGAACATCGAGAACGGCAGCTGGAACATGGTGATCACGAGTGCGACGCCCACCAGCGAGTTCTGCAGGCCGACCGCGTTGAGGATCACGTACAGCGGGATGAGCAGGGTCGCGTACGGCACCATCAGGATCGCGAGGGTCAGCAGGAACAGCGCGTTCTTACCCGGGAACGAGAACCGGGCGAAGGCGTAGCCGCCGAGCAGCGAGATGAACAGGGTCAGGGTGACCGTGAGCACGGAGACGAACAGCGAGTTGCCGAGGTAGACCCAGATGCCCGCCTGGTACTCGCCGAGGGCGGCATAGTTGCCGAACCCCCAGCCGTCGGTCTGGCTCGTGCCCGCCATCGGGCTGACCGACGAGACGCCGGTCCAGATGAGCGGGTAGAGGAAGATCACCGCGAGGGCGGTCGTGAACACCCAGTACGGGATGCCGAAGACGATGCGGGCCGCTGTGGAGCGGTATCGGGGCGCTGTCGGCTGGTGGTCCGGCGCGACGATGGTGCGGGTCAGTGTCTGAGACATGCGGGTCAGCTCTCATCCGGACGCCGGAAGGCGCGCAACTGGAAGACGTTGATGACGATGAGCGCGAGGAGCACGATCACCGAGAGGGCGCCGGCGATGCCGAGGCTGTTCTGCCCCTGGAAGGCCACGTTGTAGATCAGCTGCACGACCGTCATCGTGCTGTTGTCGGGGCCGCCCTTGGTGAGGATGTAGAACTGCTCGAACGCGAGCAGCGACCCGGTCACGCACATCACGGTCGTGAGGGCGAACGTCGGCTTCAGCAGGGGGACCGTGATGTAGCGGAAGGTCTGCCAGCGGCTCGAGCCGTCGATGCGCGCGGCTTCGTAGATGTCGTCGGGGATGCCCTGCAGTCCCACGAGCATCAGCAGCATGTAGAAGCCGGCGAAGCGCCACACGATGAGGAAGATCGTCGACCACAGTGCGCCGTCGGGGGTGCCGAGGAAGGTGATGCCCCACGACTTCATGAGTCCGGCGAAGGGCCCGGCGATGGGGGAGTACAGCACGTAGAAGAGCAGCGAGGCGGATGCCAGGCCCAGGGCGCTCGGAATCAGGAACGCCGTGCGCAGGAGGCCCTTCCAGCGGGTCGACTCCTGCACGAGCAGCGCGAGCCCGAGACCCAGGCCGATCAGGAGCACGGTGGTGATGACCGTGTACAGCAGGGTGAAGCGGATGCTGTCCCAGAAGAGGCGGTGATTGACGGCATCCACGTAGTTCTCGGGGAAGTTCAACCCCTGGTTCCCGCTGAGCAGCGGCCAGTCGGATGCCGACATCTGCAGCACGAGGATCAGCGGGACCACGAAGAGCAGCGCCACGAAGATCGCGGTGGGGGCGGCGTACAACCACCCCTGCACGGGGCCGCCGAATCCGGTGCGCGCGCGTCGGCGGCGCAGCGGGGGTGCGGTCGAGGTCATCGGGTTCTCTTTCGTCGGAGGCTGTCGCTTTGTCGGATGCTGTCGCTGCAGTCGAGGGGAGCGGCGGGCGGCGCGTCATGGCACCGCCCGCCGGGAGGATCACTGCCCGAGGATGGCGGTGATCTCGTCGTTGTCGGCGTCGACGGAGTCCTCGCCGTTCAGCACCCGGTTGCGCACGAGCGTGAGCCACGGGCTGCCCGGCGCGTTGAACGCCTGCTGGAAGTTCAGAGCCACGGGTGTGCTGCCCTGCGCCGCGACCTCGTTGATCGTGACCAGACGGGGGTCGGCCGCCGCGTACTCGTTGTCGGCGAGGTCGCCGCGTGAGACCGCGTTGCCGTCCTTGGCCAGTACCTCGACCTGTGCCTCCTCGGACATCATCCAGTCGAGGAAGTTCCAGGCCTGCGCGGACTGCTTCGAGTCCTTCGAGATGCCGATGCCGTCGCCGCCGACGAACGTCGAGACGCCGCCGTCGACACCCGGGATGCCGGCCACGCCCGCGTCGAACTCCAGCGAGGGGAGGAGCGTCGCCGGGAACGGCATCACGCCGACCTTGCCCTCGCTGAAGGCCGCGGTCCAGGTCGGGCCGGTCTCGTCGGTGGAGCTCGGAAGCACCGCGCCCGCCTCTTCCAACTCGGCCCAGGTGTCGTACACAGCCTGAGCCGAGTCGCCGTTCAGCAGCGATTCGGTGCCGTCGTCGCTCATGACCTCTTCGCCGGAGGCCCAGACCGAGGGGAACCAGGTGAAGACCAGGCAGCCGCCGCAGTTCAGACCCGTGGCGGTGCCGTAGGTGTCGGGCTTGTTCAGAGCCTGCACCGCCTGCACGGCCTCGGAGAACTCTTCGAGCGTCGCCGGCGCCTTCTCGGGGTCGAGGCCGGCCTCGGCGAACAGCTCCTTGTTCCAGAACAGCATCGAGAGGTCGAGCGCGAACGGCAGCACGTACTCCTTGTCGTCGACGGTGCCGGCGTCGAGGTGGCCCTGGTTGATCTCGTCCTTGAAGTCGAGGCCGTCGATCTGGGTCGAGAGGTCGGCGAAGAGGCCCTGTTGCGCCCAGTTGGGCACGTAGACGATGTCGGCCGCGAAGAGGTCGGGGAGTCCGCCGGACCCGGCGGCGGCGCCGACCTTGGCGACGTAGTCGTCGTTGGGGACGACCGTGAGCTCGACCTGGTTCTCGTGCGAGTCGTTGTACGCATCGACGAGCAGTTTGGCCTGGCGTTCGATGGGAGCGCGGGTCCAGAGCGTCAGCGTCGACCCGTCGTCGACGCCTCCCGCGGGGATCTCCTCGGTCGGGCCGGCGGTGTCGTCTCCGGCTGCGCAGCCCGCCAGTGGGACGGCGAGCAGGCCGGTGACGGCGAGGATGGTGGCGGTGCGGCGGAGCGCCCGTCGTCGGGGGGTGTGCATGGGATTGCCTCCAGGACTCTTCGGTGAGTGGATGCGGTCGGCGAGCGACGGCAGTGTCGAGCTGAGGTGCAATTTCGAAAACTCCGAAACCGCTTTCGAAAGGTATATCGTGAATGAAGCGCGGCGGTCAAGCATCGCTCCGATAACCTTTCAGAAACGTTCAGGGGGCGAGATGGTCAGCAGCGGCGACATGGCGGGCAAGGCGGCGACGCTCAGCGACGTGGCACGGCATGCCGGCGTCTCGATCGCCACGGCGTCGAAGGCGCTCAACGACCGTGGTGATGTCGCAGTGGCCACCAAGGCCCGGGTCGTGGCCGCCGCCGCAGAGCTCGCGTTCACCCCGAATGCGATGGCCCGAGGGCTCCTCGCCGGACGCACCGGCACGGTGGGACTGCTCACCAGCGACCTCGAAGGCCGCTTCATGATCCCGATCCTCATGGGGGCGGAAGACGCCTTCGGTGCGGGGCGCATCAACGTGTTCCTCTGCGACGCCCGCGGCGACGCGATCCGCGAGCAGCATCACCTGAAAGAGCTGTTGAGCCGCCGCGTCGACGGCATCATCGTCGTCGGACGGCAGACCGACCCGCGTCCCTCGCTGGGGCAGGACATCCCGGTTCCGGTCGTGTACGCGTATGCGCCGTCGGACGATCCGCGCGACCTGTCTCTCACCCCCGACAACTACGCGGGAGGGCGCCTCGCGATCGAGCATCTGCTCTCGTGCGGGCGCCGACGCATCGCGCACATCTCGGGCGAACCCTCCTACGCCGCGGCGCAGGATCGCCTCGCCGGTGCCAGGGCCGCGCTCGCCGAAGCCGGGCTCGAGTTCGTCGGCGCCCCCATGCTCTCGGAATGGACCGAGCACTGGGGTCGGGATGCCGGAGCGCTGCTGCTGCAGCGGCATCCGGATATCGATGCGGTGTTCTGCGGGTCCGACCAGATCGCGCGCGGTGTGCTCGACTCGGCGCGGGATCTCGGGCGCTCGGTGCCCGACGACCTCGCCGTCATCGGCTACGACAACTGGGAGGTGCTGGCGACCAACGCCCGCCCGGAGCTGACCAGCATCGACGCGAACCTGCAGCAGCTCGGGCGTCAGGCGGCGCAGCGCGTGTTCGACGCGATCGACGGCGTCGACATCGGTGAGGGGTCGCACCATCTGCCCGTGCGCCTGGTCATCCGAGGCTCGACCATCGCTCGGCGCTGACCCGTTCCAGGCGCTTCGACGGGCTCGGTGACCCCGGCGCTGCCGGCGTCACACGTGCTCGCGCCAGGAGTGCTGCGGGTCGTAGCCGAGCACGCGGCGCGCCCGGTCGATCGACAGCAGCGTCTCGTTCGGGCCGAACTCGCGGCGCTTCGGCACGTCGGGGAACACTTCGGCGAGCAGTTCGTCGTTGGGCCGCGACATCACGGTGTCGGCCGCCGCGATGATGAACCGGTCGAATCCGGGGGCTGCGACCTCCAGCGCCCGCTGCACCGCCTGGGCGCCGTCGCGGGCGTCGATGTAACCCCACAGGTTCCACTTGCGCCCGAGGGCGTCGGCGTCGAACGAGGGGAACTCCGCGTAGTCCTCGGGGACCATAACGTTCGAGAACCGCAGGGCCGTGATCGACAGGTCGGGGTGCCAGCGCACGAGCTCGGTCGCGAGCTGCTCCTCGAGCGTCTTCACGAGCGAGTAGACGGATTCGGGGCGCGCGGGGTAGTCCTCGTCGACCGGCACGTAGGGCGGCGGCACGTCGAACGGCAACCCGAGCACCGTCTCGCTCGACGCGTACACGATGCGTCGGATGCCGAGGCGCACGGCCGCCCAGAACACGTTGAACGTGGCCGGCATGTTGTTGTGGAAGGTCGCCACGTCGGTGCGGATGCCGGGGGCCGGGATCGCCCCGAGGTGCACGACCGCGTCGATGCCGTCGTGCCTGTCGCCGACCGCCGTGAACGCGTCGACGACCTGGCCGTAGTCGGTCAGGTCGACCTGCACGAAGTCGGGGCCGCGGGTGCCGGTGAGGTCCATGCCGATGACGTCGTAGCCGTTCGCACGGAGTTCGCGGGCGACGACGCGGCCGAGCTTGCCGGAGGAGCCGGTGAGAGCGATGCGCATGTCACCAGAGTGCCACGGCGGCGGGCCGAGTGGACCGGTCGTCGTACACTCGTCGGCGTGAGTGACACGAGCAGCGGCCGCAGCCGATCCATCGGCGTCCGCGACGTCGCCGCCCGCGCAGGCGTGTCCCGGCAGACCGTGTCGCGGGTGCTGAACGACCACCCCGATGTCGCCACCGACACCAAGGAGCGCGTGGTCGCCGCGATGGCGGAGCTCGGCTACCGCATGAACAACGCCGCCCGGGCGCTGGGCACCCGGCGCTCGCGGACCCTGGGGGTTCTGGCCTCGGATGCGCTGCAGTACGGGCCCTCGCGCAGCCTCGCAGCGCTGGAGGCCTCGGCGCGCGAAGCCGGGTACTGGGTGAGCGCGGCCTTCGCGGATGCGGCGGATGTCGGAGCCGTCGTCGCGGCGGTCGACCACCTCGTCGTGCAGGGGGTGGAGGGGATAGTCGTCGTCGCCCCCCACGCCCAGACGCTGGAGGCGCTCGCCGCGCTGCGCATCGACGTGCCGGTCGTGACACTGCACTCCGCCGGCCTCGGTACGACGGGACTCTCGGTGGATCAGGCGGCGGGTGCGCGGTTGGCGGTCGCCGCGCTCGCCGATGCCGGACACACCCGCATCGCGCATCTCGCGGGACCTGCGGACTGGCTCGAGGCGGAGTCGCGCGCCGAGGGTTTCGCCGCGGAGCTCGCCGCTCGCGGGTTGACGCCGGGGCCGGTGATCGCGGGGGACTGGTCGGCCGGATCGGGGTACGCGGCGGTCGAGGCGGTTCGCGACTCCGGGGTCACGGCGGTGTTCGCGGCGAACGATCAGATGGCGCTCGGGCTGCTGAGCGCCCTGCACGAGGCGGGGCTCACGGTTCCGGGCGACGTCAGCGTGGTCGGGTTCGACGATGCGCCGGATGCCGCGTACTACTGGCCGCCGCTCACCACCGTGCGGCAGGACTTCGAGGAGCTCGCGCGTCGGGCCGTAGCCGCCGCGATCGGCGGAACCGCTGCCGCCGCATCCGCTCTCGCCCCCGTGGCCCCGGTGCTGGTCTCCCGCGCCTCCGTCGCTCCGCCCCGCTGACCCCCGCCCGCTCCCCGCCCGCTCCCCGCCCGCTCCCCGTCGCCGAGTGCACGGCCTGTTGTCGAGTGCACGGCTTGCTGGCGTGAACTTCCGGCGCGCTCGGCAGCTTCCCGTGCACCCGGCGAGAGGAAGGGGCGGGGCAGGGGGCGAGCCTTGACGGGCCGCGAGCTCCCGTGTCAGACTTCCGTGACCGGTCACAGTGGCCGGATGCGAACCCAGAGGCAGCTGTGAGCGACGACGCCCCCACCTTCGAACCCGACATCGAGCACGCGATCGCGACCGTCCGCGCGGATGTGGCCCGTCTGCACGGCGAACTGGTCCGCTACGGACTGGTCGTCTGGACCGGCGGCAACATCTCGGGCCGCGTGCCCGGCGCCGACCTCTTCGTGATCAAGCCCAGCGGTGTGAGCTACGACGACCTCACCGCCTCGAACATGATCCTGTGCGACCTCGACGGGAACGTGATCCCCGGCACGCCCGGCAGCGACCGCTCCCCGTCGAGCGACACCGCGGCGCACGCCTATGTCTACCGGCACATGCCGACCGTCGGCGGGGTCGTGCACACACACTCGACGTACGCCGTCGCCTGGGCGGCGCGGGGCGAGGAGATCCCCTGCGTCATCACCGCGATGGCCGACGAGTTCGGCGGACCCGTCCCGATCGGCCCCTTCGCGATCATCGGCGACGACTCGATCGGACGCGGCATCGTCGAGACGCTCCGCGGTCACCGCTCCCGCGCGGTGCTCATGCAGAACCACGGTCCGTTCACGATCGGCGCGGATGCGGAGGATGCCGTGAAGGCGGCGGTCATGGTCGAGGACGTCGCCCGCACCGTGCACCTCGCCCGCGAGGCGGGACCGCTCATCCCCATTCCGCAGGCCGCGATCGACAGCCTGTTCGACCGATATCAGAACGTCTACGGCCAGTCCGAGGACACCCGCCGATGAGTGCGGTCGACGACATCCGCGAGGGGCGCACGAGCCTCGGCATCGAGCTGGGCTCGACCCGCATCAAGGCCTGCCTGATCGGGTCCGATGCGACCGAGGTCCTCGCCACAGGCTCGTTCTCGTGGGAGAACCGCCTCGAAGACGGCCGCTGGACCTACGCGATCGACGAGGTGTGGAGCGGCCTCCAGGCGGCGTATGCGGCTCTGGTCGACGATGCGCAGGAGCGCCACGGCATCCGTCCCGACACGTTCGGCGCCATCGGGGTCTCGGCCATGATGCACGGCTACCTGGCGTTCGACGCGTCCGGCGAGCTGCTCGTGCCGTTCCGCACCTGGCGCAACACCAGCACGGGCGCGGCCTCCGCCGAGCTGGGCGAGCTGTTCGGCGTGAACATCCCGCTGCGCTGGTCGATCGCGCACCTGCACCAGGCCGTGCTCGACGCCGAGCCGCATCTCGCCCGGATCGCGAGCGTGAACACCCTCGCCGGCTACGTGCACCACCGCCTCACCGGCGAGCGGGTGCTCGGGGTCGGCGACGCCTCGGGCATGTTCCCGATCGACGCCGCGACCGGTGACTACGACGCGCGGATGCTGCACGCCTACGACACCCTCGTCGGCGGGCGACTGCCCACCCCTGTCGCCCAGCTCCTGCCGAGCGTGCTCCCCGCCGGGGCCGTAGCCGGCACCCTCACCACCGACGGTGCCGCCCTCCTCGACCCGAGCGGCGCACTGCGCGCCGGCGTCCCGCTCTGTCCGCCGGAGGGTGACGCGGGCACGGGCATGGTCGCGACGAACTCGGTTGCGCCGCGGACCGGCAACGTGAGCGCGGGCACGAGCATCTTCGCGATGGTCGTGCTGGAGCATCCGCTGGCCGAGGTGCACCATGAGCTCGACCTCGTGACCACTCCGGCGGGCGACGCCGTGGCCATGGTGCACTGCAACAACGGCGCCAGCGAGCTCGCGGCCTGGGCGGGTCTGTTCACGCGCTTCGCCGCCGCGGCCGGTCAGCCGATCGACGACGATGCCGCGTTCGACGTCCTGTTCCGCGAGGCGCTCGAGGGTGAGCCGGATGCCGGTGGCCTCCTCGCCTACAACCACCTCGCCGGCGAGCCGATCGCCGGTCTGATCGAGGGGCGTCCGCTGTTCGTGCGCACTCCGGACAGCGCGCTCACGCTCGCGAACTTCATGCGTTCCCAGGTCTACGGCGTGTTCGGCACGCTCGCGCTCGGTATGCAGGTGCTCGGGGCGGAGGGCGTGCAGCTCGATCGGATGTTCGCGCACGGAGGCATGTTCCGCACCGCCGGGGTCGCCCAGCGCTTCCTCGCCGGGGCGCTCGATGCTCCGGTCGCGGTCGGCGAGCTCGCCGCGGAGGGTGGCGCGTGGGGCATCGCCGTGCTCGCCTCGTACCTCGCCCATGCCGACGACCTCTCGCTGGCGGACTACCTCGCTCAGCACGTCTTCGCCACGGCGTCCCTCAGCACCGCCGACCCCGACCCGGCCGATGTCGCCGGGTTCTCCGCCTATCTCGACCGCTACCGAGCGGGCCTGGCCATCGAGGCCGCCGCCGTCGAATCCCTGTAAGGACCGTTCATGACCCGCACTCCGCTCACCACCTCCCTCGACGGCTACGAGGTCTGGTTCCTCACCGGCAGCCAGCACCTCTACGGTCCTGAGACGCTCGCGCAGGTCGCGGCGCAGTCGCAGGAGATCGCGCGACTGCTCGACGAGTCGCCCGAGGTTCCGGTCCGGATCGTCTGGAAGCCGGTGCTGACGGATGCCGCGGCCATCAAGCGCACCGCACTGGAGGCCAACGCCGACGACCGCGTGATCGGTCTCGTGGCGTGGATGCACACGTTCAGCCCGGCGAAGATGTGGATCGCCGGACTCGACGCGCTGCAGAAGCCGCTCGCGCATCTGCACACGCAGGCCAACGTCGAGCTGCCCTGGGCCGACATCGACTTCGACTTCATGAACCTGAACCAGGCGGCGCACGGCGACCGCGAGTTCGGATACATCCAGACGCGCCTGGGTGTACCGCGCAAGACCATCGTCGGGCATGCGTCCGACCCGCGCCTGCTCAGCGAGCTCGGCACCTGGCAGCGCGCGGCGGCGGGGCTCGCGGCCTCCCGCGACCTGAAGCTCGCGCGCTTCGGTGACAACATGCGCTTCGTCGCGGTGACCGAGGGCGACAAGACCGAGGCCGAGCTGCGGTTCGGCGTGCAGGTGAACACGTGGGGCGTGAACGAGCTGGCAGAAGCCGTGGCCGCGGCATCCGCCTCCGACATCGACGCGCTCGTCGCCGAGTACGAGGAGCTGTACGAGGTCGTTCCCGAGCTGCGGCGCGGTGGCGAGCGGCACGGGTCGCTGCGTGACGGTGCGGCGATCGAGATCGGGCTGCGGTCGTTCCTCGAAGAGGGCGGCTTCGGTGCGTTCACGACGTCGTTCGAAGACCTCGGTGCACTGAAGCAGCTGCCCGGTCTCGCGGTGCAGCGGCTGATGGCCGAGGGCTACGGCTTCGGTGCCGAGGGCGACTGGAAGACCGCCGTGCTCGTGCGCATCGCGAACGTGATGGGTGCGGGTCTGCCCGGCGGCGCGAGCCTGATGGAGGACTACACCTACGACATGACCCCGGGCGACGAGCTGATCCTCGGTGCGCACATGCTCGAGGTCTCCCCGTCGCTGACCTCCGCGAAGCCGACGCTCGAGATCCACCCGCTCGGCATCGGCGGCAAGGACGACCCGGTGCGCCTGGTCTTCACGGCCGACCCCGGCCCCGCCGTCGTGGTGGCGCTGAGCGACATGCGCGATCGTTTCCGCCTCACCGCGAACGTGGTCGAGAACGTGCCGCCGCGGGCCGCGCTGCCCAAGCTCCCGGTCGGACGCGCGGTCTGGAAGCCGCAGCCCGACTTCACCACGAGCGCCGCCGCCTGGCTCACCGCCGGTGCCGCCCACCACACGGTCATGTCGACCGCGGTCGGGATCGAGGCGTTCCGCGACTTCGCCGAGATGGCCGAGGTCGAGCTGCTCGTGATCGACGACAGCACCACGCTGCCCGAGTTTCAGAAGCAGGTCCGCTGGAACCAGGCCTACTACCGGCTGGCTCAGGGCCTGTGACGACGATGCCGCGCTCCGGCCGCCAGCTGCGGATCGCCTCGTACGGGTACGAGGCCGCGATCGCCAGCATCGGCGCGACGCTGCGGACGCTCACGTTCGAAGAGCGCGACCTCGTCGTGCCGTTCGACGCGGATGCCGTGCGCCCCGGCTACCGCGGCGTGACGCTGGCCCCGTGGCCGAACCGCATCGTCGATGGACGCTACTCGTTCGGCGGAGAGCGGCACCAGTTGGCGCTCACCGAGCCGGAACGCGCGCATGCGCTGCACGGGCTGCTCGCCTGGGTCGAGTTCGAAGACCGTCTGGTGCTCGACGACCGGGTCGTGCTGGCCGCCGTGATCCTGCCGCAGACCGGGTACCCGTTCCGTGTCGAGGTCGAGGTCGAGTACCGGCTCGACGCCGAGGGGCTGCAGCAGACGGTGACCGCGCACAACGTCGGGGCGGATGCCGCGCCCTGGGGCACCGGTCCGCACCCGTATCTCGTGGCCGGCCAGGGCGGCGTCGACGACTGGACCCTGCTGCTCCCGGCATCCGAGGTGCTCACGGTCACCCCCGATCGGCTGAGCCCGGTCGGGGTGGAGCCGGTGTCGCAACATCCGGAGTGGGACTTCCGCTCGGCGCGCCCCATCGGCGACGTCTTCATCGATCACGCCTTCACCGGCCTGGCCCGCGACGGCGGTCTGGCCGAGGTGCGGCTGACGGCTGCCGACGGTCGCGGCGTGGGGATGGCGTGGGACGAGCGCTGCCCGTGGGTGCAGGTGCACACCGCCGACACTCCCGCCGTCGCGGACACTCACCGCATCGGCCTCGCGGTCGAGCCGATGACGTGCCCGCCCGACGCGTTCAACTCCGGCGTGGATCTCGTGACACTGGACGCCGGGGTGACGCACGCGGCGTCGTGGCGGATCTTCGCGGTGTAGTGGGACCATTCGCACCGCCGCCGCAGGGCGCGGGGGCAGTACGGGAACCAGTTACTTAAGCGCTTAGGTTACAGTGGACTCCTCACGAATCAGCGAGGAGGACTCCGCATGCGTACGACGTCGGATCTGGCAGGACAGTGGAGTTGGACGGTCGACGCCGAGGGGGACACCCCTGTCCCGGAAGAGGCCGCGCCGCTCGTCGGGAGGGCCGTCGCCGCGCAGGTGCCCGGGGCGATCCATCTCGATCTGCGGAACGCAGACCTCATTCCCGACCCCTTCGTCGACCGGAATGAGGAGGCCGTGTCCTGGGTCGCTCGATGCGACTGGCGCCTGAATCGCACCTTTTCCCTGGACGGCAACACGGAGCGGGTGGACCTCGTCTTCGACGGCGTGGACACCATCGCGTCGATCGCCGTCAACGGGCGAACCGTCGGACAGACGCGGAACATGCATCGTGCGTACCGGTTCGACGTGACGGCGGCGATCGAGGCGGAGAACAGCGTCGATGTCTGCTTCACCTCCGCATACACGTATGCCGAGCAGCAGGAACGTGCGCTCGGCGCGCGCCCCAGCGCCTACCCGCAGCCGTTCGCATTCATCCGGAAGATGGCCAGCAGCTTCGGCTGGGACTGGGGGCCGACCCTTCCCGGATGCGGGCTGTGGCGTGACGTCAGGATCGAGAGCTGGAGCACGGCGCGGATCGCCGCGGTCCGTCCGTTGGTCGACGTCTTCGAGCAGACCGGCATCCTCACCGCTCACATCGACCTCGAGCGAACGGCCTCCGGCGCGAGCCTCCCGCTGCATCTCGAGATAGAGATCGCGGGGCAGGCCGTTCATGCCGAGGTGCCGCCGGGTGAAGAGTCGGCGACCATCGTGGTCGCCGTTCCCGATGTGCAGCGGTGGCACCCGCGCGGACTCGGCGAACCCCACCTGTACTCGGTCGAGGTCTCACTCTGGTCGGAGCGCGAGCGGCTCGACGAACACCGCACGCGGGTCGGCTTCCGGACCGTCGTCGTCGATCGGACCCCCGATGCGCACGGCACGCCGTTCGTCGTCACGGTCAACGACCGCCCGATGTTCATCAAGGGCGTGAACTGGATTCCCGAGAGCGTCTTCCCCGGGGAGGATGTCGACGACCGCGTCCGCACGCGCCTGGAGCAGGCGGCGGAGGCCAATGTGAACCTCGTCCGGGTGTGGGGCGGAGGCGTCTACGAGAGCGAGGCGTTCTACTCCGGGTGCGATGAGCTCGGCCTGCTCGTGTGGCAGGACTTCCTCTTCGCCTGCGCCGCCTATCCCGAGGAGGAGCCGATCAGGGCAGAGGTGCTGGCCGAAGCCCGCGAGAACATCGTGCGGCTCAGCTCTCACCCGAGCCTCGCCCTCTGGAACGGGAACAACGAGAACCTCTGGATGCGCCTGGATAAGGATTGGGCATCGCAGCCGGGCGGAGAGCTCACCTGGGGTGAGCGGTACTACCTGGAGTGGCTGCCGGACCTCGTCCGCGAGCTCGACCCGACCCGTCCCTACACGGAGGGGAGTCCCTGGTCGGGCAGCGGGGTTCACGATCCGAACGACCCGGATCACCAGACCTTCCATTCCTGGGATGCCTGGAACGAAGACGACTACTCGGTCTACCGCCACAGCTCTCCGCGTTTCGTCTCCGAGTTCGGTTGGCAGGGTGCAGCCGCCTGGCGGACGTTGCGCGATGCGGTCTCGGACCCCGATCTTCGTCTCGACTCCGAGAACGTCCGGCACCATCAGAAGGCCATCGACGGGCACGCGAAGCTCGCCCGCAATCTCGCCCGCCACCTCCCGCCGACGGACGACTTCGACCGGTGGCATCTGCAGACGCAGTGGATGCAGGTCGAGGCCGTCCGCACCGGCGTGCTGCACTGGCGCGCGAGTTGGCCGCGCACCTCGGGCACGATCGTGTGGCAGCTCAACGACCTGTGGCCGGTGACGTCCTGGTCGGCGATCGACAGCGCGGGCCGATGCAAGCCGCTCTACTTCGCCCTGCGCGACATGTACGCACCGCGCGTGCTGACGATCGAGCCGCGGGACGGCGGGCTCGAACTGTGCGTCATCAACGACGACGACGAGGCGTGGCACTCCACGGTGGGACTCACGCGGCGGCGGGCCGATGGGATGGCTACAGCGGAGCAGTCGCTCCCGCTCTCCGTGCCTCCGCGCTCGGTGGCCCGCATCGAGCTGCCGCCGATCATCGCCGAGCCGCGGGATCCGGCGGAGGAGTTCGTGGTCGCCACCGTCGACGACCAGCGAGCCCTCTGGCATTTCGCTCCGCCGAGTGGCGCGCACGCTCACGCACCGCTGGAAGTCGCCGTCGCCGTCGTCGCCGGTGGTGTGGACATCAGCGTCCGCTCGCGTCTCCTCGCGCGCGACGTCCTCGTCCAGCCGGATCGCCTCCATCCTGACGCGACGGTCGATCGGGGCTTCACCACCGTGCTCCCGGGGGAGACCGCGATCTTCCGCGTCCGCGCGCCGGAGCCGCTCGATCCCGACTCGGTGCGGGAGGCGTTCGTCGTCTCCTCGCTGCGGGATATCATCGATCCCGACTGACGGGAGCTGCATCGGTGATGACGAGCGCTGCGCGGGCCCGGCGGGTCACGATCGCCGATGTCGCGCGCGAGGCGCAGACGTCGACCGCGAGCGTCTCCTATGCCCTCAACGGTCGTCCGGGGATCTCCGAGGCCACGCGGGAACGGGTGCTCGAAGTGGCGGCCCGGCTCGGCTGGTCGCCGGCGAGCGCCGCGCGTGCCCTGGCGGGTGCCGGTGCGGACACGATCGGTCTGGTGCTCACGAAGGATCCTCGTGATCTCTCCGTCGAGCCGTTCTACATGCAGTTCATCGCGGGAGTGGAGTCGGCGCTCACCGTGCGCTCCCGTGGTCTTCTGCTCGAGGTCGCCGCTGATGCGGACGCCGAGGTCGAGGCGATCCGGCGTTGGCGCGGTTCGCGGCGTGTGGACGGCGTCCTCCTCACCGACCTGAGGCCACACGATCAGCGGATCGCCGTCGTCAGGGAAGCCGGTGTCCCCGCGGTCGCGGTGGGCGATCCGAGCGCTGCGGTCGGCCTGACGACCGTGTGGACGGACGACGCCGCCGCGACGAGACAGGCCGTCGAGCATCTCGCTGCTCTCGGGCATCGTCGCATCACCCGGGTCGCGGCGCCCCGACGGTATGCGTACACGGCCATCCGCGATGACGCGTTCGACCAGGCCGCCCGTGCGTGCGGCCTCGACCATGACATCGTCCGCAGTGATCTCTCGGAGGATGCCGGTGCGGTCGCCACGCGCGCCGTGCTCTCGTCGCCGCGCCCGCCGACGGGGTTGATCTTCGACAACGACATCATGGCCGTAGCCGCCCTGACCACGGCGCATCAGCGGGGACTGTCCGTTCCCGGCGATGTGTCGATCATCGCGTGGGACGACTCGCTGCTCTGCCGACTCGTGACGCCGGGGTTGACGGCGCTCAGCCACGATGTGGTCGCCCTCGGCGCAGAGGCCGCCCGACGCCTGCTCGACGTCATCGACGGTGCGGAGCCGGCCGTCTACCAGGAGGCGACACCGATGCTGCAGATCAGGGCCTCGACCGGTCCTGCGCCGACCGAGGCCTGATCCGTCGACGGCGGTCTACCAGCGAAGAGCGGGGTCCCACCGCAGCTGCACGCCTCCGCGCTCGAGGTCGCGCTGGAAGTCGTCGAGGTGCCGCGCATCCGCGCGCACCGTCGACGGCTCGACGCCGTGGTCGAGGCAGTACGAGGCGAGGGCCCCCACTGCCTCGCCCACTGACCATTCGACGGGCTGCAGCCGGTAGCTGCCGTTCGAGATGTGCGTCGTGCCGATGTTCTTCGCCGAGGGGAGGAGGTTGCGCACGCGCTGCGGCAGAAGGGCGCCGAGCGGGATCTCGAACGGCTCCGGGAGCCCGCCGCCACCGGCGCTGCCGCCGGTCGTGGCGTGCCGGTCGATCCAGTAGTAGTGGCCGACCCCCACGGTGTCGGGATAGCGCTCGGCGCCCCTTCCGTCGCGGAGATCGCGGTCGAAGTCCTGCTCGAGGATCGTCCGCTCGGCCCGGATGCGACGGGATTCGCGGAAGTAGGGCATCATCGCGAACCCGTCGGGCGTCCCCGTGACCTGTGGCGCGAGGCGGAGCCCCGGCCAGCCGACACCGCCATCGGGTCGAGGAGCCTCCGTCTGCAGCCAGTAGAGCAGCGATCGACTCAGCGCCTTCGAACGATCCCAGTGGACGGCGGCGTCGTCGACGCCGAAGAGCGGGCCCCCGACGTAGTCGTTCATCGGCCAGTTCACGATGACGATGTCGCTCTCGTAGGCGCCGTCCTCGAACTGGCGCCGTGCGGCGATGCGGCGGTAGTTCCACAGTTCCGGGGCGCCGTCCATGTTGCGGTGGTCGACGTCGATGGCGAAGGGGTCATCGTCGTCGTTCACCCGCAGCGTGTACTCGCGGGCGATGGAGCCGTCGTGCGCGGCCCGTCGGAATCCGAGCATCTTCTCGCCGTCGAGCTGCGGCGGCCGCCACTCGCGGAAGGTGTCGTAGTCGTCGGGGCGATCGATCGTGTGATCCTGACCGGCGAGGTGTTCGACCGCGAAGCACCAGGTGACGCTCTGCATGTCGAGCGGGTCACCGGCCTCCGGCGCACTGGGCTCCCCGGTCTCGCCTCGAGCCTCGCGGCCGGTGACGTACTCCACTCCGCCGAGCTCCAGGAGATCACCGAGCTCGGTCGCATCCAGCACGAACGGCGCGGACAGCTCGCGCGGGACGCCCTCGCGATCGCGCACGGTCACCGCGGCGATGCGGTCACCGTCGGTGTGGACGGCGACAGGCGTGGTCTCGAGCATCAGAGCGAGTCGGCCGGAGGCCTCGTACGGCCGGAGGAGGTCGTGGATCACCGCGAGGATGACCTTCGGCTCGACGCTGAGCGGGCTCACCCAGGCCGCGCCCGGGTTGAGATGCCGGTCGGCTCTCGCGGCGGCGGTGAGCGGGTAGTACGTCCGGTAGTGATCCCGGACGAGGTCGCGGAACTGGGCGTAGCTGCGGTTGCGACCCGTCGCCTCGATGCGTCGGTGCTCGTCGCTGGGTACGAGCTGACTCGTCAGCTGGCCCCCCAGCCAGGGGGTCTGCTCGGTCATGATGACCGATCTGCCGCGGCGCAGAGCGGCGAGGGCGGCGGAGACGCCGCCGACGCCACCGCCGATGATGAGAAGGTCGGCCTGCTGTCGTGTCACGGAAGAACACCTTTCTTTCCCGAGAACTCTAGGTAATTTTCTCGAACATGTCCAAGTAAAATCTCTAGAGGTGACGCGTTCGCCATAGAATTCCAGAACGCTGACTGAGTGAAGGGGTGCCCATGCGCGCGAAGGAGCGTCGACCATCGCTTGCCGAGGTGGCGGGTGAGGCGGGGGTCTCGATCTCCACCGTCTCGAAGGTCGTGAACGGGGCGCCCGACGTCGCTGCCGACACTCGCGTGCGGGTGGAGTCGGTGCTCCGCGACAAGCAGTACCTGTCGCCGAAGCAGCGCTCGCGCAGTGATCTGGCGACGGTGGTGGTCGTGCTCGCGAGTTCGAGCATGTCGTCCCCGCTGACGGTCGAGATCCTGCGCGGCACCATGCGTGCGGCGCACGAGGCCGGGCTCGAGCTCGTGCTGCTCGACCTTCCGGATGGGGCGCCCGCCGCCGGCTGGATCGAGCGGACCAAGCGCAACGGTCCGACCGCGGTCATCGCGCTGAAGTCGCGGCTGAGGACGCAGGAGCGGGCGAAGCTGGCGAAGAACGGCGTCCCCCTCGTCGAGGTCGACACCTACCAGCTGCCGGACAACGACTCGTATTCCGTGGGCGCCACGAACTTCGCAGGGGGGATGGCAGCGACGCAGCATCTGCTCTCGCTCGGGCATCGGCGCATAGGGTTCCTCGGCGGAGTCTCCGACACGCAGGCGTCGATCGCTCGCAAGCACGGACATCTCGCCGCTCTCGCCTCGGCCGGGATCGAACCCGGGGACGACATCATCGAAGAGGGCGACTTCACCTACGAATCCGGCCTGCAGGCGGCGGAGACCCTTCTGGGTCGACCGGGTCGCGTGACGGCGATCTTCGCGGCGAGCGACGCGCAGGCCGCCGGAGTCCTCGAGGCCGCGCGCCGCGCCGGCGTGTCCGTCCCGGATGAGCTCAGCGTCATCGGGTTCGACGACCAGCTCGTCGCGCGGATGACGGCCCCGCAGCTGACGACCATCCGGCAGCCCTCCGAGGCGATGGGCTCCTACGCGGTGGAGGTCGCCCACAAGCTGTTGCTCGGCACGACACCGCCGGCCTTCCATACCGACCTGGCGACGGAACTCGTCGTGCGGGGATCGACGGCGCCTCTGCAAGCTATCGAAAATACTGCTTGATATTCTCGATAGTTCTGGTACTTTTTCTTTCAGCGCGCTACGAGGCGCGTCAATGAGTCCGAAGGAGTACTTCATGCGAGCTACCCGATCCCGAGGGGCTGCCATCGCGCTCACCGGAGTTCTGGCGGTGTCCCTCAGCGCCTGCGCCGGTACCGACAGCGGCGCCTCAGGCCCCGTCGACCTGACTATGGCGCTCTGGTCCTCCAACGAAGGTCACCTGGCGCTGCTGCAGGAGATCGGCGATGCCTACGTCGAAGAGCACGGCGACGAAGTCTCGTCGATCACTTTCGAACCCGTCACGAACCCGGACTACGTCGCCGGGCTGACGACGCAGATCGCCGGCGGCGACGTTCCCGATCTCGCCTGGATCCCGGAGGCGAGCGGTCCCGAGTTCGTCGACTCCGGGATCCTGCACGACGTGCGCGAAACCCTGGAGGGCACCGACGGCTACGACCTCGACGACATCCTCCCGGCCGCGCTCGCGCCGTGGCAGGACGACGACGGCGGCGTCTACGCGTATCCGTTCTCGAACTCCCCCTTCGCGCTCTACGTCAACGATGACCTCGTCGCGGCCGCGGGCCAGCCGGATGTCGAGTCGCTCGTCGGCACTCCCGATTACACGTGGGACACGGTCGCGGACATCGCTGCGGCGGTGAACGGCGAGACGGGAGCGACAGGGCTGAACGTGCCCACGTTCAACCCCACGAACTGGAGTGCCGTGACCATGCTCGGGAACGCATGGGGCGCCGCGCCGTGGTCCGAAGACGGCACGACCTGCGAGTTCGCCTCTCCCGAGATGATCGAGTACCTCACGTGGTATCAGGACCAGATCGACAGGGGAGCGATCCCTGCCGTCTCCGGCAACGCGGCGCCCGCTGCATTCGCGAGCGGTGACGTCGCCTTCAGCGTCGCTCAGCTCAGCCAGTCGGGGAGCCTCGACGACAGCTTCGAGTGGTCGTTCCTCCCGCTGCCCGCGGGGCCGGAGGGGTACCACCCGATCGTCGGCCAGGCGGGCGTGAGCGTCCTCGAGCGCAGTGAGAACCAGGATCAGGCGGCAGGCTTCCTCGCCTACCTGACCAACCCCACGAACGCCGAGCTCCTCGCGCAGTTCTTCCCGCCGCCCCGTGAGTCCCTGCTCAACGTGGAGACGCTCTCGCAGGCAGCGCCGAAGCTCTCGCCCGAAGAGATCCAGTCGGCGATCATCGACGTGGTCCCCGACGCCTCGGTCAAGCCGCAGCACCCGGTGCTCTCCCAGTTCTCCGACAAGGTCCGTGCGGGTCTCGACCCGGTGTGGTCGGGCGGCGACGTCGAGACCGCGGTCACCGGCATCTGCGAGCAGATCTCGCCGACGCTCAAGGGCTGACCGCGTGACCGCACGCACCGTCGCGGCGAACGATCGAAGAGCCCTGCCGAGCCGGCGTCCCCGTCCTGACGGGGATCGCTGGCTCGGCGTGGCCTTCGTCGCGCCCCAGGTCCTCGGCGTCATCGTCCTCGGTGTCGTCCCCTTCCTCTTCGTCATCTGGTACAGCTTCAACGAGTGGCGTCCGCTCACCGGCGGCATGGAGTTCATCGGGCTCGACAACTACTCGCGTCTCTTCGCGGACCCGACCTTCTCGGCCTCTGTCGTCGCGAGCCTGCTGTTCAGTGCCGGCGTCCTCATCCTGAACCTCGTGATCGCCATCAGCCTCGCCGTGCTCCTCAATCGGCGGATGAAGGGCATCACCGGGTTCCGCACGATCTTCTTCTCGCCCGTCGTGGTGTCGGTCGTCGCCTGGTCGGTGACCTGGGGGTTCCTCCTCGCCCCGGATGGCGGCATCAACGGAGCGCTCCGGATGCTCGGGATCGACGGGCCCAATTGGCTGGCTGATCCCTCCACCTCCCTGATCTCGCTCGTCGTGGTGCAGGTCTTCAAGGGAGTCGGTATGAACATGGTGCTCTTCCTCGCCGCGCTGCAGAGCGTGCCGGAGGAGATCCGCGAAGCGGCGCAGCTCGATGGTGCGACGCCGTGGCGGTCGTTCTGGGCCATCACCGTGCCGATGATCGCTCCGACGATCCTGCTCACCGGCATCCTCACCACGATCGGCTCACTCGAAGTCTTCGCACCCGTGCAGCTGCTCACCGGAGGTGGTCCGGGGGATTCGACCAACGTCCTGCCGTTCCTCCTCTACCGCACCGCTTTCGTCAGCCAGCAGTTCGGCTATGCCAGCGCGATCGGTGTCGTGCTGTTCGCCATCATCCTGGCCCTGACGATGCTGCAGTGGACCACGCGACGAAAGTGGGTGCACGATGAGGTCTGAGACATCGAAGGCGGCCCGCAGCCGCTCCAGGATCAACACCGTCGTGCTCTACGTCCTGCTCGTCGTGGTGTCGGTGCCGTTCCTGTATCCGACCCTGTGGATGTTCTTCTCGTCCTTCAAGCCCGCGAACGAGATCTTCCTCCAGCCGCCGACGCTGCTGCCCAGGGAGTGGACCCTCGACGGCTTCGTGCAGGTGTTCACCGCCCAGCCGTTCCTGCAGCAGTACGGGAACTCGATGTACATCGCGGCGATCGTCACCGTGTCGTCGATCCTGCTGTCGGCGATGGCCGGCTACGCCTTCGCGCGGATCCGGTTCCCGCTGCGCAACGCGGCCTTCACCCTGCTGCTCGCGGCGATGATGGTGCCGACCGAGGTGACGATCATCCCGATCTTCACGGCGGTGAACGCCATGGGGCTCAACGACACCCACTGGCCGCTCATCATCCTCCCGATCTTCGGGCCGACCGCGGTCGTCTCCGTGTTCATCTTCCGGCAGCACTTCCTCAGCTTCCCCAAGGACTACGAGGAAGCGGCCCGGCTGGACGGCGTCACACGGGCCGGGGTGTTCTTCCGCATCGCCCTCCCGTTGGCGACGCCGGCGATCGCCGCCGTCGGGATCATGGCGTTCCTGCGCTCGTTCAACATGTACTTCGAGGCGCTCATCTTCCTGCGCACACCGGAGAAGTTCACGCTCGGACTCGCGATCACCCGCTATCAGGACTTCTACGGCGAGCAGATGTGGAACACGCAGCTCGGCGCAGCGTCCCTCACGGTCGTCCCGATCCTCGTGGTGTTCCTCATCGCGCAGAAGCAGTTCGTTCAGGGCCTCGCCCAGACGGGGCTCAAGGGATGAGCTGACTTCCCCCACAGCGACGACGCGGACCGGGCGTCGTCGCCACTCACCATGCCCCGGTCAGAGACGAAGGAGTCGAGATGATGCATGAGGATGAGACCCGCCCGCAGATGCTGCCGGCGCTCAGCCGAAGGAACTTCCTGGTCGGTGCGAGCGCCGCCGCGGCGCTGCTCGCCATAGGGAACTCGGGGGCGTCGCCTGCGCTGGCGACATCGGCCGGCACGGTGTTGCCGCTCGTCGCGCCGCTCCCCGCCGGGCAGCCGGTGCGCTCCCAGTTCGCCCCGAACGAGCAGGTGCTGGCCGCCTACCTGATGATCGTCGCCCCGCTCGCCAACAGCGTCCGGGACGTCGCGCCGAACTACGGATGGATGGAGGACGGCTGGTGGCGCACTCCGAACCAGCCCTACAACACCCGCATCATGGAGCATGTCGCGACGCTCTCGTGGTTCTACGCCAACGACCGCCCGTGGAACCCGTACTACCGTGACCCCGCTCTTCTCGGACGGCTCGACGCGGCGCTCAGCCACTACCTCTCGCTGCAGCACGCCGACGGCTCGTACCCGGAGTACTCGCCGACCGAGCATCACCTGTCGCCGACCGGATTCGGAACCGTGGCGCTCGCCGCGGTCCTCCGGGACCTTCGCGCCGCGGGCGAGCTCCACGACCGCCGTCTGCAGATCCGCGACGCCATCCGCAAGAGCTCGGCCTGGCTCGTGGACACCTCGCGTCCGCATTGGAATCGACCGGTGCAGTTCGCCAATCAGGTGGTCGCCGGCCTCTCCGGAGTGGTCGAGGCGGCGCACATCCTCGGCGAGCCCGCGGTGAGCGCCTCCGTTCCGAACCGGCTGCAGATCATCCTCAAGGACGGCCAGGCTCCGGCCGGGTTCTTCCACGAACCCGTCGCGCCGGATGCCGGATACAACTTCGACGTGATGCTGCCCGATCTCGGCGCCCTCTACAAGAGGCTGCCTGACCCGTCGATCATCCAACTGGCGGAGCGGTTCGCCGCGTGGTGGGGGTACGTCGTCGTCATGGAACCCGGGCGGAACGAAGGCTTCATCCTCTCCGGGACGAGTGCGCGCAACATCGTCGCGACGTTCGTCACCACCCCCGTGGACGATCTGGATCGCAGCGCCCTCGCGCGGACGCTGCTGCCGCACGTGCCCGCGCTGCGTGCCTTCTACGCGAGCGCGGAGGAGAAGACGCAGGCGCGAAACGCGTGGGGCTCGTCCTCGGCACCCGTGGCCCCGAGACAGAAGCAGGATTCGTCGCCACGGCTGCACATGCATGTCCCGCAGGCGCCGATCGGGGTGCCCGCGGCGCAGCGCGACGCCCAGGTCGCTGCACTGCGGTATCGGGCGGAGAGCACGTTCACCGAGCTGCGCAAGGGCACCCTCGATCAGCAGTATGTGTTCGTCCGCCGCCCCGGCTACTACACCGCCGGCCTTTACTGCGTGCGGCAGAACTCGCTCCAGCGGATGGGGACGAACGCGTTCTGGCACCCCGTCGCGGGGATGCTCGCCCTCACCGTGAACAGCACGGGTCCGGATGACTGGACGACCGTCGCGGACACGGTCGGGACGGCTTCATCGCGGGGTCCGGTGACGGCGACGCATCATGCCGGCTCCAGCGCATCGGGCACTGTGATCCCGGCGGATGCCCTGACCGGATACACGGGTACCTTCACCACCAGGTACGTGACCGCGGACGGCGCCGTCACCACGGATGTGACCCATCGCCCGGATGGGATCAGGCGTGCGCTGACGACGCCGGGAGCGTCACGCGAGCGCATCCCGCTCATCATCGGCACCGACGACCAGGTGGTCTTCGCCAACGGCACGCCGGCGCCGTACGGACAGGAGACCATCACGGTCACCCGAGGGATCACGGTCACTCGAGGCGGCATGAGGTTCATCATCGACTGGGGTGTGGACCGCGAAGCGAAGTACGCGCCCATGGATCGGTCGTACCTCGGGAACCGAACGCACCGGATCCTCACGATCAGCTTCGCGAACTCGCTCGCCGTCGACTTGAAGGTCGTGCCGGCGGTCTGATCCCCGGGTCCCCGTCGGCGCCGGC
>NZ_JARE01000042.1:0-100819 GCF_000708325.1 Microbacterium sp. Cr-K20 | reverse complement strand
CTTGGCGGCGCCTCCGGGCGAGCCGATCTCGTCGAAGAACTCGACGTTGGCCTTGTAGTAGTCCTGCCACTCATCGGGCAGGTCGTCTTCGTAGTAGATGGCCTCGACCGGGCACACCGGTTCGCAGGCGCCGCAATCCACGCACTCGTCGGGGTGGATGTACAACGACCGTTCCCCCTCGTAGATGCAGTCGACGGGGCACTCGTCGATGCAGGCCTTGTCCTTCACATCGACGCACGGCAGAGCGATCACATAGGTCATCGCGGGGTCTTCGTTCGGGTCACGCTGTCCTCGTTCGGGTAGATCGGCCCATTTCGGGGCCACAGGACAACCGTAAAACCTCAAGTACACTTGAGGTCAAACCGAGGGAGAGGCATCCGGATGAGCCCGCACGCACCCGACGAGCCGCTGACGATCGGCGAGATGACCCGACGCACCGGGGTCGCCGCCTCCGCCCTGCACTTCTACGAGTCGCTCGGCCTCATCGCCTCGACGCGCACGCCCGGCAATCAGCGCCGCTACGCCCGGCACATGCTGCGGCGGGTCTCGCTCATCACGGTCGCCAAACGCCTCGGTATCCCGCTGTCCGACGTGCAGACGGCCTTCGCCGACGTGCCGCTCACCGAGACCCCGAGCCACGCCGACTGGCAACGCGCCTCGCGGCGCTGGAAGCGCGAACTCGAGAAGCGCCGCGAGGGCATCGAGCGCCTCGAACGCGAACTCACCGGATGCATCGGCTGCGGCTGCCTGTCGATGAAGGCGTGCGGACTGCTCAACCCCGACGACGCCCTCGCGACCCAGGGCGTCGGTCCGCAGCGACTGCAGGACTGAGGAGCAGGCTTCGTAGATCGACGGAGCACTACGCCTGTGAAAGACGTAGAATGGTCGCAGCCCGCCCCCGCTGGGGGTAGGGAAGTAGAAGCCGGGACCCCCGCCCCTCTGGACGGGACCCGGCTTTCGCGCGTCTAGAGCTCGATCTGTTCGATGGTCGTCGATGAGCTCACGGCATCGAACCAGTCGCTCCTGCCGCCGGATATCTTCTCCCCCAGCGCACCGAGTACCTGATCGGCAATCCAGACCATCGGCTCTTCGCTGGGCTGCGCGTGATCGATCCGAAGCCCCTCAGGGAGAGCCCGCTTGCCCCGCAACGCGTCGACAGTGCGGATATCTCTTTGCATCAGCTGCAGCGGACGCGCTTCGAGCGTGAGCAATTGCACACCATGTCCGTCGAGTTGCCACGCGAGCCTCTCAAGACATAGCGCGCGAGCACGTTCTTGCCGACGAGAATCAACCGGCGCTGCCATGACGATGACGTGGTACGAGTCGAAATCTGCGATCGTCGCGATCGATGCATCCCTGGCGCGTCTGTCCTGGTTTCGCCAATGGAGTTTCGGTCCGCGTCGAGGAAGACGCTGCAGCTCGGCGCGCATGTCTTCGCTGCGCGAGGCATCTGCGACCGCAGCGCCGAGAAGGTAGGAAGGACGCTCCACACCCGCTGTCCGAAAGGACTCATCTCCCCACGCCTGCAGCACGAGCGAGTCCATCGTCCAAGGTTAGGTGTCGATGCCACGCGCTCGGCCTGCATACCGGAACGGGGCTGCACCTTCGGGGCAGCCCGGGGAGACGAGCGCGGCGAGGGTCAGCGCACCTCGAAGTCGGCGGAGAGGAGCACCTCGTCGCGCGAGCTCGGACCCACCAGCAGCTCGAACGCGCCCTCCTCGACGATGCGGTTGCCGGCAGCGTCCACGATCGAGCAGTCGGCGACCGGAAGCTCCACGCGCACGCGGGCGGACTCCCCCGGAGCGATGTCGACCTGGCGGTAGGTCTTCAGCTCCTTGTCGGTCCAGCTGACACTCGTGACGGAGTCCCGCACATACACCTGCACCGTCTCGCGCACCGGCCGCGTGCCGGTGTTCGACACCGTGACATGGCCGACGATCGTGTCGGACTCCCCCAGGGAGGTCGCCTCCAGCTCCAGGTCGGAGTACTCCACCGTGGTGTACGACAGCCCCTCGCCGAACGCCCAGGCGGGCGACTGCGTGAGGTCGGCATAGCGGTCGCCGTGCTGTCCGCGGATCTGGTTGTAGTACGTCGGCTGCTGGCCCACGTGGCGGGCGAACGAGATCGGCAGGCGGCCCGACGGCTCGACGGCTCCCGAGATGACCTCGGCGAGCGCACGGCCACCCTGCATGCCCGGGTTGGCCGCCCAGATCACGGCGGCAGCCCGGGACGCGGATGCCGGGAGCACGAGCGGCTTCGAGGCGAGCAGCACGATGACGACGGGCTTCCCGGTCGCGATGAGGGCGTCGATCAGCGCGTTCTGCCCGCCGATCAGCTCGAGCGTCGCGGTCGAGCGGCCTTCGCCGACGAGCTCGATCCGATCACCCACGACCGCCACGACCACGTCGGAGACGGATGCCGCGGCCACGGCTTCCGCGATCAGCTCCGCATCCGGCTCGCAGGCCTTGACCACCGGCGGCCGCGGCTGCTTGTCGGGGAAGAACGGGCCCTTGGGGTCTTCCTCGAGCGTGAGGATGTCGGCACCGCGAGCGTGGGTGACGGTCCAGCCGTCGATCGCCTGCAGACCGTCGAGCACGGTCGTGATCATCTCGCGCGGCTGTCCGTCGAGCCACCCGGCCTGACCCGAGCCGCCGGCCCAGTCGCCGAGCTGCGTCTGCGCGTCGTCGGCGAGCGGCCCGGTGACCGCGACCTTCAGCGGCGCCACGGGGTCGAGCGGCAGCACCCCGTCGTTCTCGAGCAGTACGAGCGAGCGGCGGGCCGTCTCGAGGTTCAGGTCGGCGTGCGCGGCACTCCCCACCACGGCATCCAGCTCGGTGCCCGGCAACCGGGGGTTCTCGAAGAGTCCGAGCTCGAACTTGAGCGTGAGGATGCGGGCGGCTGCGGCGTCGAAGGCGTCCTCGGCGAGCATCCCGCGGGCCACGGCATCCAACGCCCCCTCAAAGAAGGCGGGCGTCGTCATGATCATGTCGTTGCCGGCCCGCACCGCCGCAGCGGCCGCATGCGTGATGTCGGGTTGGATCCGCTGCTCCCACACCATGCGTCCGACGTTGTCCCAGTCGGTGATGAGCGTGCCGGTGTACCCCCACTCGCCACGCAGCACGTCGCTGAGCAGCCAGTCGTTCGTCGTGATCGGCACGCCGTCGGTGGTCTGGTAGCCGAGCATGAACGTGCGGCATCCCTCGCGGGCGACGCGCTCGAACGGCGGCAGGAACCAGGAGCGCAGCTTGCGCCGCGAGATGTCGGCCTCGCTCGCATCGCGCCCGCCCTGGGTCTCGGAGTATCCGGCGAAGTGCTTGGCGGTCGCGAGGATCGCGGTGGGATCATCGAGGCCGTCGCCCTGGTAACCGCGCACCATCGCCGATGCCAGCTCGCCGATCAGGAACGGGTCTTCGCCGAAGGTCTCACTGATGCGACCCCAGCGCAGGTCGCGGGCGATGCACAGCACGGGCGAGAAGGTCCAGTGGATGCCGGTGATCGCCACCTCCTCGGCCGTCGCGCGGGCGACGCGCTCGAGCAGGTCGGCGTCCCATGACGCGGCCATGCCCAGCTGGGTCGGGTAGATCGTGGCTCCCGGCCAGAACGAGTGCCCGTGGATGCAGTCCTCCGCCACGAGCAGCGGGATGCGGAGCCGGGTCTGCGCCGTCAGCTCGTTGGCCTGCAGGATGCGCTCGGGAGAGGTGTGCAGGATCGAGCCGGCGTGCCGCCGACCGATGTGGTCGTCGAGGTCGTCGCGCGCGTCGAGCTGCAGCATCTGCCCGACCTTCTCCTCGAGCGTCATCCGGCTGAGGAGGTCGGCCACGCGCTCGGGGATCGAGAGCGCGGGGTCCTGGTAGGGAAGAACGGTGGTCAGGGTCTGAGAGGTCATCACTTCGTGTTCTGGGTCGAGGTCTTCGAGGAGTCGGAGGTGTCGGGCGAGGCCGCCGACGTTACGGGATCGGGGCTCTTCGGCGGCAGGGGCACGCTGCGGACGGCCGTGACGGCGTCGTTCACGTTCAGCCCCTTCTTCTTCATCGCCCTGGCCCGCTCGCCCGCGGAGCGCAGGCGCGGGTTGACGTACTCGTCGATGCCGAAGTTGATCAGCGAGAGGGCGACGCCGATGATGGCGATGCAGAGCCCGGCGGGCACGTACCACCACCACAACCGCGGGAACGCGCCGTTCTGCTGCGCCCAGAACAGGATGGTGCCCCAGTTGAGGTTGCTCACCGGGATCACGCCGATGAAGGCCAGGGTCGTGAGACCGAGGATGGCCGCCGTCACGGTGCCGACGAAGCTCGAGGCGATGAGCGCCATGAGGTTCGGCAGCATCTCGACCGTGATGATCCGGCGCAGCGGCTCGCCGTTGGCCCGGGCAGCTTGGATGAAGTCGCGGTTGCGCAGCGACATCGTCTGGGCGCGCAGCACGCGCGCACCCCACGCCCACCCGGTGAGCCCGAGCACCGCGGCGATCACGATCAGCGGCGGGTTCTCGAACTGCGAGGCGATGATGATGATGAGCGGGATGCCAGGGATCACCAGGAACACGTTGGTCAGCGCCGAGAGCGACTCGCTCTTCCAACCGCGCACGTAGCCGGCGATCACACCGATCGTGATGGCGATGATCGTGGCGATGAAGGCGGCGAGGAAGCCGACGACGATCACGCCACGGGTGCCGTAGATGATCTGGCTCAGCACGTCCTCCCCCATATGGGTCGTGCCCAGCCAGTGCTCCCAGGAGGGCGGCTGGCGGAGCGCCGCGCGGTCCTTCTGGGTGGGCCCGTAGGGAGCGATCCACGGGGCGAGGATCGCGACGAGCACGAACACCCCGAGGATGATGAGCCCGGCGATCGACTTGGGATTGCGGAACATCGCGAACGCCTGGGCGAGCTGCGACCAGAACGTCTTGTGCGGCGGCGCATCGCTCGGCGGGGTGCGCAGAGTGGCGGTGTCGGGCATGCCGGAGACGACGGCCGATCCGTCGGGCGCGGTGCTCGCTGCAGTGGTGGGAACGGTCATGTCAGGACTCCATCTGGCGCGTGCGCGGGTCGAGGTAGGCGTAGACGACATCCGCGAGGATGTTGGCCACGAGCACCGACAGCGTGATCACGAGGAACACGCCCTGCATGAGGGCGAAGTCCTTGGCGTTGGTCGCATCGAGCAGCAGCTTGCCGACACCCGGATAGCTGAACACCATCTCCATCACGATCGTGCCGCCGACGATGAAGCCGATCGACAGCGCGAAGCTCTGGATCTGCGGCAGCACCGCGTTGCGGGCGGCATAACCCCAGAGCACCCGCTTGTTGGGCATGCCCTTCGCCTGCGCGACCGTGATGTAGTCGTCGTCGAGCACGGTCAGCATCATGTTGCGCATGCCGAGCACCCAGCCGCCGAGCGACGCGACCACGATGGTCAGCGCCGGCAGAGTGCCGTGCATGATCACCTGGCCGATGAAGTCGAAGCTCCACTCCGGGGACTGCCCCTTGTCGTAGGCGTGCGAGGAGGGGAACCACTTCAGGGTCGACGAGAAGATCGCGATCGCGATGAGCCCGAGCCAGAAGTACGGGATGGTGTTGAAGAACGTCGTGACGGGGATGATCGCGTCGAGCCTGCTGCCGCGCTTCCACCCCACGATCGCACCCGCGACCGTGCCGATCGTGAACGAGATGATCGTCGCGATGCCGACGAGTCCCAGCGTCCAGGGCAGCGCGGCGGCGAGCACCTCGGCGACCGGGCGCAGGCCGTGCAGCGTCGAGATGCCGAGGTCGCCACGCAGCAGCATCCCCCAGTACTCGATGTACTGCTGCCAGATCGACTTGTCGGTGTCGATTCCGAGCAGGATGCGCAGCGCTTCCTCGGCCTCGGGGCTCACGCTGCGGTTGCGCGCGAGGTAGGAGCTGACCGCGTCGCCCTTCATGAGGCGCGGCAGGAAGAAGTTGATCGTGATGGCCGCCCACAGGGTGAAGAGGTAGAAGCCCGCGCGTCCGGCGAAGAAGCGCCACGGGACCTTGCGGCTTCCGCGCTCGGCCGTGGTCGCGGTGGTGCCGACCTCGAGCGCGTCGCGGGCAACGAGGTCGTCGTCGTCGAGCTGGGGGAACGCGGTGCTCACAGTGCGCCTCCGTTCGATACTGCCTGTGCGAAGAACTTGTCCGGGTCGGGGGAAGCGGATCGCAGTTCGCGCGTGTACGGGTCCTGCGGGTCGAGGATCACATCGTCGGCGGCGCCGTACTCCACGACGCGGCCCTGGTTGAGGACCATGATCTCGTCGCTGAAGTGGCGTGCGGTCGCCAGGTCGTGCGTGATGTAGAGCACGCCGAGCCCCTCCTCGCGCTGCAGGTCGGCGAGCAGGTTCAGCACACCGAGCCGGATGGAGACGTCGAGCATCGAGACGGGCTCGTCGGCGACCAGGAGCGAGGGGCGGGAGGCGAGGGCGCGGGCGATCGCCACGCGCTGCCGCTGCCCGCCGGAGAGCTCGTGCGGGCGGCGGTCGATCACGGCATCCGCGTCCAGCCGCACACGGTCGAGGAGCCGGCGCACCTCGTTCTCGGTCTCCTTCTTCGGCACCACGTCGTCAAGCCGGATCGGGCGCTCCAGGTGGTACCGGATCGAGTGGTACGGGTTGAGCGAGGCGAACGGGTCCTGGAACACCATGCGCAGCTGCTGCCGGTACTTCCGCAGCCCTTTGCCGCGGCGGGGAATCGGCGTGCCGTCGAGCAGCACCTCGCCGCTGGTCGGGGTCTCGAGCTGGGTGAGGATCTTCGCGATCGTGGACTTGCCGCTGCCGGATTGCCCGACCAGGCCGATCGTCTGGCCGGAGGTGAGGGTGAAGCTCACGTCATCGAGCGCCTTGATCTGGCCGGCGCCGCGGACGTTGTACGCCTTGGTCACCTGTCGGAATTCGAGGGTGGTCATCGCACCAGCACCCCTCTCTCCCCGGTCAACCGGGGGAACGACGACAGCAGCGTCTTCGTGTACTCATGCTCGGGCTGGGTCCAGATGCGCTCGGCGGTCGCGAGCTCGATGATCTCGCCCTCGCGCATGATCGCGATCCGGTCGCTGATCTCCAGGAGGAGCGGGAGGTCGTGGGTGATGAAGATCACCGAGAAGCCGAACTCGTGCCGCAGCTGCGAGATCTGCTTCAGGATCTCCCGCTGCACCAGCACGTCGAGCGCGGTCGTCGGCTCGTCCATCACCATGAGCTGGGGCCGCAGGGCGAGGGCCATCGCGATCATCACGCGCTGACGCATGCCGCCGGACAGCTCGTGGGGGAAGGACCGGATGCGCTGGCGTCCGACCTTCACGATCTCGAGCAGCTCCTCGGCCTCGGCGCGGCGCTGCTTGCGGTTCATGTCGGGGCGGTGGATCTCGAACACGTCCTCCAGCTGCGATCCGATGGTCGCGACCGGGTTCAGCGCGTTCATCGCCCCCTGGAACACCATCGACACCTTGTCCCAGCGGAACCGCTGCATGGCATCCACGTCGAGCGCATTGATGTCGATGTCGACACCGGTCGCATCGTGGAAGGTCACGCTGCCGCTGGTGATGACGGCCGGGGCACGCAGCAGGCGCTGCACCCCGTAGGCGAGCGTGGTCTTGCCGCACCCGCTCTCGCCGGCGAGTCCGAGGATCTCGCCGCGCTGCAGTTCGAGGGTCACGTTCTTCACCGCCTCGACGGGCGGATCGACGTCGTACACGACCGAGAAGTCGCGCACGCTGAGCAGGGGGTCTGGCATGGGGGGGTGTCCTTCGGGTGGGGCGTCCCCGCGGCGCGTTTCGTCTCGTCGCTCCGCTCCTCGCTCAACGACCGATGGGGTGTCCGGTCGTTGAGCGAGCGAAGCGAGACGAAACGCGCCGCAGGATGGTGCTTACTCGGCGGGCTTGAGCTTCGTGAGGATCTGCACGATGTTCTGCTGCGTCGGGTCGGCGGACGCATACGGGTCCTCCTCCGACGGCCAGCCCACGTAGTTGCGGGTGTTGAACTCGCCCAGCAGCGGGTGCGCGCCCAGCGGGATGGCCGGCACCTGCTCGGCGAAGATCGTCTGCAGCGTGTCGAGTGCCGCGGTGCGCTCCTCGTCGGACGAGGCGTTGGCGTACGAGTTCAGCGCGGCCGTCGCCTCGGGGTCGTCGAAGCGGCCGAAGTTGAAGCCGGCCTTGCCGTCCGAGATCCAGCGCGGGTCCATGGTCGAGGTGTAGAGGCCGTAGGCCGTGCCGCTGTCCTCGAGCCAGTGGATGATCGCGGAGAAGGTGCCGTTGTCGCGCGGGTCCGCCCAGCCGCCCCAGTCGGGCATGTCGATCTTGACCTCGGCGCCGATGGCATCGGTCACGTCTTCGGCGATGAGCTCCTGCGCGGTGTTCCAGTCGCTCCACCCGGAGGGGACGGAGAGCGTGAACGAGACGGGCGCGCCATCGGGGTCGATCAGCGCGTCGTCCTTCCAGGTGTAGCCCGCGGTCTCGAGCAGATCGCGCGCCTTCTCGGCGTCGACCGAGTAGTCCACGTCCTTGAACTCGGGCTGCACCTCGTCTTCGAGGATCGACGACAGTCCGGTCACCGACCAGACGGCCTCGCTGGCACCCTCGCGGGCGATGTCGACGTAGGCGTCGCGGTCGATCACCCAGGCGAGCGCCTGGCGGAAGGCCGGGTCGTCGAACGGCTTCTGCTGCAGGTTCATGAACAGCGTCGCCGAGCCGGTGGTGGGAGCTGCCCAGAACTTGTTGTGCTCGGGGTCGACCGACAGGAACTGCTCCTCGATCTGCGGGATGAACGCCTGTGCCCAGTCGGCGTCGCCGTTGGCGAGAGCGGTGGTCAGCGCGGTGTTGTCGCCGTACGAGACGTAGTGCAGCTGGGGCACCGAGAGGTCACCGCCCCAGTAGTCGTCGCGGGCGTCGAGCGTGACCGACTCGGTCGACCAGTTCGACAGCACGTAGGGACCGGTGCCGACCAGGTCGTCACCCTTGACGGGGTTCGTGGCCGGGTCGTCGAGGTTCTCCCAGATGTGCTTCGGGACGATCGGCACGTGCAGGGCGCGGGCCTGGTTGACGTACTTCGACGCGGCGAAGGTCAGGACGACGTTGTCACCCTCGACGACGGCGCTGTCGAGCTGGAGGCCGGCCGTGTCCAGCGCGGGCGTGGAGGCGAGCTCGTACGAGTAGACGATGTCGTCGGCGGTGAACGGTTCGCCGTCGCTCCAGGTGACGTCCTTGCGCGGCACGACCGTGAGGACGGTGTAGTCGTCGTTCCACTCGATGCTCTCGGCGAGCCAGGGGGTGACTCCGCGGTCGCCGGTCTGGTTCACGAGGGCGAGGGTCTCGAAGATCACCTTGCCGTAGCCGTACTTCGAGGCGGACGAGTCGCCGACGAACGGGTTGTTGGATTCGGTGGTGATCGCGCCGTCGGGCTTCGCGATCGTGAGGGCGGCGCCGCCGGCAGCACTGCCGGAGTCGTCGTTCCCTCCGGCGGAGCATCCGGCGAGGGCCGAGATACCGAGGGCGGTGATCGCGGTCGCCGCGATCAGAGACTTTCTGAGCTTCATTGCTTCTCCTTGGGCACGGTCGTTGTGCTGTGTCGCCGGTGGATGGGGGTCCGCCGGCCGTCGTGATTTGCTTACTGTCGAGAAAGTAAGCTTCCGTGAGGTTACCGAGGAGTAAGTTGGATCGCAAGCACGGCTTGCGAGAGAGAGGAGGCCGCGATGGCAGACAGTGACCAGACCGTCCGCGTGCGCCCGGCGACCCTCGCGAAACGCGAGCAGATCCTCAAGGCAGCGGTCGAGATCTTCGGCAACAAGGGCTCGACCAACGGCACCCTCGCCGACGTCGCCGACCAGGTCGGGATCACCCATGCCGGGGTGCTCCATCACTTCGGGTCGAAGCAGAAGCTGCTGCTCGAGGTGCTCTCGTACCGCGACCAGACAGACGTCGCCGAACTCGCCGAGAAGCACATCCCCGGCGGCCCCGAGCTCTTCCTGCACCTGGTGCGCACGGCGTACGCGAACGAGCGGCGCCCCGGCATCGTGCAGGCGTACACCGTGCTCTCGTCGGAATCCGTGACCGACGACCACCCCGGACGCGAGTACTTCGAGGACCGGTACACGACGCTTCGGCGCGAGGTCACCGCCGCCTTCCACGAGCTGTGCGCTCAGGAGGGCGTGCGCGATCCCGACACGATCGCCGACGCGGCGGCCGCGATCCTCGCCGTGATGGACGGGCTGCAGCTGCAGTGGCTCCTGCACCCCGGCACCGTCGAGCTGGGCGGGGCGAGTGAGTTCGCGATCCGGGCGATCGTGAACGCGGTGCTGCGTCCCGGGCCCGAGCTGTCGACGTACAGCCACCCCTGATCCCACCGGGCGCCACCGCTAGGCTCGGGCCATGACGATCGACCTCGAAGCGCTGTACATCGACCTGCATCAGCATCCGGAGCTCTCGTTCCAGGAGACGCGCACCGCCGGCATCGCCGCCCAGCACCTGCGCGATCTCGGTCTCGAGGTCGAAGAAGGTGTGGGCGTCACCGGCGTCATCGGCGTGCTGCGCAACGGCGACGGACCGGTCGTGTGGGTGCGGGCCGACATGGACGCGCTGCCGGTCGAGGAGCAGACCGGGCTCGCCTACGCCAGCACCGCACACGGCGTCGACCCTGCGGGGACGACGGTTCCGGTCATGCACGCCTGTGGCCACGACATGCACGTCACCGCCATGATCGGCGCCGTCGAGAAGCTCGTCGCCGAACGCGACCAGTGGTCGGGCACTCTCGTCGTGGTGATCCAGCCGGCCGAGGAGTACGGCGCTGGCGCGCGGGCGATGCTCGACGCCGGCATCCTCGACCGCTACCCGAAGCCCGACATCGTGCTCGGTCAGCACGTGACCCCGCTGCCCGCCGGCATCATCGGCGTGCGCAGCGGCACCCAGATGGCGGCATCCGACGGCCTGACCGTGACGCTGCACGGGCGCGGCGGCCACGGTTCCCGCCCGCACGCCACCATCGACCCGGTGGTCATGGCCGCGGCGACCGTGATGCGTCTGCAGACCATCACCTCACGCGAGATCGACCCGCAGGGCGTGGCCGTCGTGACGGTCGGCTCGATCCACGCCGGACTCAAGAACAACATCATCCCCGCGGAGGCGAAGCTCGAGCTCAGCCTGCGCTACCCGAACGAGGAGGCGCGCGAGAAGGTGCTCTCGAGCGTCGAGCGCATCGTGCGGGCCGAGGCCGCGGCGTCCGGCGCCGAGCGGGAGCCCGAGATCCGCACCGACCACACCCTTCCCGCCACGATCAACGACGAGGATGCCACGGCGCGGGTGACCGCAGCTCTGCAGCGTGTCCTCGGCGAAGCATCCGTCATCGACCCCGGCATGTTCACCGGCAGCGAGGACGTCTCGTGGTTCGCGCGGGATGCCGGCGTGCCGCTGGTGTTCTGGTTCTGGGGCGGCATCGACCCGGTCCGTTTCGCCGAGGCGAGCGCGGCCGGGCGCCTGGAGAAGGACATCCCGACCAACCACTCCCCCTTCTTCGCCCCGGAGATCCACCCCACCATCGAGGTGGGCGTCACGGCACTGTCGGCCGCAGCGCGGGAGTTCCTCGACTAGACCCGCGGGCTCGGCTCGGCTGCCGGGGTCGCGCTCCCGTCGGAGAAACGCGCTCCCGTCGGCCCTTCTGCCGCAACACGGCCGACCGAAGTGCGGATCTCTGCGGCGGCGCGAGGCACGGAGCGCATGTCCCCCGAATGGCCGATGGCGGGGGTGTCGGATGTCGGCCATGATGACCATATGGTTCCTCGGAAGGGCTCTGCCTCGAGGTCGGAGCGGACTTTCCTGGAGGTACCTCGTGCTCATGCCGTACGCCATCGGTGACGGGCCCTGTCGTTGACCGCGCCGAATCAACCCACGGACGATCTCTCCGACTTCGCGGATCTGATGACCCGCGAGCAGGAGTTCGCCTCCCCTCGGGATCTCGATCCGGAGGCCCACAGGCGAGGCCGACGCCGGGGGCTTCTCATCACCGCCGCCTGCGTGGTGCTGCTGCTGGCTGCGACCGGAGGGTACATCGCGTGGGCTCTCACCGCGCCGGTGAAACCGCCGGCGGTGACGACGCAGATACCCCCGGTGCCGGTCGGCGGTGCCGCGTCCATCGCGGCGGTTCCCGCGGGCGCTTCGGCGATCAGCATCTCCGGCGCGGACGCATACCTGGGTGAGGGGGCGAGCGGAATCTGGTCGTCGAGCGGAACCGGCGATCCGCTCCCCATCGCGAGCATCACCAAGCTCATCACCGCACTGGTCATCCTCGACGCAGTCCCGCTGTCTTCCGCCGACGACCCCGGGCCCACGATCACCTTCAGCAAGGCCGACCACGACCTCTACGACAGGTACTACGTGCAGGGCGCGACCATCGCCCCCATGCCCACGGGCACGTCGATGTCGCTGCACGATGCCCTGGCCGCCATGCTGATCCCGTCGGCGAGCAACTACGCCGAGGCGCTGTCCTCCCGGATCTTCGGATCGCAGAACGCGTTCCTCGGCGCGACTCGCGATTGGCTCTCCGCCCACGGCTTGACGGGCACCACGATCACCGAGCCCACCGGCATCAGCCCGCGCAATACGAGCACGACTGCCGACCTCCTGGCCATCGGGAAGCTGGCCGCGGCGAATCCGACCATCGCTCAGATCGTCGCGACCTCATCGATCTCCCTCCCCGGCGCCGGCCAGCTGCACAACACCAACGGCCTGCTCGGAACGAGCGGGATCACGGGGCTGAAGACGGGCACCCTGGGCCACGGCACGTACAGCCTGCTGTACACCGCGACTCTCGTCGTGGGCACCGCCGAACCGCTCGCGGTGACCGGCGTCATCCTCGGAGGACCGACGCGCGAGTCCGTGAACGGCAGCGTGCTCGCCACCCTGGACAGCATCCGTACCGGCTTCCATGAGGTGCCGGTCGCGACAACCGGACACGAGGTCGGCACGATCTCGACGCCGTGGGGCTCCACCGCGCAGCTGGTCATCGGCGAGGATGCGGCGATCTTCACCTGGTCGGACACCCCGATCGTCGCGACGATGGACATCGACACCCCGCCGACCTACCGCGATGGCACGGTCGTCGGCAGCGTCACCTGGACCGCCGGACCGCACACCGTGACCGCCCCGGTCGAGATCAAGGGGAGTATCGACGCACCGTCCGAGTGGTGGCGGCTCACCCACCCGTCCGAGCTCGGCTGAGCGGCGCAGACTGAGGCGTCCGACCTCGTCGGGCAGTAATCGGAGCGAGGTCTGCGATCCTGCCGGTCGCCGTTCTGCTTCGCGCCGTTCTGGCGCGCTCCGCCGCGGCACGCGTCGACGGGACACGTCGGCATTGACACACCCCGGGACTTGTTTCTATAGTTCATTTAGTCCTAAACAAAGGGGTTCCAGTGACTCAGTCCTCGGCACGGTCCGACATCATGCGCTCCGCCGTCCTCGCCCAGGTCGGCGCGCTCGGCCCCACCTCGCGAGCAAGCCTCGCGCGGCTGCTGAGCGTGTCGCCGGCACTGGTCACCCAGATCACCAAGCAGCTGATCGCCGACGGGCTGCTCGTCGAGCTCGACCACAGCCCCTCGCAGGGCGGGCGTCCCGCACGACTGCTCGGACTCGTCGCCGACGCCGGCCGCGTCATCGGAGTGAAGGTCGCCGCGGACCACGTCACCGTGGTCGAGGTCGGCATCGACGGCACCGTCGTCCGCTCGGCGTCCGAGCCCTTCGATGCCGCGGCCGCGACGGCGATTCCCACCCTCGCCACCCTGCTGCGCGCCTTCATCGCCGGCGGCAGCGACCGCCCTCTCCTCGGAGTCGGCGTCGGTGTGCCGGGAGATGTGGACGACCAGAGTCTCGGCAACGTCGACTCGACGCAGCTGGGCTGGAGCCACGTACCGCTCGGCGACGTGCTCCGCCGCGAGTTGTCGCTCCCCGTGCTCGTCGAGAACAACGTCAACGCGCTCGCGATGGCCGAACTGCTCCACGGTCAGGCCCGAGGACACGACAACGTGCTCGTCGTCACCATCGGCACGGGCGTGGGCGCGGGCATCATCGCCGATGGCGCCGTGCTGCGGGGCCATGGCGGAGGGGCCGGCGAGATCGGCCACCTCCCGACACAGGAGGACGGTCCTCGCTGCGCCTGCGGCGCCGACGGCTGCCTCGAGTCGCTGATCGGCGAGGACGCCCTGGTGACCGCCGCTCGCGAGCGGGGGATCATCGGCGAGGCCGCCGGCATGCGTACCCTGCAGGGCCGCGCGAACGAGGGCGACACCGCCGCCCAGGAGGCGTTCTCGCATGCCGGACACCTGCTGGGACGGGCACTCGCCGGCATCGTCAACACGATCGACCCCGAGATCGTCATCCTCCTCGGCGAAGGCGTCGAGGCGTGGAACCACTGGTCCTACGGCTTCGAACCCGCCCTCCGTTCCGGCCTCATGCCCCGCAAGCGCGGCGTTCCGGTCGCCGTCGAGACCTGGCAGGACGACCGGTGGGCGCAGGGTGCGGCGAGCCTCGTGCTCGCGACACCGTTCGACGCGGCCGGCCGCACCGGCGAGCAGGGCCGACTGGTGCGCGAACGCCTGACCGAGCCCTCCCCGCGCGACGGGTCCCAGGGAGCAGCCCGCTGATGACCGCGGTCGAGTCCCCTCCGGCCGTGAAGGCCCCACCGACGACACCACGTCCTCCCGCACGCGGACGCCGCTCCCGGCGAGCGCGGTACGCGATCACCGTGCTGATCTTCCTGCTCCCCAGCGCCCTCCCGCTCGTCATGTTCACGCTCTACCCCATGGTGGGCGCATTATGGACGAGCCTGCACAGCTGGAACCTGCTGTCGCCGATGCAGTGGGTCGGCTTCGACAACTACGTCAAGCTCGTTCAGGATCCGGCGACGCACCGCGCCTTCCTCAACACGCTCTACTACCTGGTCGGGTACCTGCCGCTCGTCTACTTCGGCGGCCTCGCCCTTGCACTGGCCCTGAACAGCCGCATCCCCGCACGCAACCTGCTCCGCGGCGTCTACTTCTTGCCCGTCGTGACCAGCTGGATCGTCGTGGCGCTCGTCTGGCGCTGGCTGCTCAACCCCGACATCGGCATCGTGAACTTCGTCCTCGGCCTCGTCGGCATCGACGGACCGGGATGGTGGACGGACCCGGCGTGGGCGATGCCCTCGATCATCATCGCGTCAGCGTGGAAGGACCTCGGCTTCGTGATGATCATCCTGCTCGCCGGACTCCAGGCCATCCCCGCCGACCTCTACGAAGCCGCCCGCGTCGATGGCGCCGGCCCTTGGCGTCGGCTCGTGAGCGTCACCATGCCGATGCTGTCGCCATCGACGTTCTTCGTCATCGTGATCTCGCTCATCAACGGCTTCCAGGTGTTCGACCAGGTGTATGCGATGACCGGAGGTGGACCGGCCGGCGCGAGCACGGTCGTGGTGCAGCAGATCTACGACCTCACCTTCCGATACGGGCGTGCCGGGGAGGCATCCGCTCTCTCCTGGATGCTGTTCCTCCTCGTGCTGATCGTCACGATCGTGCAGATCCGCGGCCAGAAGAAGTGGGTGAACTATGCGTAAGCGCCTGGGCACGATCGCCCTGACGGCCGTCGTCGTGGTCGGGGCACTGCTCATGTTCTTCCCGTTCCTGTGGACGATCGTGACCTCGATCTCCCCCGGGGCCGGGCTCTCCTCCACCCCTCCCCTGATCCCGGAGAACCCCTCGTTCTCGGCCTATGCCGAGCTCTTCGCGAACACGCCGTTCGCTCGCGTGGTGCTCAACTCACTGGTCCTCGCCGTCGTCACCACGCTGCTGCAGCTCCTGACGAGCTCGATGGCCGCCTACGTGTTCAGCCGGATGCCCTTCCCCGGGCGGGACGCGGTTTTCGCGGTGTACCTCGCGACCATGATGATCCCGATCCAGGTGCTGATCGTGCCCCTGTTCGTGCAGATGCGCGATCTCCAGCTCGTCGACACCTACCTCGGCGTGCTGCTGCCGAGCGTGGCGAGCGCCTTCGGGGTGTTCCTGCTCCGGCAGGCGATGAACTCGGTGCCGCGCGAACTCGACGAGGCCGCCACGCTCGACGGCGCCGGGCACTTCCGCATCTTCGGCACGATCGTGCTGCCGCTCGTCGGCCCGACGATCGCCACACTCACCGTGTTCGCGTTCATGAGCAGCTGGAACAGCTTCCTCTGGCCGCTGATCATCCTGCGCTCCGCCGAGCTGCAGACGCTGCCCCTCGCGCTCGCCGGACTCCAGGGCCAGTACACGACGCAGTGGGACGTGATGATGGCGGGCTCGGTCGTCTCGATCCTCCCCATGCTCGCCATCTACGTCTTCGCCCAGCGATATGTCATCCAGGGCGTCGCCAGCTCCGGGATCAAGTGACCCGCAGCGCCTGCACCATCTGCACCACCCGATCACGCACCACCCGATGAGAAGGAGAACACCCACCATGTCACGCACAGCATGGACCCCGGTCGGCACCGTCGCCGCCCTCGCGGTCGTCGGACTGACGCTCGCCGGTTGCTCGTCCGGAGGCACGGAAGCCTCCGGCGACGGCGACAAGGTCACCATCACCTACTCGAACTTCATCTCCAACGGCGGGAACGAGGAGAACCTCGCCACCATCGTGAAGGCGTTCGAGAAGGAGAACCCCGATGTGAAGGTCGACGTCACGACCCTCCCGTACGCGGACTACTTCACGGCGTTGCAGACCGACCTCGCCGGCGGCACGGTGTCGGATGTCTTCGACATCGAGTTCGCGAACTACGCGGCCTACCAGGCCAACGGCGTGCTCGCTCCTCTGGACGGCGTCGACACCGACCTGTACCAGGCATCCCTCGCCGACGCCTACGCCACGGACGGCACGCAGTACGCCCTGCCGAGCTCGTTCTCGAACGTCGTGCTGTTCTACAACGCCGACCTGTTCGACGCCGCCGGCATCGAGTATCCGACCTCCGACTGGACCTGGGCAGACGAGCAGGCCGCCGCGGAGAAGCTGACGGATGCCGGAGCCGGCGTCTGGGGCGACTACCAGCCGATCAGCTACCACGAGTACTACAAGGCCGTGGCTCAGGCCGGTGGCGACTTCCTGAACGAGGACGGCTCGGCCGCAGCGTTCAACTCACCCGAGGGCCTCGCGGCCGCCGAGTGGCTGGTCGGCAAGAGCGGCACCACGATGCCGACGGCCGAGCAGGGTGCAGGCACCCCCGACTTCGACAGTGGACTGTTCGCCGAGGGCAAGCTCGCCATGTGGCACACGGGAATCTGGATGTTCGGCGGCCTCGCCGACGCCGGCTTCGCGTGGGACATCGCGGTCGAGCCGGGTGACACCACGGCCGCGAGCGCGCTGTTCTCGAACGGCGTCGCGGTGTCGGCCGGCTCGAAGAACGCGGATGCCGCCCAGCGCTTCGCGGAGTTCCTGACCAGCTCGAAGACCATGGTCGACGTGCGGCTGGACAGCGGGTGGGAGCTGCCGCCGATCGCCGACGAGAGCCAGCTCGACGCCTACCTCGACAAGGGCGACCCGGCGAACCGTCAGGCCGTCTTCGACTCGCTGGAGCAGGTCGCTCTCGCGCCGTCGATCGGGGAGGGCCAGACCGAGATGCAAGACATCGTGAGCGAAGAGCTCACCGAGGCCGCCGCGGGGCGCAAGAGCGTCCAGGAGGCACTCGACTCCGCGGAAGAGCGCGTCAACGCGCTGCTCGGCTGACGCCACACCACCCCGGGGCGGGCCGACCGGCCCGCCCCTCTGACCCCAGGAGTTCCCCCGATGACGTCCCCCGTGCACACCGACCTCGGTGCCCTCCTCGCGCACTCGCGATCCGTGATCACCTCCCTGCAGGAGCCGAACGGCGCCTATCCCGCCAGCCCGGACTTCTCCGCATACCGCGGATACTGCTGGTTCCGCGACGGCGCGTTCATCGCCGACGGCGTCTCGGCGGCGGGGGCGGTCGAGTCCGCGACCGCGTTCTTCGACTGGTGCTCGGACGTGCTGATCCGGCATGAGAGCACGATCGAGGAGATCGTCGCGGGGGCTCGATCCGGGCGGCCGTTGCCCGACGACCGGATGCTGCCCGCCCGCTTCACGATCGCCGGCGACCTCGGCGACGACGACTGGTGGGACTTCCAGCTCGACGGCTACGGAACCTGGCTCTGGGCCGCTGTGGCCCACGCCCAGCGGCACGGCCTCGACGCGCAGCGCTGGCGCCGCGCGGCCGAGCTCACGGTCGACTACCTCGTCAGCTCCTGGCAGCGGCCCTGCTTCGACTGGTGGGAGGAGCACTCCGAGCACGTGCACGTCTCGACGCTGGGCTGCATCGCGGCGGGGCTCTCCGCGGCGGCATCCGGCGGGCTGATCGAGGGCGAGCGCCTGCGGTCCGCGCTCGAGGCGCGGGATGCGATCGACCGGATGCTGCGCCATGACGGAACGGCCGACGGGCACCTGGTGAAGTGGATCGGCGACGACGTGGTCGACGGCAGCCTCAGCTCGCTGATCGCCCCGCTCGGGGTGATCCCGGCCGCTGACCCCCTCGCGGCGGGCACGGTCGGGGCCATCGAGCGCGAGCTCTCGGTCGACGGCGGCGTGCACCGCTTCCGCGCCGACACCTTCTTCGGCGGCGGACAGTGGCCGCTGCTGACCTGCTTCCTCGGGCTCGCGCAGGCCGCGACCGGAGACCGCGACGGCGCGCGGCGCTCACTCGAGTGGGCGGCGAGCACGGCGACCGCCGCACGGATGCTCCCGGAGCAGGTCGACGACCACCTGCTCGACCCGTCGTTCCGTCAGGAGTGGATCGACCGGTGGGGAACCGTGGCGACACCGCTGCTGTGGAGCCATGCGATGCTGCTGCGCCTCGCCGTCGAGCTCGGGGAGGTCGTCGCATGATCCGCCACCGCCCGGCCGGGTCCGGTCATCCGTACTCCGACGACACCGAGCAGCGCTCCCCCGTGCATCCGATCGCCGGCGCGCCCCTGCGCCTCGGTGTGCGGACCTCCGCCGACGCCGAATCGGTCGAGGTCGAGCTCGAGGTCCGGGATGCCGACGGCATGCGCTCCGAGCGGCACCCCCTCTCGCCCGTCGCCCGCTCGTCGCGGGGACAGGCCGTCGACGGCGGCCACCTGGCGTCTGCGCAGGCCCGACAGGATCGAGCAGCCGGAGGGTGGGAGCTGACTCTGCCGGCCGTCGCGCCCGGGACGACGCTGCGCTACCGTTTCACCGCTCTGCGCCCCGGTGACTCCGCAGAGACCACGCGCTGGTTCGACTGCCGTGTCGCGACCTGGCGGCCCGGCGCCTCCGACACGGTACGCGTGAGCGGCTCTCCGTCCGTCGCCGCGCGACCGTCGGAGATCGAGGTTCTGGACGACGGCGAGCGGATCCTGCGCGTGCGCTTCGTCCTGCCGCTGACCGCCGGTGAGCACGTGACCGGTCTGGGCGAGCGCTTCGATGCCCTGGACCACCGTGGCGAACGCCTCGACTCCATGGTCTTCGAGCAGTACAAGAGCCAAGGCGCCCACCGTCGGACCTACCTGCCCATGCCGTTCGCACACATCGTGGGCGGCAGCGGCTGGGGTCTGCACGTGCGCACCTCGCGGCGAGTGTGGTTCGACCTCGGCGCATCGGACGCGACGCGACTCGTCGTCGAGACGGAGACCGACGCCCGCACCGATGCCGAGGCTCTCGATCTCGCTCTGTACGCGGGCACCCCGACCCAGGTGCTCGATGCATTCCTCGACGAGGTCGGACGCCCCACGGAGCTCCCGGACTGGGTGTTCCGGCTGTGGGCGAGCGGCAACGAATGGAACACGCAGGCCGAGGTCGAGCGGCAGATGGATCTGCACCGCGAGCACGACATCCCGGTCGGCTCCGTCGTGATCGAGGCCTGGAGCGACGAGAGCACGTTCACGGCGTTCCGCGACGCGCAGTACGACGTGCGCACCGACGGCGGGCCTCTCCGTCTGGCGGACTTCTCGTTCCCTGCCGAGGGCGCGTGGACCGACCCGAAGGGGATGGTCGACCGGCTGCACGCGCAGGACATCCGCGTGCACCTGTGGCAGATCCCGCTCATGAAGATGCGCCCGCACCCGCAGGGGCAGGCGCGCGCCGACGCGGACGCCGCGATCCGGGAGGACGTGCTGATCAAGGAGGTCGCCCCTGACGGCTCGCTGCGCCCGTACCGCAACCGCGGTTGGTGGTTCCCCCTCGGCCTCATGCCGGACCTGACCGATGAGCGCGCCGCGCACTGGTGGACCGAGAAGCGCCGCTACCTCGTGGAAGAGGTCGGCGTCGACGGGTTCAAGACCGACGGCGGCGAGCACGCCTGGGGTGCGGACCTGCGCTATCTCGACGGCAGCCACGGCGATGAGTCGAACAACCTCTTCCCGGTGGCGTACGCCGCGGCTTACGGGCGGCTGCTCACCTCAGCCGGAAAGGCGCCGGTGACATTCAGCCGTGCAGGTTTCACGGGGTCCCAGGCGCACGGCGCGTTCTGGGCCGGCGACGAGAACTCCACCTGGGAGGCCTTCCGCTGGTCGATGTTCGCCGGGCTCTCGGCCGCCGCCAGCGGCATCCTCTACTGGGGCTGGGACATCGCCGGGTTCTCAGGCGACATCCCGGACCCCGAGCTGTACGTGCGGGCGATGTCGGCCAGCGTCTTCGTGCCGATCATGCAGTACCACTCCGAGTTCAACCACCACCGTCTCCCGTCGCGCGACCGCACGCCCTGGAACATCGCCGAGCGCACCGGAGACCACTCGGTGATCGCCGAGGTGCGCGCGCTCGTGCACCTGCGCGAACGCCTCGTGCCGTATCTGGCGGAGCAGGCGCGAGCGTCGATCCGCACGAGCCGGCCCCTGATGCGACCGCTCTATTTCGACCACCCCGCCGACGCGCAGGTGTGGGAGTATCCACTCCAGTGGATGCTGGGGGACGAACTGCTCGTCGCGCCGGTCCTCGAGCCCGGCGCCGTGGAGTGGCCGGTGTATCTGCCGCCCGGTGACTGGGTCGACGTGTGGACGGGCGAGTCGGTGCCGGGGGGCGCGGTCGTGACGCCCCGCACCCCGCGCGACCGCATCCCGGTTTTCGCCCGTGCATCGTCGTGGCCGGGTCTGCAGGCGGTCTTCGCGATCTGAGCCGCGCCGCGGCCCCGCTTCTCGGCGAGAGCGGGGTCGCGGCGGTGTCCGTCGGCTAGACCCCGACGACCCGCGGGTCGACAGGCGCGGGCGGAGCAGAGCGAGGTGCCGGGGGCGGCGGCGGGGCGAGCTGGCGCTGAGGCACGCCATGCGCCTCGCGGTGCAGGCGCTCCATGCGGCTGTCGAGTTCGGAGGCGGCATCCGCGGCATCCGACAGGCTGTCGACGAGGTGCGAGGGCACCTGGTTCGAGAACTTGTAATAGATCTTGTGCTCGAGACTGGCCCAGAAGTCCATCGCGATCGTGCGGAACTGCACCTCGACCGGCACCGCCAGCGCGCCGGTCGACAGGAACACGGGCACCTCGATGATCGCGTGCAGGCTCTTGTAGCCGTTGTCCTTCGGGTGCGCGATGTAGTCCTTGACGGTGCGCACCGTGACATCGTCCTGCGCGGTGAGGAGGTCGAACAGCCGGTACACGTCGGCGACGAAACTGCAGGTCACGCGCACGCCGGCGATGTCGGTGATCTCGGCGCGGATGCGGTCGAAGTCGGGCTCGTCGATTCCCTTGCGGGCGATCTTCTCGACGATGCTGTCCGGCGACTTCAGCCGGCTCTTCACATGCTCGATCGGGTTGTACGCGTGGTCGTGCGTGAACTCGTCGCGGAGGATCGAGATCTTCGTCTCGACCTCGCGCATCCCGAACTCGTACTCGCGCAGGAACCGCTGCAGCTCGTCACGCAGCACGCGGGCCTGGTTGATCGTGTCCTCGGTGACGTGAACGGTCGACATGGCATCGACGTTACGCGTTCGTGATCGGAAACCGCTGTGGATGCGCGATGTCCTCACGACTCACATGCGGCGGGCTCCGGGGCGCGGGGCTGCGACGTCCGCCCGCGCGTCGACGAGGTGCTGGCCGGAGAGGACACCGGGCAGGCCGCGCCCGGAGCGGGTCGTGAACAACAGGACGACCGCGACGAGGAACAGCGCGGCCGCCGCGAACCCGAAGATCCCGCCGGGCAGCTGAAGAGCGCTGATCCCTCCGATGCCGCCCGCCCAGCGCAGGAGGCGCGCGAACGGTGCCGGCAGACGCGATCCCGTGTAGCGGAGCTGCACGGCGATGTCACCGATCGAACGCCCGCCGATCAGGATCAGCACCAGGAACAGTGCGGACGGGACGATCGTGGCCGCCGCGGACGAGAGAGTGCCGTCGAGCACCGCGGCGCGGTCCTTCACGACGAACTCCAGCCACACCTGCACGGTCACGCCGGCGCCCATGCTCAGGAAGCCGTAGCCGAGGAAGTCGCACAGCATCGCGAGGGCGCGGCGACCGCGGGTGACCGGACGGGGAAGGTCGGCGTCGGGGCGCGCCTCCGCGCCGCGCAGCGACCGCGGGACGACGAGCGCCACGGTGCAGCCGACGACGGCGCCGAGGGTGTTCGTCATCAGATCACCCACGTCGAAGAAGCGATACGCGCAGGGATAGACCCCCCACACGCCGGTCAGCTGCGTCGTCTCGATCAGCAGCGACAGTCCGAATCCGGCGGCGAACGCCACCAGGATGCCGCGACCGGCGAGGACCCGCACGAACAAGCCGAGCGGGAGGAACAGCAGCACGTTGAACACCAACTGCAGCAGGGCCGGCTGCCGCAGCGGGTTGCCCGGCGCCGCGAACGCCTTCTGCACGTCGCGCACGACCGACATCGGATCGGTGATCGCCCCGACGCAGCGGATCGTGTCCGGGTCGGGCAGCGGAAGCAGGGTGTACGTCCAGATCGCCCAGAAGTAGATGAGGGCCGACAGCCAGAGCAGCGTGCGCCCGAGGCCGAGCCGCCCGCGCCGACGGTAGCTGATCGCCACGAACGGCACGAACAGGAGGATGCCGAAAGCCACTCCGATCGCGATGGCGATGAACCCGAGCAGCACCTGATCTTCCACAGCGTGCCAGTGTAGCCGCGGCCGTAAGGATTCCGTGAGGGACCCGTATCCGACCGTAGGGATTCCGTGAGGATCGCGTGAGGATGCCGTCAGCAGGCGTAGTGTCGCCGGACGTGTCAAACGAAAACAGGGAGAGCGCGGACGCGCCCCCGCGCGCGAAGCGCATCATCATCGGGGAACCGCTGACGAGCCAGCAGGTCGACGACCAGCTGCTCCCCAAGCGCATGGCACTGCCGATCTTCGCGTCGGACGCGCTGAGCTCCGTGGCCTACGCGCCACAGGAACTCGTGATGATCCTGCTGATCGGTGGACTCACCTTCCTCTCCTTCACGCCGCTCGTCGCGATCTCGGTCGTGGTGCTGCTGATCGTGGTCGTGCTCAGCTACCGCCAGCTCATCAAGGCCTACCCCTCGGGCGGCGGGGACTACGAGGTCGCGTCGAAGAATCTGGGCGAGATCCCCGGCGTGATCGTCGCCGCGGCCCTCCTGGTCGACTACGTCCTGACCGTGGCGGTGTCGGTCGCCTCCGGCGTCGACAACATCATCTCGGCGGTGCCCGGGCTCGACCCGTTCCGCGTGGAGCTCGCGGTCGGCTTCGTGATCCTCATCATCGTCGTGAACCTGCGCGGGGTCCGCGAAGCGTCTCTCGTCTTCGCGATCCCGACGTACGTCTTCATCGCCTCGGTCGGCATCATGATCGTCACCGGCCTGATCCGCACGTTCCTGGGCGATGCTCCCGTGGCCTCGAGTGCGGAGTTCTCCGTGCAGGCGGAGAGCCTCGGCCAGGCGGCCGTGATCCTGCTGATCCTGCGCGCGTTCTCGAGCGGATGCTCCGCCCTCACCGGCGTCGAGGCCGTGTCGAACGGGGTTCCCGCCTTCCGGGCTCCGAAGGTGCGCAACGCCCAGTCGACGCTGGTGCTGATGGGGTCGATCGCCGCCTGCTTGTTCGCCGGGCTCACCGCGCTCGCCCTCATCACCGGCGTGCACTACGCCGAGAACCCGTGCGACCTGATCGGCTTCGACTGCACGAACCCGCAGCCGAGCCTGATGGCGCAGATCGCCTCGGCCACGTTCGGCGGCGGCAGCATCGCCTTCTTCATCGTGCAGGCCGCGACCGCGTGTGTGCTGCTGCTCGCCGCGAACACCGCCTTCAACGGGTTCCCGCTGCTGGGTGCGGTGCTCGCCCGCGACGGCTACGCCCCGAAGTCGCTCAACACCCGCGGCGACCGCCTGGTGTTCTCGAACGGCATGATCCTGCTCGGCATCGCCGCGATCGCCGTGCTCGTGGTGTTCCAGGCGAAGCTGACCACCCTGATCCAGCTGTACATCATCGGTGTGTTCGTGTCGTTCTCGCTCGGGCAGATCGGCATGGTCCGGCACTGGCGGCGCGTGCTGCGCGGGCCGGTCGAAAGCAAGGCGGGCTCCGGCATCGACGGAGCATCCGCCTCCGATCGTCGTTCGGCGAAGATCGGGCTCATCATCAACTCGGCCGGCGCAGTGATGACCGTGCTCGTGCTCCTCATCGTGACGATCACCAAGTTCACGCACGGCGCCTACCTGGTGTTCTTCGCGATCCCGATCCTCGCCTTCCTCATGCTGGGCGTGAAGCGGTACTACCGCGACGTCGAGCACGAGATCGCGATCGACGACACCACCAAGTTCGGCGCGACCGGCGACCTCGCGATCGTGCTCGTGAACCGACTGCAGAAGCCCGTCGTGAAGGCCATCGACTATGCGATCGCGGCCAAGCACGGCAAGACACTCGCGGTGCACGTGGCCGTCGCCTCCGACGATGCCGCCACGCTGCAGCAGGAGTGGGCCGACCACCTCGTGCCCATCCCGCTCGTGATCGTCGAGTCGCCGTACCGCTCGTTCGCGCAGCCGGTCACCCAGTTCATCAAGCAGTACCGAGAGAAGCACGGCTCCTCCGTCGTGACGGTATACCTGCCGCAGTACATCGTGGGGCACTGGTGGGAGTCGTTCCTGCACAACCGTCGCGCCCGCCGCCTCGCCAACCAGCTGATGCTCGTGCACGGGGTGTCGATCACCCTCGTGCCCTGGCTGCTCGACTCGTCGGAGCTCATCTACGGCCGCCGTTCCCGTCCGCTGCCGGGCCAGGAGCGCGCCGGGCGGCCCGTGGTCGTGAACGGACGCCGCGCGCACCGACCAGCCGGTCCGCCGCAGGAGTAGTCGCCGCGGCTTTCGTCACGCCCCGGCGAGCACCGAACCGAGGATGCCGGCGGCCTCGGCGAAGCGGCCGGGGTCGGCATTCGCGTAGTTGAGCCGCACGTACGAGCCCGAGGGCTCCGCCGGGAACCACTCGGACCCGGGGGCGATGATCACGCCCCGCACCTCGCAGTCGCGGACGACCTGCACGACATCCGTCCCCTCGGGGAGCCGCACCCACAGGTTCAGGCCGCCTGCCGGGATGCCCTCGACCTGCGCCGACGGGGCGTGCGCGGCCAGGCTCGAGACCAGCAGGTCGCGGCGCGCGCGCAAGTGCTCGCGGAACCCGCGCAGGTGCGTGCGCCAGGCGGGCTGCGCGACCACGTCGAGCGCTGCGGCCTGCAGCAGCCCGCTCACGTACATGGACTCCGCCGCGCGGTCGGCCAGGATCCGCTCTCGCGCAGGTCCCCGGGCGATCACGGCCGCGACGCGCAGGGCGGGTGAGGCGCTCTTGGTGAGTGAGCGCAGGTACACGACATGACCGTCGTCGTCGGAGGCGGCGACCGGCCGCGGCTCGGCATCGATCCCCAGGTCGTGCGCCCAGTCGTCCTCGATCAGGAAGGCCCCATGCCGGCGAACGGTCTCGAGCACGGCATCCCCCGTCGCGGTCGGCCACTGCGCGCCGGTCGGGTTCGCGAACGTCGGCTGCGCGTAGAACGCTCGGGCCCCCGTCTGCGCGAACGCCCGTTCCACGTCATCCGGATCGGGGCCCTGGGGGCCGGAGGGGATCGGCACCAGCACGACACCCGCCTGCGCGGCGGCGAGCAGCGCGCCCCAGTAGGTGGGCGACTCGACGAGCAGCGGCTGCCCAGGGCCCACGACCGCACGGAAGATCGAGCTCAGCCCGCTCTGACTGCCTGAGATGACGAGAGCATCGCGCGCCGATGCGGGTGTGACGCCGGCGGGTGCGGTGGCGGCGAGCTCTCCGGCGAACCAGGCCTGCAGCTCCGGCAGCCCCGCGGCGGGCGAGCGGGTCAGCGCCGCATCGGTGCGTGCGGCACGCACGAGCGCCTGCCGTACGAGCCGCTCCGGCAGCAGCTCGACCGCGGGGTAGCCGGAGTGGAGCCCGATCGCCTCCGGCGACACTGTGCGCTGCGTGGACGACAGGCCCGCGAGTCCGGCGGGCGCGGTGCCGAGCGCTGCGGTCTGCCAGCCGTAGTCGGCTGAGCGGGCGGGGCGGATCGCGCGGACGAACGTGCCGGTGCCCGGACGCGACTCCACCAGCCCGAGCCGGACGAGCTGCTGCATCGCCTTCTGCACGGTGACCGGGCTCGCCCCGTACTCGGCCATCAGTGCTCGGTTCGACGGCACTCGCGCGCCCGGCGAGGCGGAGGAGATCCATGCACGGACACCGGCGACGATCCGGTCACTGCTATCCTGACTCATGAAAGTAGAGAGTAGCGTTATCGCTCCGCGATCGACAGTGCTATCAACGCACGCCGGCCTCTGGTGGGGGCTTCTCGGCGTCACCGCCTTCTCGTTCACCCTCCCGTTCACACGGATCGCCGTCGACGGCCTCTCCCCGCTGTTCATCGGTGCAGGGCGCGCGGTCGTCGCCGCCCTCCTCGCCGGAATCGCCCTGGCCGCGACACGACAGCACATCCCGACGCGGGTGCAGTGGTGGCGATTGGCCATCGTCGCCGGCGGAGTCGTGGCCGGATTCCCGCTGCTCACCTCGTTCGCGATGACCACGACCCCCGCCAGTCACGGCGCCGTCGTGGTCGGCCTGCTGCCCGCCGCGACCGCCGTCGCCGTGGTGGTCCGCACCGGCGAGCGCCCGAACCGCTCCTTCTGGGTCTTCGCGATCGTCGGCGCGGTCGCCGCCGTCGTGTTCGCCGCCCTGCAGAACGGCGGACTCGGCTCCCTCACCGCTGCCGACCTGCTGCTGTTCGGTGCCGTGTTGGCCGCGGCGATCGGCTACGCGGAAGGCGGTCTGCTCGCCCGCGAGCTCGGCTCCTGGCAGACCGTGTCATGGGCGCTCATCGTCGCCGCTCCCCTCATGGTCGTCCTCACCGTGGTGTCGGCGATCCAGCAGCCACCCGCAGCGAGCCCCGTGCAATGGCTCGCCTTCGCCTACCTTGCCGCGGTGAGCATGTTCCTCGGATTCTTCGCCTGGTACCGCGGACTCGCGATCGGACCGATGGCGCAGGTGAGCCAGATCCAGCTCGTCCAGCCCGTGATGAGCATCGCGTGGGCCGCCCTCCTGCTGCACGAGCCGATCGGCTGGGCCACCGCCGTCGGAGGTCTCGCCGTCATCGCCTGCGCCGCGCTCGCGGTGCGCACGCGCCTGAAAGACCGCCCCCGAACCGAACGGCCGCCCCGAGATGAGGAGTCCTGATGCGCCACACACCCCGCTACCTGATGACCGACCCCGACGAGGTCAAGCGCCTCATCCGCGGCAACCCGTGGGCGACGTTCGTCTCCCCGGCGAGCACCGGACTCGTCGCCTCGCACTACCCTGCGCTGCTCATCGAGGACGAGGAGGGCATCGTGATCGCCAGCCACTTCGGACGGCCCGACGATGAGCTCCACGAACTCGGTCGGCACGAGGTTCTCGTGATCATCCAGGGGCCGCACGATTACGTCTCACCGAGCCTGTATCCGCCGGGCGACCTGGTCCCCACGTGGAACCACGTGACCGCGCACCTCTACGGCACCCCCGAGATCCTCAGCGAGGAGGAGAACTACGCCATGCTCACGCAGTTGACCGACCACTTCGAGAACGGGCAGGACCACGGTCGGCATCTGTCGGAGGACGAGCCGGGCACTCGCCGAGCGGCGAAGGGCACGGTCGGCCTGCGGATGCGCGTCGCCCGCTTCGATGCGCGCGCCAAGCTCAGCCAGAACAAGCCGCCCGAGGTGCGCGAGAACATCACCGCGCGGTTCGCCGAGACGAACAGCGCGCTCGCGTCGGAGATGCGGCGGGTCGACGGGGTTCGACCGTGATCGGCCTCTAGATGCAGGCCCAGCAGTACACGTGGTGGCCGGATGCGGCGGCGCGACGCGCGAGAGCGGCGAGGTCGCGCGCGAACGCAGCCAACTGCGCCGGATCCGCACCCGCGAGCTCCTCGGTCTGCGACCACGGCTCGGCCACCTCGGCCAGGCGCGCGTCGTCGGCTGCGGCGAGCGCCGATGCCAGAGCATCCGTCACCGTGATGACGATCCGGTCGTAGTCTTCGCTCATCGCGAGGTTGTGTCCGGCACGCGGGTCTTCGGTCACGTCGTCGTACGGGGCGCCCGTGAGCAGCGCCTCGAGCGTGCCGAGCTGCACGACGGGATCGATGCCGCCGAGCGTGCCGGCGTCGAAACCGGAGTCCGTCGCGGTCGGCCCGGCCTCCACGTCGAGGACCTTCACGGCCTCTTCGTCGGATGCGGCGGAGAAGTAGTCGTAGATCACACTCATGCTCGACATCCTGCCAGGCCGCGCCGACGCCGAGCTGCCGTGACCCGAGGCCTCCGGCTGGCGGGAGCTGCACGAGGCCCAGGCAGCGAGTGTCGACCGCGGCGAGGTCGTCGGGATCGAGGGCGGCCACTACCTCCACCACACGCAGTCGCCCGAACTGGCGGCACAGACCCGCGCGTTCCTGGATTCGCTCGCGACGCCCTAACTCCGGTTTCGAATCGCGCGACCCCGGTCATCCGGGCCGACTCACCAGCCTCTCCCCGCTCACCACGGGTTCGCAATCCACCTATTGCCGAGCAGGTCTTGTCAGTAGGCGGCTAGGGGTCCACGCCCCGCAGGATAGGGACCGGGGGGCTAGGGGAGCTGCCGTTCAGACGGTGCTGCGGGTGGGTTCAGTGCGGTGCGTTGGCGGCCGGGCCGAATGGTCAGCACGATGACGACCGCAGTCAGGGCGATGATCGGCGCGGAGAACGGCAGGCTCAAGAACACGATCGTCGTGATCGCGCCGGAGGCGGCTACGAGAGCGGTGGCGATGACGGCCACGGTGCGTGAGGTCGCGCGGGCGAACGCGGGGAACAGGGAGATGGTGAGTGCGATCCCGATAAGCACGAACGCGGTGGCGGTGGTCGCGCCCCATATGGGAGGGAGGTTCGTCATGTCGGTGTCGACGCCCAGGTACCAGAGGACGTGTGCGCCCCCAGCGACGAGAATCCCGAGGCTGCCCAGTACAGCTGCCCCCCAGCGAGGACGAACCGTTGTGGGACGGGATATCAGCCCCAGAACGATCGCCCACAGACTGGCGAGTGGGGTGATGAAGAAGCAAAGCACGTGGACGAGGGCTTGGTTCTGCTCGGTGAATGCGACGGCCAAGATGGTCATAGCTACAGCAGCTGACGCAACACTGATCGCTCCGAGCACCCAAGGCAGCACCTGTGTAATTCTCATTGCAAGCCCCTTTCGAGCGGCGGTTCGTGCTTCGAGAGGAACGAGTTCGGGGTGGGCATCACGAGCCTCTTCGAGCATTCCGAAGAGCACGTGAGCGTTCGATTCTCTCCAGCGTCGCGGATAGGCTTTGAGGCTTCGTCGCAGGGGATCGGTGTTCATGCTTGCGCTCCCGCGGTCCGCACCTGCTGAAGTTTGAACTGTGCGCGTTGTGCCCGTTGGGCGAGCGCCTTCGCCTCGAGATCGAGAACGTGAAGCCCCGTCTCAGAGATCGCGTAGTACCGTCTCAACCTCCCGCCGACGATTTCATCCTGCGTCTGGGCGATCCACCCGAGTGCGAGGAGCTTCTCGAGTGCGGCATACACGGTCGCGACACCTGGCCGTTGCCCCGTGAGCGTCGAGACTTCCTCGACGAGTGCGTATCCGTGGAGTGTGCGACCGGTGAGAGCAGTGAGAAGCGTGAACTGCAACGGTGACGGTGTCTTCATGACATCAACCCTAAAGAGTGGGCATATTCTGATCAATGAGAATATACCCACTCTCAGGAGGTCCTCAGTTGCATCCCGACGAGACCCACACGGCCAACCGCTGAGCCGGGTGTGAGCAACCCGCATGCATCCTCGGTGGCGGCGTAGGGGAACCGTGAGGATCGACGGATCCGCCCGCGCACGGGAGTTGTATCGGATCCGTGCTCGACATCATCTACATCGCGCTGACTCTCGCGCTGTTCGCCCTCGTGTCCCTGGTCGCCAAGGCGGTGGACCGCGCATGATCGTCTTCGAGATCATCGCGGCGGTCCTCGCCGTCGCCGCCGTCGTCTACCTCGTCGTCGCGCTCGTCGCCCCGGAGCGGTTCTGATGGGTGCGGCGATCTGGTTCGGCATCCTGCAGCTCACGGCCGTCGTGGTCGTGCTCGTGCTGGTCTACCGCCCCCTCGGCGACTACATCGCCCGGGTGTACTCCTCGGCGAAGGACCTGCGTGTCGAGCGCGGCGTCTACCGGCTGATCGGCGTCGACTCGTCGTCCGAGCAGACCTGGCGCGCCTACGCCCGCAGCGTGCTCGCGTTCTCGGTCGTCGGGCTGCTGCTCGTCTACGGGCTGCAGCGCCTGCAGGCGTTCCTGCCGCAGTCGCTCGGTCTCCCGGCCGTGCCCGAAGGGCTCGCTTTCAACACCGCGGCATCCTTCGTCGCCAACACCAACTGGCAGTCGTACTCGCCCGAGCAGACCGTGGGCTACACCGTGCAGCTCGCCGGCCTCACGGTGCAGAACTTCGTCTCGGCGGCGGTCGGACTCGCCATCGCGATCGCGCTGATCCGCGGCCTCGCACGCCGGGGCTCGGCGACCATCGGCAACTTCTGGGTCGACCTGATCCGCGGTCTTGGCCGCATCCTCCTCCCGATCGCCCTGATCGGTGCGGTGGCGCTCCTCGCCGGTGGCGTGATCCAGAACTTCGCCGGCTTCACCGACGTGACCACCGTGGCGGGCGGAACCCAGACCATTCCGGGCGGACCGGTCGCCTCACAGGAGGCGATCAAGCTCCTCGGCACCAACGGCGGCGGCTTCTTCAACGCCAACTCCGCGCACCCGTTCGAGAACCCGACCGGGTTCACGAACCTGCTGGAAGTGTTGCTGATCCTCGTGATCCCGTTCTCCCTCCCCCGCACGTTCGGCCGCATGGTCGGCGACCACCGCCAGGGCTACGCCATCGCCGCGGTCATGGGCACGATCTTCCTGATCTCGACCTTCGCGCTCTCGGCGCTCGAACTGGCCGGCCGCGGCAGCGCACCCGAGCTCGCCGGCGCCGCGATGGAAGGCAAGGAGGTGCGCTTCGGCATCCTCGGCTCCACGCTGTTCGGCAGCGCGAGCACGCTCACCTCGACCGGTGCGGTCAACTCGATGCACGACTCGTACACGGCGCTCGGCGGCATGATGCCGATGCTGAACATGATGCTCGGCGAGGTCGCCCCCGGCGGCGTCGGCTCGGGCCTCTACGGCATGCTCGTGCTCGCGATCATCGCCGTGTTCGTCGGCGGACTGCTCGTCGGGCGCACCCCCGAATACCTCGGCAAGCGCATCGGTCCGCGGGAGATCAAGCTCGCGAGCCTGTACATCCTCGTGACGCCGACGCTTGTGCTGGTCGGCACCGCGCTGAGCTTCGCGATCCCCGGCATCCGGGAAGACGTGGAGTCGACCAGCATCCTGAACCCGGGCGTGCACGGCATGAGCGAGGTGCTCTACGCGTTCACCTCGGCGTCGAACAACAACGGCTCCGCCTTCGCCGGACTCACCGCGAACACCCCGTGGTTCAACACCGCACTCGGGATCGCGATGCTGCTCGGACGCTTCCTCCCCATCGTGCTCGTGCTGGCCCTCGCCGGCTCGTTCGCCGCGCAGGAGCGTGTGCCCGCCACCTCGGGAACGCTGCCCACCCACCGGCCACAGTTCGTCGGCCTCCTCCTCACCGTGACGGTCGTCGTGACCGCCCTCACCTACTTCCCCGTGCTCGCACTGGGGCCCCTCGCCGAAGGACTCGTCTGACCATGACTCTCATCACCACCGACGTTTCGTCTCCCTCCGGTCGCTCAACGGCCGAGGCCCCCGCGCAGCCGACGCGTTCCTTCGGCTGGTCGCAGCTCGTCGAGGCCCTGCCCGGCGCCCTGCGCAAGCTGAACCCCGCAGCCCTCGTCCGCAACCCCGTGATGCTGCTGGTCTGGGTGGGCGCCGCGTTCGCGACCGCGCTGGCGATCGCCGAACCGTTCCTCGGCGGACCCGCCGACTCGGGTGGCACCCCGGTCCCCGCGCCGTTCACCTGGGGCATCGCGGTGTGGCTCTGGCTGACGGTGCTGTTCGCGAACGTCGCCGAGTCCGTCGCCGAAGGCCGTGGCAAGGCCCAGGCCGCGAGCCTGCGCAAGACGCGCACCAGCACGATGGCCCGCCGTGTGGTCGGTTATGACGCGGCTTCGGATGCCACCGCAGAACGTGCCGAGACCCTGGAGGTCTCCTCAGCCGAGCTGCAGCGCGACGACGTCGTGATCGTCACCGCCGGCGAGCTGATCCCCGGTGACGGCGACATCATCGCGGGCATCGCGACCGTCGACGAGTCGGCCATCACCGGCGAGAGCGCCCCGGTGATCCGCGAGTCGGGCGGCGACCGCAGCGCCGTCACCGGCGGCACCCGCGTGCTGTCCGACCGGATCGTGGTGCGCATCACCTCGAAGCCCGGCGAGACGTTCGTCGACCGGATGATCGCACTCGTCGAAGGCGCCAGCCGCCAGCGGACCCCGAACGAGATCGCCCTGAACATCCTGCTCGCCAGTCTGTCGATCATCTTCGTGGTCGTGGTGCTCGCCCTGAACCCGATCGCCTCGTACGCGGCATCGCCCGTCAGCATCCCGGTGCTCATCGCCCTGCTCGTCTGCCTGATCCCGACCACCATCGGCGCACTGCTCTCGGCCATCGGCATCGCCGGGATGGACCGGCTCGTGCAGCGCAACGTGCTCGCGATGTCGGGGCGCGCGGTCGAGGCCGCGGGTGACGTCACGACCCTGCTGCTCGACAAGACCGGCACCATCACCTACGGCAACCGCCGCGCGCACGAGGTCCTGCCCCTCCCGGGCATCGACGCCGACGAGCTGCTGCGGGTCGCGGCACTGTCGTCGCTCGCAGACCCCACCCCGGAGGGCGCCTCGATCGTCGAGCTCGCCGCCGCCCGCGGCATCCGCGTCACCGCTCCGGAGGATGCCGTGGTCGTGCCGTTCACCGCGCAGACCCGCATGTCGGGACTCGACCTCGCCGACGGCACGCAGATCCGCAAGGGCGCAGGTTCCGCGGTGCGCGCCTGGCTCGGACTCGACGCCGAGGACGCGGAGCTCACCACCCGCACCGACACCGTCGCCGAAAGTGGAGGGACCCCCCTCGTCGTCGCCGTGCGGACGCCCGCATCCGCATCCGCATCCGCCCACTTGTCGGGAGAACGGACGGATGTCGGAGGAATCGCCGCGGAACGGCCCGACATCCGTGCGAACTCCCGACGGGTGTCCGACGAACGAGTGACGGAAGGCCGCATCCTCGGGGTCGTGCACCTCAAGGACATCGTCAAGGATGGTCTGCGCGAGCGGTTCGACGAGCTGCGCAGCATGGGCATCCGCACGGTGATGATCACGGGCGACAACCCGCTGACCGCGAAGGCCATCGCCGCCGAGGCCGGGGTCGACGACTTCCTCGCCGAGGCGACGCCCGAGGACAAGCTCGCCCTCATCCGCCGCGAGCAGGAGGGCGGGCGGCTGGTCGCGATGACCGGCGACGGCACGAACGACGCTCCCGCGCTCGCGCAGGCCGACGTCGGCGTTGCCATGAACACCGGCACCTCGGCCGCGAAGGAGGCCGGCAACATGGTCGATCTGGACTCCGACCCGACAAAGCTGATCGACATCGTGCGCATCGGCAAGCAGCTGCTCATCACCCGCGGCGCGCTCACCACGTTCTCGCTCGCGAACGACGTGGCGAAGTACTTCGCCATCATCCCGGCGATGTTCATGGGGGTCTTCCCCGGACTCGCGGCGCTCAACATCATGCAGCTGCACTCGCCGGCATCCGCCGTGACCAGCGCGATCATCTTCAACGCGATCGTGATCGTGTTCCTGATCCCGCTCGCCCTGCGCGGAGTGAAGTACCGCCCGGCGAGCGCCTCGCAGATCCTGCAGCGCAACCTGCTCATCTACGGACTCGGCGGCGTGATCGCCCCGTTCATCGGCATCAAGCTCATCGACCTCGTCGTCAGCCTCATCCCGGGCTTCTGACCCGGCTCGGAAAAGGAACCCAGACATGTCCTCCACTCGCACCGCGGCCCGCACCACCGGGGTCGCCATCCGCGCGATGCTCGTCCTCACCCTCGTCCTCGGCGTCGGCTACACGCTCCTCGTCACGGGCATCGGGCAGCTCGCTCTTCCCTGGCAGGCGAACGGCTCACCCCTCCCCGACGACAAAGGCAGCTCACTGATCGGCCAGCCGTTCACGGATGCCGACGGCGAGGCCCTGCCGGAGTACTTCCAGTCCCGCCCCTCGGCGGCCGGCGACGACTATGACGGGGCGGGCTCCAGCGGCAGCAACCTCGGCCCGGAGAACCCCGACCTGGTCGCGGCCATCGCCGACCGCCAGGCCGCGATCGCGGAGCGCGAGGGCGTGAAGGCGTCCGAGGTGCCGGCCGACGCGGTCACCGCCTCGGGTTCGGGCCTCGACCCCCACATCAGCGTCGCCTACGCCCTGCTGCAGGTGCCGCGCGTGGCCGAGGCGCGTGGCGTTCCCGAACAGCAGGTGCAAGACCTCGTGGAGTCTAGGATTCAAGGGCGGGATCTGGGATTCCTCGGCGAGGAGCGCATCAACGTCGCCGAGCTCAACCTCGCGCTGGACGACCAGGAGGGCGAATGAGCGCAGATCGGACGCATCGCCCGGCACCGGAACACCCCCGTCGCGGCCGCCTCCGGGTGCTGCTGGGCGCCGCTCCCGGTGTCGGCAAGACGTTCGAGATGCTCGCCGAAGGACGCCGCCTCCGCGAGGAGGGACACGACGTCGTCATCGCCATCGTCGAGACCCATGACCGCGCGGCCACGCTCGCGCAGACGGTCGGACTGCCCGAGGTGCCCCGTCGCGTCGAAGACCATCGCGGCATCGCCCTGACCGAACTCGACCTCGACGCCGTGCTCGCCCGGGCTCCCGAGATCGCGCTCGTCGACGAGCTCGCCCACACGAACACCCCCGGTTCGCGGCATCCGAAGCGCTGGCAGGACGTGGACGAGCTGCTGGACGCCGGCATCGACGTCGTCACCACCGTCAACGTGCAGCACATCGAGTCGCTCAATGCCGTGGTCGAGAAGATCACCGGCATCGCGCAGCAGGAGACGATCCCGGATGCCGTGGTGCGCGCCGCGGACGAGATCGAGGTCGTCGACCTCGCGCCCCAGTCGCTGCGGGACCGGCTCTCCGCCGGGCTCGTGTACCCGGCCGAGCGCATCGATGCCGCCCTGTCGAACTACTTCCGCCTCGGCAACCTCACCGCGCTGCGCGAGCTCGCCCTGCTCTGGCTCGCCGACGAGGTCGACAGCGCCCTGCGCACCTACCGTGCGGAGCAGGGGATCGAAGGGAACTGGCAGGCCAGGGAACGGGTCGTCGTCGCCCTCACCGGCGGCCCCGAAGGCGAGACCCTGCTGCGTCGCGGTGCACGGATCGCCGCCCGCTCGGCCGGCGGAGAACTGCTCGCGGTGCACATCTCGGCCCAGGACGGGCTGCGCAACGAGACCCCGGGGGCGCTCGCCACGCAGCGCACCCTCGTCGAATCGCTCGGCGGCAGCTACCACCAGGTCGTCGGCGACGACATCCCAGCCACCCTGGTCGAGTTCGCGCAGGGGGTGGATGCCACGCAGCTCGTCATCGGAGTCAGCCGTCGCAGTCGACTCGCCGCCGCGCTCACCGGTCCCGGCATCGGATCGGAGGTGATCCGCCGCTCGGGCGACATCGACGTGCACATCGTCACCCACGCCGCCGCAGGCGGACGTCTCGCCCTGCCACGGATGACCGGCGGGGCACTCGGCTGGCGGCGGCAGCTGCTGGGCTTCGCGGTGGCCCTCGTGTTCGGACCGCTGCTGTCGTGGCTGATGTTCACCTTCCGCAGCCCCGAGTCGATCACCGCCGAGGTGCTCGCCTACCAGCTGCTCGTGGTCGTGGTCGCCCTCATCGGCGGCGTCCGTCCTGCCGTGTTCGCGGCCGTGCTCTCCGGCGTCACACTCGACTTCCTCTTCGTCGCACCGCTGTTCACCATCACGATCGCGCATCCGCTGCACGTGCTCGCCCTCGCGCTGTACGTGCTCATCGCGATCCTGGTGAGCATCATCGTCGACCAGGCCGCCCGCCGTGCCCGCACCGCGCAGCGCGCCACCGCCGAGGCCGAGCTGCTCGCCGCGGTCGCCGGCAACGTGCTGCGGGGCGACAACGCGGTGCTGGCCCTCGCCAGCCGCACCCGGGAGGCGTTCGGGCTCAGCGGCGTGCGGGTGCTCTCCCCCGACGGCGAGGTGCTCGCCAGCGACGGGGAGCCGGTCGCCGACGGACGAGCCACGAGCATCCCGGTCGGCGTCCGCCCCGGTGGCGGCCCGCGCGCGATGCTGGAGCTGAACGGCGAACCGCTGGCGGGGCCGGAGCGTCGACTGCTCGACGCGATCGTGGCGCAGCTGTCGGCCGCGATCGAGCACACCGACCTGCGGGCGACCGCGAGCGAGGCCGAGGCCCTGGCCGAGACCGACCAGGTGCGCAGCGCGCTGTTGTCGGCCGTGAGCCATGATCTGCGGCGCCCGCTGGCCTCGGCCGTCGCGGCGATCGGCGGACTGCGCGGCGCGCACGAGCTCTCGGCATCCGATCGCGCGGAGCTGCTCGCGACCGCCGACGAGAGCCTCGCCACCCTGTCGACCCTGGTCACCGACCTGCTCGACGTGAGCCGCGTGCAGGCCGGGGTGCTCGCGGTCTCCTCCTCTCGGATGGATGCCGCCGGCACCGTGCTCGCCGCCATCGATGAGCTCGGACTGGGCCCCGCCGATGTCGAGCTCGCCCTCGACCCCGAGTTGCCGCCGGTGTTCGCCGACCCGGTGCTGCTGCAACGGGTGCTGGTGAACGTGCTCGCCAACGCGCACCGCCACGCGCCCGAGGGCAGCCGCGTGATCGTCTCGACCAGCACCCTCGGCGATCGCGCCGAGATCAGGGTGATCGACCGCGGCGACGGCGTCTCGCCCGAGCGTCGGGACCGCATCTTCCAGCCGTTCCAGCGCTTCGGCGACACCGACAACACCACGGGCCTCGGGCTCGGGCTCGCCCTGTCGCGCGGGTTCGCCGAGGGCATGGGCGGTACCCTGACACCCGAGGACACCCCCGGCGGGGGCCTCACCATGGTCATCTCTCTGCCTCTCGGCGCAGGGCATCACGACACGGAGGAGACGGAGTGAAGCTCCTCATCGCCGACGACGACCCGCAGATGGTGCGGGCGCTGCGGATCACGCTCGCCGCCCACGGATACGAGGTCGTCGTGGCGGCCGACGGTGCCGCCGCGGTCGCTGCTGCCGCGCAGACGCATCCCGACCTCATCATGCTCGACCTGGGGATGCCACGGCTCGACGGCATCGAGGTGATCCAGGCGCTGCGCGGGTGGACGAACGTGCCGATCATCGTGGTCTCCGGCCGCACCGGGTCGGCCGACAAGGTCGAGGCGCTGGATGCCGGTGCCGACGACTTCGTGACGAAGCCGTTCCAGATCGACGAACTGCTCGCGCGGCTACGGGCGCTGTCCCGCCGGTCGATGCCGGCGAACGGGGAGTCGACGGTGGCGTTCGGCGACGTCGTGGTCGACCTCGCGACCAAGACCGTGACCCGCGCCGGAACTCGCGTGCACCTGACGCCGACGGAGTGGCGGATGCTGGAGCACCTCGCACGGCATCCGGGCGCCCTGGTCACGCGACAGGATCTGCTGAAGGAGATCTGGGGCAGCGAGCAGGTGTCCGACTCGGGCTACCTGCGCCTGTACATGTCGCAGCTGCGCAAGAAGCTCGAGCAGGAGCCGGCCGCGCCGGTGCATCTGCTCACCGAGGCGGGGATGGGCTACCGGCTCGTGCTCTGAGCTGAGCGCGCACGGCGTCGCAGCACCGCGACGACCCCGGCGACGACGAGCAGCACGGCCACGATGATCGCGGCGACTGCTGTCGGGGTGCTCTCGGGCTCCCCGGTGAGACGGCCGACCGCGAGCCAGGCCAGACCCCAGGCCGTCGCGAGTGCGGGGGCGATGCGACCGGTCGCCCACGCGGCAGCGGCACCGATCACGAGCACGACCACCAGCACGGCGATCGCCCAGGCATCCGCCGCCTGCGCCCAGCTCTCGGGAGCGATCTGCGTGAGCCAGGCCGCGGTGTTCGCGACCGTAGCGATCGTCACCCAGCCGAAGTGCAGGCCGTTCGCGCCGTCGGTCAGGATGCGGTCGGCGAGGTTTCGTGCCGGGAAGCGCCCCAGTACGACGATCACCCGCGCGAGCACGGCCAGCAGCAGGGCGATCACGACGACCGTGAGCCACAGCGTCAGATACCGCGCGGTGACCAGCCAGAGCCCGTTCAGCACCATCGAGGCGGCGATCCATCCGCCCACGGCCTGCTGGCGAGCATCCTGGCGTTGCGCGGGAAGCGCCTGCCACACCGTGTACGCGATGAGCCCGATGTAGATGAGGGACCAGATCGAGAATGCGGGGCCGGCGGGCGCGAGATACGAGCCCTGTGCCGAGAGCGCGCCGTCCTGCAGGTCGTCGACGGATGCTCCGCCGAACGCTCCTGCGCCGATGGCGGCCGCGATCAGCATGAACGATGCCGCCGCGATGATCAGGCTCTGCCGGCCGATGCCCTTCGTACGTGAGTCCATGGTCGTGACCATACGGCGTGGAGCGGCCGGTGCGCATCGGGGTTGACACCCGGCCGCGGTTTCGCTAACCAGGTTAGGAAACCCCTCAGGCCCGGGCGAATGCCGCGTCGATCAGGACCTCCGCGGCGCCGCGCGCCTGCACGGCCACGGAGGGGTCCTTCGAGATCGCGGCCGTGCTCTGCGCCCCCTCGGCGAGGATCGACAGCTGTGCGGCGAGCGCTGCGGGGGCACCCGTGTCGGCGACCAGGCCCGCCATGTACTCCTGGAACGACGCCTTGTGTGTGCGCACGATCTCCGCGACCTCGGGGTTCGTCCCGCCGAGCTCGCCGAACGCGTTGATGAAGGCGCAGCCGCGGAAGTCGTCGGCGCAGAACCAGTTCTCGAGGTATCCGTAGACCGCGAGCAGGCGGGTGCGCGGATCATCGCCGGCGTCCGTCACGGCCGCGGAGAGCCCGGACTCCCACTGGGCGTGCTTGCGGGCGAGGACAGCGGTGACGATGTCGGTCTTCGCGGGGAACAGCGCGTAGAGGCGACGCAGCGACACGCCGGCGGCCGACCGCAGCTCGTCCATGCCGACGGCCGCGTACCCCTTGCGGTAGTAGAGCTCCTCCGCGGCGGACAGGATGCGCTCTCGGGCCTCGTCTTCGGTCATGTCCAGAAGTCTACTTGACACGAGAACGAACGTTCTCTAGATTGAACACATCGAGCGAGAACGATCGTTCTCACCGCAACCGAAAGGACCAGGATCATGGGCTACATCACCGTCGGAAACGAGAACAGCACCCCGATCGAGCTCTACTACGAAGACCAGGGTTCAGGTCAGCCCGTCGTCCTGATCCACGGCTACCCGCTCGACGGCCACAGCTGGGAGCGTCAGACCCGCGAGCTCCTCGCCCAGGGCTACCGCGTCATCACCTACGACCGCCGCGGCTTCGGCGGATCTTCCAAGGCCAACGCCGGCTACGACTACGACACGTTCGCCGCCGACCTGAACACCGTGCTCGAGACCCTCGACCTGCGCGACGTCGTGCTCGTCGGCTTCTCGATGGGCACCGGAGAGCTCGCCCGCTACGTCGCGAAGTACGGACACGACCGCGTCGCGAAGCTCGCCTTCCTCGCCTCGCTCGAGCCCTTCCTGGTGCAGCGCGACGACAACCCCGAGGGCGTGCCGCAGGAGGTCTTCGACGGCATCGAGGCCGCGGCGAAGGGCGACCGCTTCGCGTGGTTCACCGACTTCTACCAGAACTTCTACAACCTCGACGAGAACCTCGGCTCGCGCATCAGCGAGCAGGCCGTGACCGGCAGCTGGAACGTCGCCATCGGCAGCGCACCCGTGGCCGCCTACGCGGTCGTCTCGGCCTGGATCGAGGACTTCCGTGGCGACGTCGAGGCCGTGCGCGCCGCGGCCAAGCCCACCCTGATCCTGCACGGCACGAAGGACAACATCCTCCCGATCGACGCGACCGCGCGCCGCTTCCACCAGGCGGTGCCGGATGCCGACTACGTCGAGGTCGAGGGCGCCCCGCACGGCCTGCTCTGGACCCACGCCGACGAGGTCAACGCCGCGCTGAAGGACTTCCTCGCCAAGTAACCCCGTTCGAATCGCGCGAATGGTCCCATTTCTTCGGGAGATGGGACCATTTGCGCGATTCGGGAGCGACTCGACGCGGGGCTACGCGTCGCGCGAGCGCCAGAGCAGCCAGACGAAGTACGGGGCTCCGATCAGCGCGACCACGAGTCCGGCTGGCAGCTGGGCGGGGGCGATGACCGTACGCCCGATGGTGTCCGCGACACCGACGAGCAGACCGCCCAGCAGCACCGCGACCGGGATCACCCTGGCGTGCCTGGCACCGACGAGAGCCCGTGCCGCATGCGGAGCGACGAGCCCGACGAAGCCGATCACACCGATCGCCGTCACGCTGAGCGCCGCGAGCACCGCCGCCACGACCAGCAGCGTCAGCCGCACGGGCTCGAGGCGGATGCCGACGAGTCGCGGAGTGTCCTCGTCGAGCGACAGCACGTCGAGCTCGCGTCGGCTCATCACCACGAACGGCAGCGCGATGGCCAGGACGATCGCCAGCGGCAGCACCTGCTCCCACACGCGGCCGTACGTGGTGCCCGACAGCCAGGTGTAGATCTTCGGGGTGTCCCAGGGGTTCGACCTCAGCAGGAAGAAGGTCGTGAGCGACACGGTGAAGTACGAGACGCCGATGCCGATCAACAGGAACCTGTCGGCGTTCAACCCGCCGCGCCACGACAGCAGGTACACGAGGGCGAAGGCCAGCAGCGCCCCGGCGATGGCACCCGCGATCATGCCCGCGGTGGACGAAACGGCACTCGTGATCACCAGCACCGCGCCGAGGCCGCCGCCGCCCGTGACGCCGAGGATGCTCGGGTCGGCGAGCGGGTTCCGGCTGACCCCCTGGATGATGGCGCCGGACAGCGCGAGCGCCCCACCCGCCACGACCGCGGCCGCGATGCGCGGCGCCCGCTCGTCCAGCGCGAAGGCGATCGCGGGGGGAGCTTCGCCCTGAAGCCACAGCGCGATGTCGCCGGTCAGCAGCCAGGTGTGCCCGGCGAGCAGGCCGAGCAACAGCACCCCGATCACGCCCAGCACGACGACCACCATGGTGATGCGGAACCGGAGTCGGCTGCGCACGCCGAACCGCACCCGCGGAGGCTCTCGCGTCGGACCGGCATCGCGCAGGCGCCGCGCCATGAGCACGAGCACGATGGCTCCGAGGAGCGTGGTCGCGACGCCGGTCGGGATGAGGATCGCCGCCTCGGCCCCGATGATCGCCCGCAGCAGAGCATCCGCGAGGATCACGACGATCGCGCCGAGGAGGCCGGCCGCCGGGATCAGGAGCAGATGGCGGTTCAGACTCGGCACCACCCGCGTCAGCAGACGGGCGAGCACGGGCGCACACAGCCCGACGAAGCCCATCGGCCCCGCGAGCGTCACCGACACCGCGGTGAGCGTGACGGCGAGCAGGATGCCGATGGCCCTCGTCGAGCGGATCGGCACACCCAGGGAGGATGCCGTGTCGTCGCCGAGCGCCAGGATGTCGAACCGCCGCGCGAGCAGCAGGGCCGCCGCCGTCACCACGACCACGACGGGTGCCGCCTGCAGGAACGCGGTCAGCCCGAGCTGCGACAGGCTGCCGCTTCCCCACGCCAGCAGCCCCTTGGTCTCCTCGTCGAAGAGGATGAGCAGGGTCGAAGTGCCGGCCTGAAATGCGAGCGCGAGGGCCGTGCCCGCGAGGATCAGCCGCGTGGTCGACGACCCCGCACCACCGGCGAGGCCGAGCACGATCCCCGCGGCGATGAGGCCCCCGGCGAACGCGACAGCGCCCGACGCCCACACCGGCACCGCGATGCCGAACGCCGCGAGCGCCGTCACCGCGAGATAGGCACCGGCGGTCACGCCCAGCGTGTCCGGCGAGGCCAGAGCGTTGCGGGCGAGCGACTGGAGCAGGATGCCGGCGACGCCGAGCGCCACCCCCACGGCGATGCCCGCGGCGAGGCGTGGCACCCGCGACCCCCACAGCACCTCGGTGTCAGCGAACACGGCACCGCTCGTGCCCTGCGTGAGATGCCAGCAGGCCACGGCGACGAGCACGATCGCAAGGGCGACGAGCACGCCGATGCCCGTCAGCAGGGCACCCGGCCGGCGTCCCTCCGCCTCGTCGGGCGCGACGGCGGGAGCCGGGCGCGCCGGCTCCGTCGTGGCCGCCGCGTCGTCGAGGCGAAGGGCACCCGTCACTTCGAGAGCACCTCGACGTAGCCGTCGATGATCTGCTGGGTCGAGCGCGGTCCGCCGAACGTCCAGATCCCGGCGGGGAACGCGGTGAGGCGGTCATCGGCCACGGCGGGCAGCGAGGTCCAGGCCGGGTTGTCCTGCAGCGCGTCGATGAAGCTCTCCGACTCGGGGTCTTCGGTGCCGGTGTAGAACAGGCTGGCGTCGCCGACCGTGGTCATGCCCTCGACATCGGTCTGGCCGAGGCCGTACGTGGGGTCGACCTCGCCGGTCCAGGCGTTCTTCAGACCGAGCTTCTCGCCGATCTCCCCGACCAGCGAGCCCTGGCCGAACGGACGCAGCGCGACGTTGCCGCCGTCGACCCAGCCGTCGAAGAACACGAACTCCGTCGTGGGCAGGTCGAGATCCGCGAGCTCGGCCGATGCCGAGTCCAAGTGGGCCTGGAACTCGTCGGCGACGACCTCGGCGCGCTCCTCGCGGCCGGTCACCTGGGCGATGAGGTCGAGCGTGCCGAGCATCTTCGCGATGGGGTCGGCGGCATCCGCACCGATGGTCGCCAGCACCGGCACGTCGTAGGCCTCGAGCTGGGCGACGATGGGGTCGTCCGCGGCGCTGACCTCGACGATCACGAGGTCGGGCTCGGTGCCGAACAGCGTCTCGAGGTTCGGCTCCTGGCGGGTGCCGACGTCGGTCACACCCTCCGGGAGCTCCTCCGCGGTGACCCACGTGCTGTAGCCCTCGGCGTCGGCGACCGCGACCGGGGTGACGCACAGCGACAGCGCATCCTCGATCTGCTGCCACTCGAGCACCGCGATCCGCTCGGCGGGCTTGTCGAGCTCGACCGTGCGGCCGAGGTCGTCCGTGACGGAGACGGCGCCCGTCGAGGTCGCGGTGGTGTCATCGCCGCAGCCCGCGCTCGTCGAGGCCGAGGCATCGGAGTCGGAGGCAGCGGGGGCCTGGGTGGTGCCGCAGCCGGCGAGGGCCATCACGAGCGCGCCGCCGAGGGCGATCAGGGCGAGGGGCTTCTTCTTCATTCGGTTCTTCCTCCGGGAGGGGTGAGGGGGTTTCAGGATGCTGCGCGGGCGCGGTGCCGGCCGTGGTGACGACCGCGCGGGAGCACCCGCACGAGGCCGGTCTCCTCGTCGATCTCGGTGTCGATCCGCAGGCCGTACACGTGCGAGAGGTTCTCGCCCGTGAGCACCTCGGCGGGGGTGCCCGCCGCGTGCACTCGACCGGCGTGCAGCAGCACCACGTCGTCGGCGACGGATGCCGCGTGGTCGAGGTCGTGCAGCACGACACCCAGGGCGGTGCCGTGGTCGTCGGCGAGCTCGCGCACCAGGTCGAGCGTCTCCACCTGGTAGCGCAGGTCGAGGTGGTTGGTCGGCTCGTCGAGCAGCAGCACCCCGGTCTCCTGCGCCAGCGCGGTCGCCAGCCACACGCGCTGCAGTTCGCCGCCCGAGAGCTGGTCGACGGGGCGCGAGGCCATCGTGCGGAGCCCGGTCAGTTCGAGCGCCCGCGCGACGGCGGCGCGGTCGGCGTCGCTGACGCCCGAGAAACGGCCCCGATGCGGGTGGCGGCCGTACGCCACGACGTCGGAGACCTCGATCCCGGACGGATGCGGCCGCGACTGCGAGAGCATCGCGACGGCCTTGGCGAACTCCTTCGCCGAGAGGGCCGCGGCATCGCGAGTCTCGTCGCCGCCGATGCGCACGCTCCCCGCCTCGATGCGGTGCAGGCGGGCGAGCGCGCGCAGGACGGTCGACTTGCCGCTGCCGTTCGGGCCGATGAGGGTGGTGACCCGTCCGGGTGCCAGGCGCAGCGAGACGTCGTGCACGACGCGGGCTCGACCGTAGCCGAGCACGAGGGATTCGCCCTGCAGGGCGTGGGACGCGGTCGTCGTCATGTCAGCCCCGCATCGCGACGCCGCGGCGCCAGTAGCCCATGAACGCGACCTGCCCGCGGTCGACGCCGAGGTCCTTGACGAGGTGACGGCGCAGGGTGGTGACCACGCCGCTCTCCCCCGCGATCCAGAAGTAGCGCTCGGCCGGCGCATCCGCCCGGTCGATCTCTTCCCCGAGGCCGGAGTAGTCCGGCGTCTCCCAGAGCAGATCTTCGCCGTCGATGTCCTTCACACGGATCTCATCGGCGGCGTCGGCGTCTCCGAGGTAGCCGAGCACGGCCGGGATCAGGCGCAGGCCGTGCGGGTCACCGGCGTCGCGCGGCAGCCAGTGCACCTCGACGCCGGACGGCACGTCGATGCGCAGGATGTCGGCGGGAGAGGGCACCTCGATGAAGGCCACTCCGCGCAGGTCGCGGGGCGCGTCCTCCAGGATGCGGGCGATGGCGGGAGCCGCCGTCTCGTCGCCGGCGAGCACGACCGACGCCGCGGTGCCCGGCGCGAACTCGGCCCCACCGTGCGCATCCACGTCGACGCCGCGACGGGGCCCGACGAGGTAGAGCTCCTGGCCGACCGCCGCCTGGCTCGCCCACAGCGATGCGGGTCCGGTGAGCCCCGGCTCGAGGTGCAGCACGAAGTCGACGTCCACCTCGGTGCCCGCGGCGGGATCGACCCGCAGCTCGCGCACGGAGTAGGTGCGCATCGAGCCGCGCTCCTCCTCCGGCACCGCGAGGAACGACTGCCACCAGTTGTCCGAGGCCCGATCGAGTTCGGGGAGGATGCCGGATGCCGGCGGGAAGACCAGCTTGATGCGGCTGTCGAACACCTCGCCGGGCGTGCCGAAATCGCTCAGGTCGTCGCCACCGAATGTCACGCGCACGAACGAGGGCGAGACGCGGACGACCGCGCGCACCTCGGCGCGGGTGAGGATGTAGGTCGGACGCTCGGTCGCGGTCGTCTCAGCGGACATGATGCCTCCCGATGGGTGTGACCATCGGCTTGCCGGAGACCGGGTCGATGGTGATCTGATTGGCGAGGCCGAAGACCTCTTCGACGAGCTGTGCGGTGACGATGTCCTGCGGGGCGCCCGTCGCGTGCACCCGCCCGTCTTTCATGGCGACCAGCTCGTCGGCGTAGCGTGCCGCGAGGTTGAGGTCGTGCAGCACCATGACGATGGTGGTGCCGCGCGAGACGCTCAGGTCGGTGAGCAGGTCGAGGACCTCGACCTGGTGCGCGACGTCGAGGAAGGTCGTCGGTTCATCGAGCAGCAGGATGTCGGTCTCCTGCGCGAGGGCCATCGCGATCCAGACGCGCTGCCGCTGTCCGCCGGAGAGCTCATCGACGCTGCGGTCGGCCAGGTCGGTGATGCCGGTCGCATCGAGGGCATCGGCCACCACCTCGTAGTCGTGGGTGCTCCACCGCGCGAGCATCTTCTGGTGCGGGTGCCGTCCCCGACCGACCAGATCCGCGACCGCGATGCCCTCGGGCGCGACCGGCGACTGCGGCAGCAGGCCGAGGATGCGAGCGACCTCTTTGGTGGGCCGGGCGTGCACGGACTTGCCGTCGAGCACGACCTGTCCCTCGGTGGGCGAGAGCAGGCGGGCGAGCGAGCGCAGCAGCGTCGACTTGCCGCATCCGTTGGCCCCGACGATCGTCGTGATGCGGCCGGGGGCGATCTGCAGGTCGAGGCCGTCGACGACGGTGCGGTCGCCGTAGGCCAGACTCACGCCTTCGGCGGACAGACTGTGCGAGACGGTCATAGCGAACCCCCGGAGCGGTTGGTGCGGATGAGGAGGTAGATCAGGTACGGAGCGCCGACCACGCCGGTGACGACGCCGACCGGATAGCGGGTGCCGAAGGCGAACTGGCCGATGAGGTCACCGCCGAGCACGAGCACGGCCCCGACGAACGCCGACGGCAGGAGCAGGTTGGCACCCGGCCCCGTGATGCGGGCGGCGATGGGTCCGGCCATGAACGCGACGAAAGCGATAGGACCGGTGGCCGCCGTCGCGAACGCCAGCAGCGCGACGGCGCCGAGGATGAGCAGCAGGCGCGTGGCGTTGACCCGGATCCCGAGGCCGGCCGCGGAGTCGTCGCCGAGCTGAAGGGCGCCGAGCGCGCGGCCCTGCGACAGCATCAGCGGCACGATCACGGCCGCGGCGATCGCCATCGGCAGCACCCGCTCCCACGACGCATTGTTGAGGCTTCCGGTCAGCCACTGCATCGCGGTCTGGATGTCCCAGTTCGCGGCGCGCGACAGCATGTACGAGATGACGCTCTGCAGCATCGCCGCGACACCGATGCCGATCAGGATCAGGCGGGTGCCGGCGAAGCCGCCCTTGATCGAGAGCAGGTAGATCGCGAAGGCCGTGACGACGGCGCCGCCGAGGGCGAGCAGCGACACGACCGGCCCGTTCACCGAGAGCACGACGATGCCGAAGACCGCGGCCGCCCCGGCGCCGTTCGAGATGCCGATGATGTCGGGCGAGGCGAGCGGATTGCGCAGCATCGTCTGGAAGCAGACTCCCGCCATGCCGAAGCCGATCCCGGTGAGCACGGCCAGGATCGCCCGCGGCAGCCGCAGGTCGCCGACGGTGAAAGAGGCCCCGGGGACGGTCTCGCCCAGGATCACGCGGATGACCTCGTCGAGCGGGTAGAACGTGTTGCCGACCATGAGGGCGACCGTGAACAGCACGAGCAGCAGGATGCCGAGCACGATCGTCGCGATCGCGTGGCGGCGGTGGCGCGCGCGACGGCCCGCGACGATGCGCGCGATCCGGGCGGATGCCGGCTCGTCGACGCGGTCGAGGGTGTGTTCGGTGTGCTCGGTCGTGCTCACAGCTCACGCACCTTCTGCCGACGGACGATCCAGATGAAGAACGGGGCGCCGACGATGGCGGTGATGATGCCGACCTGGATCTCCTCCGCCGAGGGCGAGATCACGCGGCCGATGATGTCGCTCGCGGTCAGCAGCGCGGCACCGGCGATGGCCGAGAACGGCAGCAGCCAGCGGTGATCGGTGCCCACCAGCATCCGGCACATGTGCGGGACGATGAGGCCGACGAATCCGATGGGCCCGGCGATGGCCGTCGCCGCTCCCGCGAGGATCACCGCACCGAGCGCCGATATCAGGCGTGTGCGGAACACGTGCTCGCCGAGACCCTTGGCCATGTCGTCGCCGAGCGCGAGCGAGTTCATACCGCGCGAGCACAGGAAGCAGATGAGGGCACCGACCGCGAGGACGGGCGCGGTGAGCGCGATGCGCGGCCACTCCGCCCCGCCGACACCGCCGATCTGCCAGGACTGGAACGTCTGGAGCAGGTCGACGCGGGGCAGCATGACGGCGCTGATCAGCGAGGCGAAGGCCGCCGAGGTGGCGGCACCCGCGAGCGCGAGCTTGAGCGGCGTCGCGCCCCCGCGCCCGAGGGAGCCGACCGTGTAGACGAACACGGCGGCGATCCCGGCTCCGGCGATCGCGAACCCCATCTGCCCGTAGGGGTTGCTGAGGCCGAAGAAGGCGATGCCGCAGACGACCGCGAGCGAGGCGCCGTTCGAGACGCCGAGGATGCCGGGGTCGGCGATGGGGTTGCGCGTCACAGCCTGCATGGTCGCACCGGAGAGGGCGAGCGCGGCACCGACGAGGAGGGCGAGCACGGTGCGCGGGATGCGCTTGACGATCGCGGCCTGGGAGATCGTGTCGGTGTGGCCGCCGAGGGCCGCGACGATGTCGTCGAAGGAGACCGCGCGCACGCCGAACGAGATCGACAGGATGCTGAGGACGACGAGCACCACGACCCCGATGAGCAGCCAGAAGGTGCGCACCAGCGCCGGGTGCCGCAGGTCTGCGGCACCCGGCACGGGGGCGATGACGGTTGCTGAGGTCACTGAGGATTCACTCCGCTGATGCGGATCGAACGGTTACTTCGCGAGCGGTGCAGCCAGCAGTGCGAGGTAGTCGCTGAGGCCCCACGGGATGGACAGCGGCGACGGGTTCGCGGATGCGGCGACCGGCGTCGCGTTGGGGAGGATCGCGATACGCCCCTCGGCGATGGCCGGGATCTTCGACAACAGCGGGTCGGCCTGGAGCTGAGCGATGAGCGCGTCGTCGCCGTAGGTGACGAACAGGTCCACGTCGGCGAACTTCGCGACCTCTTCCGCGCTGACCGTCAGGTCGAACTTCTCGGTGTCTGCGGTGTCTTCCACGATCGACGGGAACGGCAGACCGAGGTTGTCGTGCAGGTACCCGGGACGCGTGTCGATCGCCGTGTAGTAGCCGATCTGGCTCAGGTCGGCCGGGTCGAGGTACGCGAACAGGACCTTCTTGTCCTTCAGGATGCTGTTCGCCTCGAGAGCGGTCTCGGCGTCGGCGTGCAGCTCGTCGATCAGTGCTTCGCCCTCATCCTCGAGGCCGAGTGCCTTCGAGTTCATCTCAATCATGTCGTCGACCGAGGTGCCCCAGGCGACCTCGGGGAACGCGATGACCGGAGCGATCTTGGAGAGGGTGTCGTACTCCTCCTGCGTGAGGCCGGAGTATGCCGCGAGGATCACGTCGGGCTCGGTGTCGGCCACGGCCTCGTAGTCGATGCCGTCGGTCTCGTCGAACAGGACCGGGGTCTCGGCGTCCAGCTCGTCGAGCTTCTCCTCGACCCAGGGCAGCACGCCGTTGTCGTCGTCGTCGCCCCAGCTGGCCTTGCTCATACCCACCGGGACGATGCCGAGCGCCAGCGGCACCTCGTGGTTCGCCCAGGCGATCGTCGCGATGCGCTCGGGCTTCTCCGAGATGGTGGTCTCACCGTAGGCGTGCTCCACCGTGACGGGGAAGGCATCCGCGGAGGCGGGGTTACCGCCGGCGGTTCCGGTCGATTCCGGCGCGGGGGACGCGCAGGCGGAGAGGCCGACGGCGAGTGCAGCGGCCGCGCCGATGGCGAGGATTCGAGAGATGCGCACAGGCGTTCCCTTCGGGTTCGGGGTGAGGGGGCGGCGCGAGAGGTGCGCCCAGCCTTTGGTAAGCCTGGCCTAATCTAACACGGAGGTTAGGGCGACCTCACTTCGAGTCCTGGAACCCCGCGCAGTTGCGGGCACAGAAAAAGCCGGCCGGATCCGTGAGGATCCGGCCGGCTTCAGGAAGTCAGCGCGCGCTCAGAGAGCGCGGATGTTCGCCGCCTGCATGCCCTTGGGGCCACGCTCAGCGTCGAATTCGACCTTCTGGTTCTCGCGGAGCTCCTTGAAACCGGAGCCGGCGATAGCCGAGTAGTGGGCGAAAAGGTCGTCCGAGCCGTCATCGGGAGCGATGAAGCCGAAGCCCTTTTCCGCGTTGAACCATTTCACAGTGCCAGTGGCCATGTGTTTCTACTTTCTGTTGACTTAGCCGTTTACACGGCCTACGCCGAATCGGAACATCCGAGACGCGCGCATTGTCACGCTACCACGGCAGGCTGACCAACAGCACTGTGCGACGGATTCTTCTGCAGAAGTGCCGCCTCGGTGCGTGTGCTCACCCCGAGTTTCCGCAGCACCGCCGACACGTGGACGCTCACGGTCTTGACGCTGATGAACAGTCGCTCACCGATCTGGCGGTTGCTCAGCCCCTCGGCGATGAGCTCGAGCACCTGCTTCTCCCGCGCGGTCAGCGGGTCGGTGCCGATGGAAGGCTCCGCATCGATGCGGAGCCCGAGCCCCGCATCGGTCGCGAAACGGGCGACGGCGGCCTGCAGCTGCGCGTGCCCCAGGGCCGCGGCGATCTCGGCCGCCTCGGCCAGCACGGTCGACGCCGTTGCGCGGTCGCCCGCCTGCACCCGCATCCGCGCCTGCTCGAGCCGGATCACGACGCGGAAGGTGACCGGAACGTCATCGCCGTCGGCACACCGCAGCGCCGCATCGAGCGAGTCGGGATGCGGATCGAGCAGGGCCACGAGGATCGTCGACCAGGCGTCGTCTTGCAGCTGCACGGGCTGCGCGAGCCAGGCGGTGCGAATCGCGTCGGCGGCGTCGGCGACCGCGGACCCCTCTGCACGCAGCTCGGAGAGGAGCGCCCCGCCCTGCAGCATGAGTCGCCGCTGGTGCAGCAGGGCCGGCCGTTCATCGCGGAGCATCTCGAGGATCGTGTCGAGAGCGCCGCGGAGGTCGCCCGCGCTCTCGGCCACCGCGACCGTCATCATCACCCGGTCGTACCAGATCTGCCGCTCCGAGATGCCGGTCTCCTCGAACGCGGGCAACCACGTCTGCAGCAACTCCGCCGCCTCGGCTGACCGGCCGCGCCAGGCCAGCACCCGCACGTGCGTCATGCTCATGTACATGCGGAACACCCGCAGAGTGCCCTGCACGAAGTCGCGCGACAGCATGTCTTCGACCCGGTCGATCTCCCCCAGCTCGAGCAGCGGCACCACCATGTTCTGCGCCATGATCGAGCCCGATGTGCGTTCGACGCGGAGTTCGCGCGCCCGGCGCAGCCCTTCCTCGGCGACCTCGACGGCCTCGCGGTAGCGGCCGAGCAGAGTGAGCAGATCGGAGTAGTTGACGCGGTAGCGCATCTCGGCGTCCGAGCCCGTCGCGAGCTGCCGTGCACGTTCGTATTCGCGCACGCCCGCCTCGACCTCGCCCAGATGCGCGAGCGAGCCGCCGCGCACATTCGCGGCGACGGACAGCTGATCGGAGGAGCCTGCGCCCGCCGCCCTGTGCTCGGCCTCGTCCGCGAGATGGATCGCCTCTTCACGGTCGCCCGCGATCATGCGGCGGCTGGCGAGACGGTTGAGCAGCTCGGCGCGGAAGGCCTCATCGTCGATGTGCTCCTCGGCGATGGCCAGGGCCTGTTGCAGCAGCGGGATCGCCCCGAGGCGCCCGAGGTTGACCAGGTACAGCGCCTTGTTGCGCAGCAGCCGCGCATGCAGACGCGGATCCACCGTTTCGGGGTCGACCTCGGCGAGAGCGAGGTTCGCGACGGCGAGCGCCCGCTCACCATCGCCCGCGTTGCGGAGGATCGAGCCCAGGACGAGAAGCAGATCGAGGCGCTCGATCCGCGCGGCCCCGGCAGCATCGGGGACGAGCGGCCACAGCTCCAGCACGAGCTCGCCGAAGCGGGCGGCGGTCGCGAACGCGTACTGCGACTTCGCGTGGCGCATCGCATCGGCGGCGGCGACGAGCGCCTTCCGGTCGTCTTGCGCGAGCTGCCAGTGGTACGCGAGCGCGGCGGCATCTCCCGAGTCACTGCCCGCGCCCTGCGCCTCGAGCGACTCGGCGTAGGCGCGATGCAGCCGGGCGCGCTCACCCGGGAGCAGATCGTCGTGCACTGCTTCACGAAGGAGGGCGTGCCGGAACCGATAGTCGTCGTCGACCACGACCAGGATGCCGCTGCGCGTCGCCTCGCGGATCGCCTCGTCGAGCTGCTGCTCGGGGCGATCGGCGAGGCGCGTGATCAGCGGATGCGACAGCGGGCGCTCCGCACCGGAGGCGACCTTGACGACGTGCTGCGCATCGTCGCCGAGACGATCGAACCGGGCCAGCAGCAGGTCGCGGAGGCCATCGGGAAGAGAGCCGTTCGCGCATCCCGCGATCTCCTCGACGAAGAACGGCACGCCCTCGGCACGTTCCTGCATGCGCTCGAAGGCGGCTTCGGACAGCGGGCGACCGGTGATCTGCTCGGCCAGCTCCCGCACCGCGGCTTCGTCGAGCCGGGCGAGCGTGAGGCGCTCGAGCAGGCGCGCACGGGTGGCCTCGCCGATGAAGCGGCTCACGGCGTCGCCACGCCGCACGTCGTCGCTCCGGCAGGTGAGGAGCAGCAGGATGCGACCGCGGCCGAGGGCGCGCAGGAGGAACGACAGGATGGCGAGCGTCGACTCGTCGGCCCAGTGCAGGTCTTCCACCACGAGCACCTGCGGAGCCCGTTCTGCGGCCGCCTCGATGAGGGAGGCGATGGCGTCGCGGAGCCGCTCAGGGCTGGTGCGCTCGCGATCGGTCGGAGCATCGACGAGCTCGGGCAGCAGCATCCCCAGCGCCTCGACGCCCACACCGACCGACTCGCGCACCCGTTCGATGCCCATGCGCGTGACGATCGAGCGGAGGATGCCGGTGAGCGGGCCGTAGGGCGTGCGGGAGGCCCCGAGGTCGAGGCACCAGCCCACATGGACGTCGGCGGTGTTCTCGATCTCGGTGGCGAACTCGCGCAGCAGCCGGGACTTGCCGATCCCCGCCTCGCCCTCGACGAGCAGCGCTGCCGGCACGCCCTCGCGCACGCCCTCGAAAAGACGGCGCACCTCGGAGAGCTCGGCCGCACGACCGACCATCTCGGCGCTCGGTGCGGAGGAAGGCATGGTTTCATCGTCCCACCCCCGACCGACACCGGGGGCGCGTTCCGCGACGACGATGCTCACCGTGCGGGTGCCGCCGTCGGCTCGCATCCGGGGCTCGCCCGCTCCGAGGCCGCGTGCCCCACGCCGGGACGCGCGTTCGTGGCACTGCGGCCCGCGTCGCGTGCACCCACAGTGCTGGCCGTCGATCCACGGAAGATGCGCGTCAGCATCCGGCGCACCGCTCCCGGGGAACGGGGCACGATCTGGTCGGCGTGCTCGATGAGCATGCGCCGCCGCGCGGCTGCGCGTTCCATCTCCTCCTGCTGGTAGCCGGTGTACTGCTCGGTGAAAAACGTGTGCTCGAACATGGAGATCTCCTCGGCGGTGTGCGGTATCCCTACACTCCGCTCTGAGGTGCCCCGCCGACATCGGACGGATTCCCTATCTTTCTGCCGCCGACGTCTAGGGATGCCGCCGGCGAGGGATCGCGACGCCTAGGCCTGCCGCGACTCGGCGCGCAGCGGTGACCGCCGGGCCGAGGGGCGGGACTGCGACGGCACGAGGATCGCCAGCACCCGCACGAGCGTGGCCATCCACAGCAGTCCGAGTCCGACGACGACGGCTTCGAGGGCAGTGGCCGAGTACAGGCCGAACGGGACCCACAGCACGACGGCCACCACGATGAGCAGGCCGACGCCGACAGACGTGATCAGCAGCGCGCGGGGAGGAGCCGGGATCGCGGCCACGGTCGCGGCCGCAGACCCGAGGAAAAGGACGAGCGTCGCGACGGCGGCGATGTCGTGCGGAAGGGGCACCCGGTGCAGGGGCAGCAGCCCGACGGCCGCGAGCGCGACACCGGCCGCCGCCCACAGCGCGACCACCACGGCGATGCGGCGCAGAGCGGAGTCGCCGAGCATCCGGTGCAGGTCGCGGCCGATGTACGAGCCGACGGTCGCGATCAGCAGGCCGGCCACGACGAGGGTGCCGTTGAACGCCCATCCCGACCCGAGCTGCGAGAAGTTCTCCTCCCACCAGCGCGGGTCGGCGGAGGTGACCATGGCGAAGAGCGTGCCGATCACGAGGAATCCAAACAGGAGCGCGGACAGGTCGGCGGTGCGCAGCCCGATGCCGGCCCCGAAGGCGAAGCGACCGCCGACGGCCGAAGCGACGCCTGCGAGCAGACCACCGCCGACCGCCGCGAGCTGCAGCCCCTGAAGGCCGACGGCGAGGATCTCGGCCGTGAGCAGCACACCCATCAGCGTGACTGCGCCGAAGGCCACGGTGAGCGCGACGGTCGAGAGGCCGGAGACCACGGCCTGCCAGCGCGGCATCGGCCCGGTCTCCGTGCGACGGTGCATCAGCGTGCTCACGAGGAATGCGGCGGCCGCGACGATCCCGGCGATCGCTGCGACGGGCGCCGCCAACGACCCCGGACCGGTGAGCGGGCGCGCATCGCCACGCAGGAGCAGGATGCCGGCAACGGTGCCGACGACGAAGCAGATCACGGTCGCCCAGACGGCCCTCGTCTCGCCGCGCAGCTTCTCGTCCCGCTCCATGTGCCCATGCAAGCACGCACCTCGGACGCGCGGAAGATCCCGCGCACTCCGCCCGGCAGCTCACGCCTGAGCTGGTCCGTCAGGCGTGCTGCAGAGCCTTGGGGGTGAAGTAGGCGACCTCTCCGGTCTCGTCCTCGATGCCGAAGATGAACTGCCCGGAGGGCGTCGCGCAGATGTCGATGACCTTCCCCCGTGAACGCGGGGTGATGACTTCGTCCCCCGGCTTGAATGTGGTCTTCGTCATGGCGCGAGCGTACAACGATGCCGCGAGGCCCGGATGCCGAAACGGCATCCGGGCCTCGCGTCGGATTCGCGTCAGGCGTCGACGTCGCCGCGCCAGGATCCGGTCTCGACGCCGCGGCCCTCGATGAACTCCTTGAAGTTCTGCAGGTCCTTCTTGACGGCGTGACCGCCGGCGCCGACGAGGGAGCCGAGCTTCTCGAGCAGCCCCTCCGGAGCCCAGTCCAACTGCACCGTCACGCGGGTCGACGTGTCGTCGAGCTTGTGGAACGTCACCACACCCGCGTGCTCGGTCTCGCCGCCGGTACTGTTCCACGCGACCCGCTCATCCGGGTGCTGCTCGGTGATCTCGGCGTCGAACTCGCGGGTCGCGCCGCCGACCTTCACCTTCCAATGCGTGTGCGTGTCGTCGATCTGAGTGATCGACTCGACCTCGTCGAGGAACTTCGGGAAGCTCTCGAACTGCGTCCACTGGTTGTACGCCGTGCGTACGGGGACGTCGACGTCGATGGTCTCGATGATCTGCACCATGTGATGCTCCTCACTTCTCGTCGTTCGTGTTCCTCCATTCAGCCCGGAACGGCGAGGATCGGCGACGGGGTTGACATCCGCATCGCCGGACGACGATCATCCGCGACACCACGGCACTACCGTTGAGGGCATGCGCATCCCCGCCGCGATCCGCGCCTCCCAGCGCTCCCCGCTGCTGCAGGTCGTGAAGTCGGCCGCGGCGACGATCGCCGCGTGGCTCATCGCCGGATGGGTGTTCCCCGCGCAGCTGCCGGTGTTCGCCGCGATCGCCGCGCTCCTGGTCGTGCAGCCCAGCGTGAACCAGTCACTGTCGAAGGCGCTCGAGCGCAGCATCGGTGTGATCGCCGGTGTGGTGATCGCCGTCGCGCTCGGCCTGCTGCTGGGGTCGCCGAGCTGGATCGTGCTGCTCGCGATCGTCGTCGCGATGCTGGTCGCGTGGATCTTCCGGGCCTCCCCCGGCACCGGCAACCAGGTCGCGATCTCGGCGATGCTCGTGCTGGCGCTCGGATCGTCGAGCCCGGAGTACGCGTTCGCGCGCATCGTGGAAACCTTGATCGGGGTGGTGATCGGCATCGTCGTGAACGCACTGATCGTGCCTCCGGTGCTGGTCGCCCCCGCTCGGCGCGATGTCGGACTGCTCGGGCGGGAGCTCGCCGCCAGCCTCGACCGCCTGGCCGTCGCGCTGCCGGAGCCGCAGACGGCCGCACAGCTCCAGGAGCTGATGCTGGAGGTGCGGCTGCTGCGTCCGATGAAGGATGCCGCCGACGCCTCCATCGCCGCGGGCGAGGAGTCGCTCACCCTGAACCCGCGGCGCTCGACCCACCGCAGCGAGCTGAAGGAGATGCGGGAGCTGCTCGAGCGCCTGTCGCCCATCGTGACCCAGACGATCGGCATGACCCGTGCATACTTCGACCACTACGACGACACGATCGGCGAAGAGCCCGCCGTCACCGCGATCGCCGAGCAGCTGCGGCGAGCCGGGCACGACGTGCGCCTGGCCGTGCAGATCGCCGAGGCGTCGCCCGAACCCGACACGATGACTTCCGCGATCCCCGCGCTCACCGCCCCACTCGTGATCCGACCGCCGTCATCGCAGCACTGGATCCTGATCGGCTCGCTCATGGAAGACCTCCGCCGCATCCGGGGCGAACTACTCGACGAGGACTGACCGACTCCGCATACGCTGGTGGCATGTCCGACATGACCGTCGCGGAGGCCCTGGGCGAGCTCGCCGCACTGGAAGATCCGAAGATGCGCGCCGCCAACGAGAAGCGCGGCGACGACCACGGCATCAACCTCAGCCGGATGCGCGCGCTCGCGAAGCGGATCAAGACCGACCAGCCGCTCGCGGAAGAGCTGTGGGCGACCGGCGAGACCCCGGCGCGATTGCTGGCCCTGCTGATCTGCCGCCCCCGCGACTTCAGCGCCGACGAACTCGACGCCATGCTGCGAGAGACCCGTCCGCCGAAGGTCAACGACTGGTTCGTGAACTACGTCGCCAAGAAGACGCCGCTCGCGGAAGAGCTGCGGCTGCGCTGGTTCGACGACGCCGACCCCACGGTGGCCGCGGCCGCCTGGTCGCTCACGACCGTGCGCGTGATGAAGGACGCGGACGGCCTGGACCTGCCACACCTGCTCGACCTGATCGAGCGCGATCTGAAGGATGCGCCGTCGCGCCTGCAGTGGGCGATGAACGAGACCCTCGCCAACATCGGCATCTTCCACCCGGAGTACCGCGCGAGGGCGCTGGAGATCGGGGAGCGCCTGCAGGTCCTCGCGGACTACCCCACCGCGCCCGGCTGCACCTCGCCGTTCGCGCCGCTGTGGATCGGCGAGCTCGTGCGGCGCCGCGAGGGCTGAGCGCGTTCAGGGTTGCAGCACGCTGCCACCCACCCGCCGCGAAGGAGATCTCACGCTCTGAAGGAGAGCATCCGGGATCCGCTCCTTCATTGCGCGAGTTCTCCTTCGGAACGGGCGGGCGCGGCATCCGCCTCGGTGACCGGCAGGCGTGTCCCGCCCCGATTCCGCATTTGAGCAAGTAACGTTATACACTTTATGAGTCGCGGGGGCTCTGGGGTGATCGCATGGGGCGGTCTCTGCCGCGCGCGACACGACCTGGGGAGCATCATGACCACGCAAGACGAACTGAACACACTCATCGCCGACATCGCGCGCGACATCAACGGCTTCATCGGCGCCTCCGTCGTCGATCTGGAGTCCGGGATGCCGCTCGCCTCGAGCTCGGTCCGACCGGACTTCGACCTCGACGTGGCGAGCGCTTACAACAGCGAGATCGTCAAGAACAAGATGCGCACGATCGAGGCGCTCGGCCTCGACGCGACCTTCGAGGACATGCTGCTCACGCTCGACACGCAGCTCCACCTGCTCAAGATGATCACGCCCGAGATGTTCATCTATCTCGCCGCCGACCGCCAGGCGACGAACCTCGCCCTTCTCCGTTCTGCCGTGAACCGCCATGTGGCGGCCCTGAACGCTTGACCAGGGAGGCCGCGCGCAGCGACGGCCTCGAGGAGATCTCGTGGGTGCGTGCCGCGTCGGCGGAGACGCCGATGCGGCGGGCACGCTGGCGGCACGTGAATCTGCCGAACCGTTACCGGCTCATCTTCGCCGGGCCGGTCGGGGCGGGGAAGACGACGGCTGTCCGGGCACTGAGTGACGTCCCGCCGGTCGACACTGACGTTCCCATCTCGGCCGGATCGGCGGAGTACGGCGACGGCGAGAAGACCACCACCACGGTGGGCCTCGACTACGGCGCGTGGAAACCCACGCCCGAGATCGCCGTCACGCTCATCGGGGTTCCCGGGCAAGACCGCTTCGCTCCCGCCCGCCGCAGATCCTCGACGGCAGACACGCGCATCCTGCTCTGGCTTCGTGCCGACCGGCCACACCTCGCCGCCGATGCCGCCACATGGATTCCGCGGTTCGCCGGCGACGGCCAACGAATGGTCATCGCGGTGAGCCACTGTGAGGAAGAGGCGCTGCCCACGGTGCGCCAGGAGCTCACCGAGGTCCTGGCGCGATACGGCATCCCCCCGAACCGCGTTCATGTCGCCGACGCGCGCGATCGCGACAACGTGATGCGAGTCGCCTGCGTGGCCCTTGATCTTCCGGAAGAAGAGTCGTGAACACACACAACCGAACAGACCACCCCCCTCTCTCCCACGACGCTGCACATCGGCACGACGCGACCTACGGGGGCGACCCCGTGCTCATGCATCCGGAGATCGCGGCGCACTGGGAGCTCTGGTCGAGCGTGGTGAGCCAGGCCGCTCTCACCCGACTGCGTCATCTCCAAGAGCGCTTCCCGGAGCTGACGACGGCTGTCCTCTCGACCGCCGACGGCCTGCACATCGCCTCCGTCGGCGCACGGGACGAGACGGGAGAGCGGCTGGCGGCGATCAACGGTTCGCTGTTCGGCGTCGCCAGGGCCGAGGCCGAGATCATCTCCGGGGGAACCGAACCGAGCCTGTCGGCCGTCGTGTCGGTGTCGATCGGTCAGAGCCAGCTCTCGTTGCTCAGCTTCGTCCTGGCGCCCTACGGCCAGCTGCTCCTGTCGGTGTCGGCGGCCGGAGTCCAGGTCGGCACCGTGATCGTGCAGGCGCGCTCGGCGGCGTACGAGCTCATCACCGCGCTCGGGCTCGCCGGAACCCCCGGCTGAGGCATGGGGTCGCTGGCTACGCTGGGGCGATGAGCACGCACATCGCCGCTGAGCCCGGCCAGATCGCCCCCATCGTCCTGTTTCCCGGCGACCCGCTGCGAGCGAAGTGGATCGCCGAGACGTTTCTCGAGAACGCCGAGCTGTACACCGAGACGCGCGGCATGCTGGGCTTCACCGGCACGTGGGAGGGGCACCGCATCTCGGTGCAGGGTTCCGGCATGGGCCAGCCGTCGATGGCGATCTACGCCAACGAGCTGTTCGACTCCTACGACGTGCAGACGATCGTGCGGGTCGGGTCGTGCGGGGCGCTGACCGAGCGCGTCAAGGTGCGCGACATCATCATCGCCAACGGCGCATCCACGGATTCCGGCATCAACCGCGTGCGCTTCCACGGACTCGACTACGCGCCAGTGGCGGACTTCGGCCTCCTGCGCGCGGCCGTGGAGGCGAGCGAGGCGGAAGACCTCGAGTCGACCGTGCACGTCGGGCAGCTGTTCTCGAGCGACCAGTTCTACAGCACCCGCCCCGAGCTCACGGAGCCGTTCGTGCAGCACGGCATCCTGGGCGTCGAGATGGAGGCGGCCGGGCTGTACACCCTCGCGGCCTACTACGGTCGGCGGGCACTCGCCATCTGCACGGTCAGCGACCACATCGTCACGGGCGAGGAGACCACGGCGCAGGAGCGCGAGCAGACCTTCGGCGACATGATCCGCATCGCCCTGCGCGCCGCCACCGCAGTCTGAACCGGTCCGACCCGTCCTCGCGGATGGGATGATCGAGGGACCATGACTTCCTCTCCGCGGCTCGATCCCGCCCTCGTTCCGGACGCCGCGGATCCGGATGCCGTCTACCTCGCCTTCGTCGAGTGGGCGGAGTCGACCGGCATCAGCCTCTATCCCGCGCAGGACGAGGCGGTCATCGAGATCGTCTCCGGCAACAACCTGATCCTCTCGACGCCCACGGGCACCGGCAAGTCGCTCGTGGCGATCGGCGCTCACTTCGCCGCCCTCGTCGCCGGACGCCGCAGCTACTACACCGCTCCCATCAAAGCCCTGGTGAGCGAGAAGTTCTTCGCACTGGTCGATGTGTTCGGCGCCGAGAACGTCGGCATGGTCACGGGTGATTCCTCGGTCAACGCCGACGCCCCGATCATCTGCTGCACGGCCGAGATCCTCGCCAACCTCTCGTTGCGCCAGGGCACGGATGCCGACGTCGGGCAGGTCGTGATGGACGAGTTCCACTTCTACGCCGACCCCGACCGCGGGTGGGCGTGGCAGGTTCCGCTGCTCGAGCTGCCCCAGGCGCAGTTCATCCTGATGTCGGCGACCCTCGGCGACGTCACCGAGCTGGCTGCCGACCTCACCCGCCGCACCGGTCGCGAGACGGCGACGGTCACGGGCGTCGAGCGTCCCGTCCCTCTGCACTTCTTCTACGAGACGACCCCGATCCACGAGACCATCGACGACCTGCTGAACACCGGGCAGGCGCCGATCTACGTCGTGCACTTCTCGCAGGCGGCGGCGATGGAGCGTGCGCAGGCACTGTCGAGCACGAAGGTCGCCACGCGCGAGCAGCGAGACGAGATCGCGGCGCTGATCGCCGAGTTCCGCTTCACGACCGCATTCGGCAAGACGCTCTCACGCTTCCTCCGCGCCGGGATCGGCGTGCACCACGCCGGGATGCTGCCGAAGTATCGGCGCCTCGTCGAGCAGCTCGCCCAACGCGGACTGCTGCGCGTGATCTGCGGCACCGACACCCTCGGCGTCGGCATCAACGTGCCGATCCGCACGGTGCTGCTCACTGCGCTCACCAAGTTCGACGGCACGCGGATGCGGCAGCTGAACGCCCGCGAGTTCCATCAGATCGCCGGACGTGCGGGACGAGCGGGATACGACACCGCCGGCACGGTCGTGGCCCAGGCGCCCGAGCACGAGAGCGAGAACGTCGCTGCGGTGAAGAAGGCCGGCGACGACCCGAAGAAGAAGCGCAAAATCGTCCGCAAGAAGGCGCCAGACGGCTTCGTCTCGTGGGGCGAACCCTCGTTCCGCAAGCTCATCGACGCGGTGCCGGAGACCCTGACCTCGCACATGCAGATCACTAGCGCCATGATGCTGAACGTGATCGCCCGTGGTGGCGACATCTTCGCGAATATGCGCGCGCTCGTATACGACAATCACGAGCCGCGGAAACGCCAGCGCGAGCTCGCGCTCCGAGCCATCGGCATCTACCGCACGCTCCGCGAATCCGGCATCGTCGAGAAGACTCCGGAGGGCGACATCCGCCTGACGGTCGACCTGCAGCCGAACTTCGCGCTCAACCAGCCGCTGTCGCCGTTCGCTCTCGCGGCGTTCGAGCTGCTCGATCCCGATCCGGCCGCCGGCACGGGCACCCGCTCCTACGCGCTCGACATGATCTCGATCGTCGAGGCCACGCTCGACGATCCGCGTGCCGTGCTCAGTCAGCAGGAGTTCCTCGCCCGCGGTGAGGCGGTCGCCGCGATGAAGTCGGAGGGCATCGAGTACGACGAGCGGATGGAGCTGCTCGAGCAGATCACGTATCCGAAGCCGCTCGACGAGCTGCTGACGGCCGCGTTCGAGACGTTCAGCGCCGCTCAGCCGTGGATCCGCGACTTCGAGCTGCATCCCAAATCGGTCGTGCGCGACATGTACGAGCGGGCCATGTCGTTCGGGGAATATGTCGCCTACTACAAGATCGCCCGCTCCGAGGGCGTGGTCCTGCGCTATCTCTCCGACGCCTACCGCGCGGCATCGCAGACCATCCCGGAAGAGCTCAAGGACGAGGATCTGCGCGACCTCATCGAGTGGCTCGGCGAGCTCGTCCGCCAGGTCGACTCCAGCCTGCTCGACGAGTGGGAGGAGCTGATCGCCGGGGTCGACAACGGCCGATTCGATCCGCACGCCCCCGACGAGCCGATCGTCCCGCCCGCGCCGAAGCGCCTCACGAGCAACATCCGCGCCTTCCGCATCCTGGTGCGCAACGAGCTGTTCCGCCGCGTGCAGCTCGCGGCACGAGAAGACGTGACCGCCCTCGCCGAACTCGATCCCGGCTTCGGCGCCGATGCCTGGTCGGACGCGCTCGACGGCTACTACGGCGACCACGACGAGATCCTCACCGGTGGAGATGCACGCAGCTCGAAGCTGCTGATCCTCACCGAGAGCGCCACCTCGTGGGCCGCGCGACAGATCTTCGACGACCCCGCCGGCGACCACGACTGGGGCATCACCGCGACGATCGACCTCGCCGCATCCGACGAAGCGGGTCAGGCCGTCGTCACCGTGACAGGCGTCGACCGGCTGTAGCGCCGGGGTGACGAACCCCGGGCGGCTCTGGCGAAGCCTGTTCCTGCCCGCTCAGAGCTTGTTCGCCGTGAAGCGGCCGCCGAGCAGGGTCGCCGCGACCGGCATCCCGCGCAGCTCATCGACGTCGCAGGCGAAGGGATCGCGCTCGGTCAGTACCAGGTCCGCCCGCTGTCCGACCGAGACGGTGCTGCGCGAGGATGCCGCGAGCGCCACGTCGAGCGGAAGCCGCTGCTCGGGATGCCAGGGGTCACGACCACCCCGGCTGCGAGCTGTCGCGGCGCTGAGCGAGATCCACGGGTCCAGCGGCGCGACCGGAGCGTCGGAGCCGAGCCGCAGCTCGGCACCCGAGCGGTGCATCGACCCGTAGGCGAAGGCACGATCGGTGCGGCCCGCCCAGTGGTGGTCGGCCACGTCGCGGTCGTCCATCGCATGCTCGGGCTGCACACTCGCGATCAGGCCGAGCTGCGCGAACCGGGCGAAGTCCTGCTCCCGCACGAGCTGCGCGTGCTCGATCACGCCGGTCATCCGGAGCTCCTCGAACGTGTCGAGCACCTCGGTGTTCGCCCGGTCGCCGATCGCGTGCACGGCCGCGCCGATCCCGCCCGCCCGGGCCGCCTCGAGCAGCCGACGCAGCTCCGGGATCGGCACGCTCTCCAGACCGCAGGCGTGCGGATGGGCGGGGTCCATGCCGGGGTACGGATCCCAACACCACGCCGTGCGGGTGTTCAGCGAGCCGTCGACGATCACCTTGAGCCGACCGAACTCGACCAGACCCCGCTCGTCGACGATGTCTCCCGTGCGCACCCCTCGCGCGATCACGCCGTCGAGGCGATCGGACCAGACGGCGATCTGGAGGCGAAGGGCATCCACTCCCCGCGCGGTGCGCTCCGGCCAGTCGCGCAGGTTGTCGGCGTTCTCGTACTCGACCACACCGACCACTCCACGGGCCGCGGCATCGTCGGCGGCCTCGCGATACGCCGGGAGGGGCAGCTCACCGGCCTGGTCGAACGAGTGCAGCAGCTGGATCCAAGGCCCCTCGCGCAGCAGACCGGTCTCGTCGAGGCGCAGCCCGAAGGCCGCCTCCGCCGCGCGGTTCATCCATCCGCAGTGCAGGTCGCCGCTCACCAGCACGACCGGGACGTCGGACACGGCCGCGTCGAGCGCGTCGAGCGATGCGGGTTCGGGCCACAGTCCGTCGCGGAACCCGTACCCCATCAGCATCCCGTTACTCAGTGGCGTCCCCTCCGCACGGGCACGGCGCACCACCGCGAGCACCTCGGCCGCGCTGCGGGTCTCGGTGAGGTCGACCCGGCGACGGCGGATCACGTGCTGCGTGAAGTGCACGTGCGAATCCCAGAGGCCGGGGCCGATCCAGCGCCCGTCCGCGTCGACGACCTCGCCGATCGGATCCGCCGTGCCGACCGGGGCGATGTCGGCGATGAGGCCGTCGCGGATGAGGACATCGACGGGGTCGCCGCCACCGTACGGACGGACACCGCGGAGGGTCAGGGGGTCGGTCATGATGCTCCGATCAGGATGAGGAGGAAACGCGGCGGTGGTCTCAGGCCACCGGGACCGGCGCCGTGGCGAAGCCGAAGAGGTCCTTCGGGTCTTCCGGGGCGGCGACCAGGTCGATCTCCACACCCGGGCCGGCCCCGGCGAGGTCGGTGCGCAGGTGCCGCAGAGCCGAGAAATCCTCGATCGCGAAACCGACCGAGTCGAAGATCGTGACCTGGTCCGCCGCCGTGCGACCGGGCGCGGTCCCGTCGAGCACCCGCCAGAACTCAGTCACGGGGAACTCGGGGGCGACGTTCTGGATCTCCCCCTCCACCCGCGTCTGCGGCGTGTACTCGACGAAGACCGGCCCGCGGTCGAGGATGCGCGGATCCAGCTCGGTCTTGCCGGGGCAATCACCGCCGATGGTGTTGATGTGCATGCCGGGGACGACGTCAGCGTCGGCCAGCACCTGCGCGACCGCCTTGTCGGCGGTGCAGGTCGTGACGACGTCCGCACCCGCAGCCGCCTCCGACGACGAGGCGCACACGGTGATGTCGAAACCGAGCGGGGCGAGGTTGCGCACGAATTTGGCGCACGCCGCTGCATCCACGTCGAAGATCCGCAGCCGCGAGATGCCGAGCACCCCGCGGAACGCCAGCGCCTGGAACTCGGCCTGACTGCCCGCGCCGATCATCGCCATGACGGCCGAGCCCGGGCGGGCGAGGCGCCGCGCGACCATCGCCGAGGTCGCCGCCGTGCGCAGGGCGGTGAGCATCGTCATCTCGGCCACGAACACCGGGTAGCCGTTGTGCACGTCGGCGAGCACGCCGAACGCCGTCACGGTCTGGTACCCGCGGCCCGGGTTGAACGGGTGTCCGTTGACGTACTTGAACGCGTACAGGTCGGGGTCGCTGATCGGCATCAGCTCGATCACCCCGAACGGCGTGTGGTTCGCGACCCGTTCGCTCTTGTCGAAGGACTCCCAGCGGAGGAAGTCGGCCTCGATCGTGTCGGCCATCTCGGTCATGATGGTCTCGGCGCCGCGGCGCGAGATCCACTGCACCATGTCGTGCACTCCCACGAACGCGGTCATACCGTCACCTGCTTTCCGTCCAGCGCCTCGCGGTTGACGGCGGCGATCCGATCGGCCAGCCGCGGATTCTCGTACGGGCCCGGCCGCCGCAGAGCGTCGATCACCCGGGAGATGACCTCGGCCGGCTTGTCCTGGTGCATCTTCTCCTTCGCGTCGATGCGGTCGACGCGCAGACGGAACCCCACCGTGCCGTGCACGATGCGCTCCGCATAGGCCGTGTTCTCCACTGTGCGACGCAGCAGGAACGGGTCCGGCAGCGGGCTCTCGAACCAGGCGACGAGGCGGTCGAGCACCGCGAGGTTCTCCTCGTCGGAGAGGATCTCGGGGGTTCCGTGCAGGTGCGCGACGGCGAAGTCCCAGGTCGGTACCGCCGGAGACGCGTCGTACCAGCCCGGTGACACGTAGCCGTGCGGCCCGTAGACGATGACCATCGTCTCGTGCTCTCCCAACCGGTGCAGCCGCTCGTCGGGGCGTCCGAGGTGGCTGAGGAGCACGAGCCCCTCGGCGTCTTCGTCGAGGAGCACCGGGTAGTGGGAGGCGACGAGCCCCTCATCGGGAACGTGGCTGACGATGGTCGCCCACGGGTTCTCGCGCACGAGCGCGCGCACGGTCTCGACGTCGTCGAGGGCGTAGTCGGGGTTGTGCCGCATCTGTCTCTCCTCAGTCCGTGCCGAGCAGGGCGAGCCGCTCGGCGCGGCGCACCTGCTGCGCATCGGGGTCGGGTACCGGAGCTGCGGCGAGCAGTCGACGCGTGTACAGGTCTTCGGGATGCTCCAGCACCCGCGTCCGCGAGCCCGCCTCCACCACCCGTCCGGTCTTCAGCACCATCACGCTGTCGCACAGCTCGTCGATCACGGCGAGGTCGTGGCTGATGAACACGCAGGCGAACCGCAGCCGCGACTGCAGCTCGCGGAAGACGTCCAGCACCTGCGCCTGGACCGACACGTCGAGCGCGCTGGTCGGCTCGTCGGCGATGAGCAGTGCCGGGTCGAGCGACAGCCCGCGGGCGATCGCGACGCGCTGCTTCTGCCCTCCGGAAAGCTCGTGCGGGTAGCGGTCGGCGCGGTCGGCGAGCCCGACCGACTCCAACAGCTCGTCGACTCGCTCGCTCAACGCACGCCCGCGGAGCCCCGTGATGCTGTGCAGCGGCTCTTCGATGCTCTGGCGCGCGGTGTAGCGCGGGTTGAGCGACAGCGCCGGGTTCTGGAACACGACACCGACGCGTCGGCGGGTCTTGCGCCGCTGCGACCGTGACGCGGTGCTCAGGTCGACGCCCTCGATCAGGATCCGGCCCTCGCGCACCGGGGCCGCGCCGATCACGGCGCGACCGATCGTGGACTTGCCGCTCCCCGATTCGCCCACCAGCCCGAGGATCTCGCCCTGCTGCACGCGCAGACTCACGCCGTCGACAGCGCGGAAGGTGCCCCGCAGGCGGTTGCCGTAGGTCACTACGAGGTCGTCGATCTCGAGCACGGCGGCCGCGGCATCCGGCGCGGCGGCCGGCCCGCGCGATCCGATCCTCGGCACCGCATCGAGCAGTTGACGGGTGTACCCAGCCGACGGCGCGAGCAGCACGCTGCGCGCCGAGCCTTCCTCTACGAGTGCTCCGTGGCGCATGACCACCACGCGGTCGGCCAGGTCGGCCACGACGCCCATGTCGTGCGTGATCAGGAGGATCGCCCGACCTTCGCGCCGCCCGAGCCGGGAGAGCACGTCGAGCACCTCGGCCTGCACCGTCACGTCGAGCGCCGTCGTCGGCTCGTCCGCGATGAGGAGCTGCGGGTCGGACGCCAGCGCCATCGCGATGCCGACACGTTGGCACTGCCCGCCGGAGAGCTCGTGCGGGTACTGCTTCATGCGCCGGGCGGGGTCGGGGATGTCGACCAGCTCGAGCAGTTCGATCGCCCGGCGGCGGGCCGCCCGAGTGCTCAGCGAGCGATCGTGGGCCCGGACCGCCTCGACCACCTGGAACCCGATCGTGAAGACCGGATTCAGCGAGGCGACCGGGTCCTGCGAGATCAGCGCGATCTCGGCACCGCGCACGTGGCGCAGCTCCCGCGGTGCGAGCCCGAGCAGCTCACGCCCGTGCAGCTGCACCGAGCCGGTGGCCCGTGCGCCGTCGGGCAGCAGGCCGATGACCGACAGCGCCGTGACCGACTTCCCCGACCCGGATTCGCCGACGATCGCGACGACCTCGCCGGGAGCGACGTCGAGGTCGAGGCCGTGCACGATCTCGACGCGATCGCGGGTGCCGAACGTCACACGCAGGTCGCGCACCCGCAGAACGGATTCAGTGGCATCCATCGATCACGCTTCGTCCTCGCCCGCGTCGCGAGCGCGCTTGTGCTCGTGCCAGTCGGCGAGCATCTTGTGGTGGTAGTCCTGCACCCATTCCAGGTAGTCGCGGCCGTTGCGCAGACGCACGGCGGCGTCGGTCTCGTTCGGGCTCAGCCAGCGCAGGGCCGTGTCGAGGGAGCGGATCTGCCTGTCGAAGTAGCGGCGCTCGTTGGCCAGGAAGCTGCCCCACGGGTCCTCCTCGGCCATGAAGTAGTGGTTCCGGTCGCCGGGCAAGGAATGGCGACGGATGAAGTTCGTGTCGATCAGCCGCCGGGTTGCCATGGACACGGCTCCCGTGCTGGCGCCGAGTGCCGCGGCGAGGTCGGACGACGAGATGTAGGGGCGATCCATGATCATCAAGTAGCCCAGCACCCGCCCGTCCATGCGGGAGGTGCCGGCCATCTCCCAGATGAGCGAGATCTCCTCGGCGAACTGGCGGCGGTACTCCTCGCGCTGTGCGGCGGCGTTGTCCTCGGTCATGGTCTCTCCCCTTTCGGCGGCGTTCCGATCAGCATGCCATTCACCGTCGCTCCCTCGGATCGAAGACGCTGCGCAGCTCCTCGCCGATCGCGACGATCGCGAGCACGGTCAGGGCGAGCATCACGCTCGGCAGCACCAGCACGTGCGGCGCCGCCTGGAACACCCGCGATCCGGCAGCGATCTGCAGTCCCCACGAGATCGCCGGCGCGGAGAGTCCGACGCCGAGATAGGTGAGGGTGCTCTCGGCGACGATGACCGCGCCGATCGTGAGGGTCGCCAGCAGGAGCACCGGCTGCACGGCGTTCGGCAGCACGTAGCGCGAGACGATCCGTCCGGTGCTCAGCCCCATCGTGCGCGCCGCGAGCACGTGGTCGGCCTTGGCCACCGAACGCACCGAGCCGCGCATCAGCCGCGCCATCATCGGCCAACCGAAGATCCCCAGCACGAGGCCGACGGTCAGGACGTTGCGCGCGCCGAGCATGTTGAGCACGACGATCGCAGCGAGCAGGAACGGGAAACCGAGGAACACCTCGGTCACGCGGGAGACGACCCAATCGGCGGCCGAGCCGCCCATACCGGCCAGCGTGCCCAGCACGAGGGCGACAGCCAGGGCGATCGCGGTCGCCAGGAAGCCGACCGCGAGCGAGCTCTGCGCGCCGTATACGGCATTGGCCCAGATGTCGCAGCCCTGCAGGTCGAACCCGAACGGATGCCCTTCACGCGCGGTCTTCGCGCTGTCGGCGAGGTCGCAGGCCCGGGGGTCGCCGTTGCCGAAGAGTGCCGCGAAGGGCGCAGGAGCGACGGCGAACGCCGCCACGACCAGGAGCACGACTGCGGCCATCCAGAACAGCGGCCGCCGCACCAGCATCCGCCAAGCGCCGTCGCGTCGCGTGGCGACCGGGAGGCTCGTGGTCTTCGGCACCGTGATCTTCGCGGTGCCCGGAGTCGGGTTCAGGGGGTCAGCCACGACGGATCCTCGGGTCGAGCAGCGCGTGGAGGGCGTCCACGATCAGCGAGGTGAGCAGGAAGATGATGATCAGCGCGGTGGAGATGCCGACGACCAGCGTCGCCTCGTGATCGCGGATCGCGAGGAACAGCAGGTTGCCGACGCCGGGAAGGTTGAAGATGCCCTCGATCACGACGGCGCCACCGAGCAGGAATCCGAGGTCGGTGGCGAGGAACGTGGCGGTGGGGATCAGGGAGTTGCGCATCACGTGCAGTCCGATGACGCGGGATTCCCCGATGCCTTTCGCCCTGGCGGTGCGCACGTAGTCGGCGTCGAGGTTCTCGACCATCGATCCGCGCACCAGTCGCGAGACGGACGCCAGCCCGAACAGCGCGATCACGAGCGACGGAAGCAGGTAGGCGATCGGCCACCCCTCTCGGATGCCGGCGACCGGCAGCCAGTCCAGGCGCACGCCGAACACGATCTGCGCGGTGATGCCGAGCACGAAGACGGGGATGCAGCTGAGACCGATCGAGATCACCAGCAGCCCCCGGTCGATCACGGTGCCGCGCTTCAGGGCCGAGACGATGCCGACCGCGAGCCCGAGCACGATCTGGATCGTCCAGGCCGTCAGGGCGAGGGTGATCGTCACACCCCACCGCGAGGCCAGCTGATCGGCAACGGGACGGCCTCGCAGGTCCACGCCGAGGTCGCCGGAGAGCAGGTTGCCGATGTAGTTCGTGTACTGCGCCCACAGCGGCTGATCGAGCAGATAGCGGGCGTTGAGCGCATCGATCACGGACTGCGGCAGCTGCCGGTCCCCCGCGAGCGCGCGGATCGGGTCGCCGGGCAGGCTGAAGACCGTGAAGTAGATGATGAACGTCACTCCGAAGAAGACGATCGCGAAGCCCGCCAGCCGCTGCAGCAGCTTCAGTCCGAGACCCACCGGCCGGCCCCCTCGAGCTGGGCGTGAGCGGCGAGGATCGCCCCGTACTGCACGCCGACCACGGCCCTCAGCGGCAGCGGGATCGACGTCCCGGCCTGGAGCGCCTCCTCCAGCCAACCGTCGAACAGCTCCTGCGCCTCGACCGCGACTCGGCGCACTTCGGGTGCTGCCGTGCCCGCGTCGACCTCGGCACGCAGAGCGCGGGCGAGCATCCCACCCCAGCGCAGTCGGTGCAGGCGTACGACACCGGACAGCGCCTCGAGCTCGGAGGCCGTGGCCGGACGGTCGGCCTCCTGATCCGCCCGCGCGAGGTGCTCGCTGCCCGCGGCGCCCGCGGCAGGCGCGAAGACTCGGGCCGCCCGCAGCAGCGGGGTGTCGATTCGCAGGTGCGGCTCCACCCGCGCGATGAGGGTGGTGAGGGCGGTGCCCGCGGCCTGGAGACGCTCGCCCGACTCCCGCAGCGCGTCGGGATAGCGGGTCGCGGTCTCGCTCGTGTCGTCGGCGAAGGGATCGCTGAACTGTGGGAGCTCGGCGATCAGCGACAGCGTGCCGTATTTCTGCGCATACGAGGTCGACGCGTCACCGGCCGAGCCGGGCGGGTAGGGGTCGAGGCCATACGCCTCGGTCCAGTCATAGGCGTCCTGAAGGGTGCCCATCTCGTAGATGGCCGGGGCGAGCACGGTGAAGTGCGCCCCCTCCGCCTCGCCGGTGTGCAGCGGGACGCCGAGCGCCGCAGGCAACGCGTGCAGCAACGGGTACAGCGCGGGAAGCGGACGTGAGAGGTAGAAGTACGCGCCACCCCCCTCGCTGTTGTGCAGCGGCACGTAGAGGTGCGGCCGGGCGATGTCGATCGCACGAGCAAGCGCCTGCGTCTCGGGCATCATCGCGTCGAAGTAGGCCTTCTTGTACGAGAAGGGGAACGTCCACTCCACCTGTTCGTCGGGGGCCGGACGGAAGAACTCCCGGGCGTAACGCTCGCGGTCGGCGGGCTCGGCGAACCACCCCTCGTTGAGCCGCATCCCGTCCGGATCGGCGCACGGCACGATGTGCCAAGTGGTGTCGAGCTGTTCACGGAAGCCGGCATCCGACGTGAGCTGCTCGACGAGGTGCAGGATCGTCAGCGAGCCGATGGGCTCGTTCGGGTGCACTCCACCCACGACCAGCGCCGAGCGCGCACCCTCGCCGATCGAGTAGAAGCTGATCGGTTCGCCGAGGCGGCTGGTGCCGATCCGCTGCACCCGGATGACGTCGGGGTGGATCGAGCGGAGCTCCTCCAGCTGTCGGTTCAGCTCGTCGACGGTCGGGAAAGCGGTGTGGTCGGGCGCCCCGCCGGCACGACGGAGGATGTCCTCCACCGTGCCGGCGGTCGCTGCCGCGGGGGTTTCGTGCACGAGGTGTGGTTCTCTCTGGGTCGGGTCAGGATGCCGCGGACAGGACGACCTTGTTCAGATCGACGCTCCCCGACACCGTGGAGAGCTCGGCGATGCGATCCGAGGTGACGTACAGGTAGCGGTTGCCGAACAGCGGAACGGTCGGGAAGTCCTCGAGAATGCGCTCCTGCACCTTGACGTACCCCTCGCTGGACTCTTCGAACGTGTCGGCCGCGTTCGCCTCCTGCAGCAGGGCGTCGACCTCGGGGTTCGAGTAGCCGCCGGCGCCGAAGTTCCCCTCGCCGCTGGCCGTGTACACGGCAGTCAGCGTGTTCTGCTGGCTCGGGTACAGCGCACCCCAGCGGGCCCGGTAGGGACCGTTGACCTCGTGCGCCTCGACGCTCGCGACGAAGGCCGCGAAGTCGGCCGACGGTGTCGCGACCACGCTCTCGATGCTGAGGTTCTGGCGCAACTGATTGGCGATCGCCCCGAACAGGTCCTCCTGACCCCAGTTCGCGATGTAGTGCACCTCCAGCTCGCCCTCGAAGCCGCCCGCCTCGGCGAGCAGCGCCTGCGCGGCATCCGGGTCGAACTCGCAGTACTCGCCGCACACGCCCTCGGGGTCGCCCGGCATGCTCGGCGCGGTGAGGGACGTCGCAGGCACTTGCGAGCCGCCGAAGATGGCGTCGTTGATGGCGGACCGATCGATCGCCATCGAGATGGCCTGACGGACGCGGGGGTCCGCGAAGCGAGGGTCGCTCAGGTCGAATCCGAGGAAGTCCACACCGGGCGCATCCAGCTCGTAGACGTGCTCGCCGAAGTCGGTGCGGGCCTGACCCACCTGGGATCCGGCGATCGCGACGATGTCGATCTCCCCGGCCAGCGCGTCCGTGTAGGCGGTCGCGGTGTCGAGGTAGGGCACGAAGGTGACGGAGCCGATGGTGGGCTCGGTGCCGGCGTAGTCCTCATAGGCCACCGCGTCGATCGGGTCGGTCTCGGACCAGCCGTCCACGAGCGCGAACGGTCCATTGCCGACCGGGGCCTTCTCCCAGGCCGCCATGTCTTCCAGCGCTTCGGACGGGAGGGGGTAGAGACCGGTCTGGCCTGCGGTGAGCTGCAGGGGGAACTGCCGGTCGGGGGCGTCGAGCTCGACCGTGAAGGTGAGGTCGTCGACGACCGTGAGACCGGAGAGCTCGGTCGCGGTCGGCTCGGCCCCCTCGCCCGGGTTGAGGTCGGTGTACCCGGCCACCCCGGCGAGCTGCGCGCCGTTGACCCAAGCATTCGGGCCGTAGGCGGCATGGTTCCAGGTGTCGACGTAGTCCTGCGCGGTGACGGGCGTGCCGTCGTGGAAGGTCCAGCCTTCGCGGAGCTTGACCGTCCAGAGCGTCGCGTCGTCCGACTCGACCGACTCCGCGGCGACGTAGGTGATCTCGCCCTCGTCGTCGATCGCGGTGAGCGGCGAGAACATCGCGATCACGATGTTGTACGAGCTGAACTGGTTGGCCGGGACCAGGCTGTCGGGCTTCTCCACGGCGAAGCGGATCGGCTCGGCGTCGGCCGGATCGTCCGCATCCGTCGGCGACGCGGAACAACCCGCGAGCGACAGTGCGAGGACCGCCGAGGCGGCGATCATCAGTCTTGCAGTGCTGCGCATAACTCCTCCTTGAGCCACACCTGACGGGACCGCGACGGGTGTGGGCTGGGTCGTTCCTGCGCGGGTGTCGCAGGGGCTTGTCCAGCACGCTAGATCGCGGACGTTCAACAATCAATGAAACTTCAGTAAAAATTGAAAGTTGTAATAGGAGTGAAACAGGAGGGAATCATGCGCGCAACAACGGCCCCGTTCCGTTACCGAAACGTGACGGCTGCCTGTCGCCGGCCCGACGCACGATGGCCCGGACCGCACGCATCGCACGCAAGGTCCGGGCCCCCGCACGGCGCTCAGGCGAAGGCGTCGGGGTACAGCGCCTGCGCGATCCTGTGGACGACCGAGATGTTCCCGAGCGTGCCGGGGAAGGTGTCCGAGGTGGAGATGGCGATCAGCCGCTCCTCCTGCACCGCCGGCATATCCGGGAACGTCGCAGTGAGGTACGCGCGCGCGGCGGCCTCGTGCGCGGGGTCGGTCGCGGCGAAGACGAGTGCGTCCGGGGCCGCGGCCGCGAGCGCCTCCGGGGTGATCTCGGCGGCGAAGAAGTCGGCGAAGGCCGGGTCCTCCGGGGTGAACACGGCCTCGGCGCCCGCACGCCGCAGGATGTCGTACTCGATGCCCGCGCCGATCGCGGTCAGAGTCGTGCCGTCGACGTACACCTGCGCCACGCGCAGCCGCTCGTCGACCTCCTCGACAGCCGCATCGACCTCGGCGAGGTCGGCCTCCGCGTCCTCGATGAGCGCCGCAGCCTCCTGCTCGACGTCGAAGATCGCGCCGAGGTTCTCGAGGTCGACGAAGAGGTCGTCGACGGTTCCCTCCATGCGCCGATCGAAGCAGCCGCCGGTGGCGACGTAGGCGGCGACCCCCGCCTCTTCGAGCTGCTCGAGGCTCGCGAAGCCCTGCTCCGCGGTGAACTCGTAGGTCGTCGGCGAGTACACGAAGTCGGGCTCGGCGGCGAGCAGGGTCTCGCGGTTCGGCGGGGTGTCGGCACCGAGCACCGGGATCCCTTCCGCGAGGGCGGCGACGTCGTCCGGCAAGGCCTGCACGGTCGCCTGCGCCTGCCCGACGAGACGATCCGCCAGGCCGAGGCGCAGCAGCAGCTCGGTCTGCGACGGGTGCAGGCCGACCACGGCGGACGGAGGCTCCGGCACGACGACGCTCCGTCCGCAGTTCTCGATCGTGACGGCCGTATCCGCCGATTGCGTGGGCGCGGCCGCGGTGACGCCTGTGCCACAGCCGGTCAGGCCGAGGAGGGTCGCCCCTCCGAGCGCCGTCACGAGAATGCGGGCGGATCGATTTCGGGATGTCATTCGGTTCTCCTCGGTGATGCCGACGGGCGGGTCCCGTCGAAGGGGGTTCGGGGGTGGAATGTCATTGCACGGGCGCCGGTGCCCTCTTCGCGGGCAACGCGGGCGGTCACGCGGAACACGTCGCTCACCAGCTCCGGGGTCAGCACGGTGTCCGCCGCCCCGAAGGCGACCAGCCGCCCCTCGTCGAGCACGGCGATGTCATCGCAGAACGACGCCGCGATGTTCAGGTCATGCAGCGCGGCGACCACCGTTTTTCCCAGGCCGGAGACGACGCGCATCAGGTCGAGCTGGTGGGCGATGTCGAGGTGGTTGGTCGGCTCGTCGAGGATGAGGATCTCGCCGTCCTGCGCGAGAGCCCGCGCCAGCATCACCCGCTGCCGCTGCCCGCCGGAGAGCTGACGCATCAGCCGGTCGCCGAGGTCGGCGACATCCGCCGCACGGAGGGACTCATCGACGATGCGATGGTCGTCGGGCGAATCACGCGTGAACGGTGGACGATGCGGGGCGCGGCCGACGAGCACGGTCTCGCGCACCGTGAGGTCGAACTCGGACGGCGCGTCCTGCAGCATCACCGAGACGGTCCGGGCCAGCGCCCTCGGAGCGAACCCCGCCACGTCGGCGCCGTCGACGGTGACGTGTCCGCGCAGGGGCCGTCGTCCGGAGAAGAGCGTGCGCAGCAGAGTCGACTTGCCGCTGCCGTTGGGGCCGACGAGACCGACGATCCTGCCGATGCCGATCGTCAGGTCGACCCCGTGGAGCACGGTTCGGTTCCCGCGCGCGACGTCGACGCCGTGGAAGGCGATGGTCATCGGTCGATCCCCGCCTTCTCGCCGCCTCGGCGCATCAGCCACAGGAAGAACGGTGCGCCGACGAATGCGGTCAGGATGCCGAGGGGGATCTCCGACGGGGCCGCCACCGTGCGCGCCAGCAGGTCGGCGACCATCAGGAAGAGCATCCCCGCGAGAACGGTGATCGGGAGCATCCGACGGTGGTCCGAGCCGACGAGGATCCGAGCGACGTGCGGCACGACGAGCCCGACGAAGCCGATCCCTCCGCTCACAGCGACGATCGCCCCGGTGAGCAGCGACGCGATGACGAGGAGCAGCGCACGCAGCCGCGTCGTGCGCACGCCGACGGCGAGTGCCGACTCGTCGCCGGCGAGGAGCGCGTTCATCTGCCGAGCGAGGCCGAACACCGCGACGCCGGCGATGATGAGCGCGATCGCCGGGATCAGCAGTGACGACATGGTCGCCGCCGACACGCTTCCGAGCAGGAAGAACATCACGCTCACGACGTTCTGCGCGTCGGTGGTGATGGTGAGGTAGCTCGTCACCGCGCTCAGGAGTGAACCGAGCGCCACCCCGGCGAGGATCATCCTGGTCGGGGAGAGTTCCCCCCGGCGCCGGGCGAGGAGGGCCACGAGGACGCACGCGACCACGGCTCCGAGGAAGGCGGCACCACTCATCGTGAGTCCGGCGAGGGCGACCCCTCCGGAGACGATGACGAGCACGGCACCGACGCTCGCCCCCGAGGAGACACCGAGGATGTAGGGCTCGGCGAGCGGGTTGCGGACGACGACCTGCATGATCGCCCCGGCCAGCGCGAGTCCGGCACCGGCGAGCCCGGCGAGGAGGGCACGGGGCAGGCGGAACTGCCACACCGCCTGGTCCTGCAGCGTCGACAGACTGCCGTCCGACATCCACGGCATCCCGGGAACGAGGTGTCCGATCACGATGCGCGCCGCCTCGTCCACACTCACGGCGACCGGTCCGGTTGCGGCGGAGACGACGAGCACGAGAAGGGTCGCGGCGATCAGCGCGAGAACCAGGGTCGTCGGCGCGACGGTCGACCACGACTGCCGCGAAGGACGGCTGCTCCGCGCGACCGGCGCGGGCGGTGATGCACGGTCGAGGTCGCCGGCGAGCGCGGCGGAGGACGAAGGAGGCATGAGCAGCATGCTAGTAGATATTGAGAATCGTTATCATCTAGGGTCGAAGTCGTCCCTGAACATCCACCCGCCGGAGGCCCGCCGTGATGATCGTGCCCGAGCTGTGGCGAGAGGCCCGAGCCTTCCCCCGCGAGTTGGCCACAAGCACCGTCCTGCTCCTTCTCGTCTTCGCCACCCATCTCGTGCAGGCCGGAGCGCTGGCGGTGTCGCTGGCGGCGTTCGTCGGCGGCGATGTGCGCACAGCGCTCCTCGGCGGGGCGGTGATCCTCGCCGTGAGCGTCATCCGCATCCTCCTGTCACTGGCGAAGGCGGGCTCTGCCGCCGCGCTGGGCGGCCGAGTGCGCGAGCATCTTCGCGGTCGGGCGATCACCACGGCGCTCACGCCCGCCCGGCTGCACGACCCCGCGGTGCGCGACGGGTCGGTGCAGGCGACTCTGGGAGAGGGGATCGACGGCACCGACGCGTACGTGTCGAAGTACGTCCCCGCGGTCGTGCTGCTGGCGGTCGGCAGTGTGGCGGCTGTCGGACTGCTGGCTGCTGTCTCGCTGCCGGCGGCCGCCTGCGTGACGGTCGGGATTCTCGTGGCCGTGCTCGGCCCGATGGCGTGGCAGCGGATGCTCGCAGGTCGTGGCGTAGACCACTGGGACACCTATGAGGCACTCGGCGATGACCTGCTCGAGTCATTGCGCGGCATGGCCACGCTACGCACCCTGGGCGATGTCACCGGGACGCGCGAGCGGCTGCGCGAGCGGTCGGAGGCCCTGCGGCGCGCGACCGAGCGGGTGATGCGATCGTCTCTGGCGACGACCGCCGTGACCGACTTCGCCGTGCAGGCCGGGTACGTCGCGGCCGTCTTCGTGGCGGTCTGGGATGTGATGACAGGCGCCGCGCCCCGGGGCGAGGTCTACGCGATCCTGCTGCTGTCGTCCGAGGCGTTCCGCCCCGTGCGTGACCTCTCGCGGCACTGGCACGCGGGGTTCCTCGGCCTGACCGCCGTGCCGGGTCTCGTCGCACTGGGCGCGTTCGGGCCCCGCGGATCGCGTGCAGATGCGGACGCAGATGCGGATGCGGATGCCGGCGCGATGAGCGAGGTCTCCGGCGTCGCAACCACCCCCCGGGTGCTGCGGGTGTCGAACCTCACGTATCGCTACCCGGGTGCCGACCACGACGTGCTGCTCGGCATCGACCTCCAGGTGGAGGTGGGCGCGGTGCATGCGATCGTCGGTGCGTCGGGGTCGGGCAAGTCGACCCTGTTCGATCTCCTGCTCGGATTCCTCACGCCCACCACGGGCACGATCGACTTGGACGGGCTCCCGCTGCGAGCGAGCGACATCGCCGTGGTCTCGCAGCGACCCGTGCTCTTCTCCGGGACCATCCGGCAGAACGTGAACCTCGTCGGAGCCGACGACCACGAGGTGGAGGCCGCGTGCGCCGCCGCCGGCATCCTGGCCGAGATCCGCGCGATACCCGGTGGCTTCGACGCGCCGGTCTCCGAGGCCGGGACGAGCCTCTCCGGCGGGCAGCGGCAGCGGCTGGCACTGGCCAGGGCGCTCCTGGCGCAGCGACCCGTGCTCCTGGTCGACGAACCGACGAGCGCACTCGACGACCGCGGAGCGCAGACGGTCGCGGAGACGCTGGAGCGGGTCGCCGCCGAGCGGATCGTCCTCATGATCAGCCACCGGACCGAAGCTCTCGAGCGCGTGACGTCGGTGCGCCGACTCGATGCCGGGATGCTGCAGGAGGTACGGACGTGACGGCTGCAGGGACCACGGCCGTGTTCACCGCCCTCCTCCCCCCACTGCGGCCCGAGTGGCGGCGGATCGCCGGAATCTACGTGCTCAGCACGACGAGCACGCTGGCATTGGCCGCCATCGCGGTGCTGTCGGCACTCGGGGTCGGCCAGGCCGTCGCGCTCGGCGTCTGGCCGACCGCGGCATGGTGGGCGGGGCTCGTGGTGCTGGTGCTGCTGCGCGCCGTGCTCACGTGGCGGGAGATGGACGTGTCGCATGCGCTCGCGTACCGGGTTCTCGCGCGGCTTCGCGGGGCGCTCTTCGACGCGTACGCCCGGAGTGTCCCCGGTCGTCGGCGAGAGCACTCCGGTCGCGCGGCCTCCGTGGCGATGACCGACATCGAGAAGCTGGAGTTCTTCTACGCCCACACCATCGCCCAGATCGGCGCCTCGCTCACGCTGTTCCTCGTCGCCCTGATCGGAACCGCGTGGGTCATGCCCACCGCGTCGGCGGTCGTCCTGCTCGGCGGCGCGCTCGTCGCGTCCACCGCGCTGTGGGGCGCCCGTCCGGTACGCCGGCTCGGGGCCGCGGAACAGGCGGAGCGCGAAGAGCAGGCGGAGCGTCTGGTCGACGCACTCGGTGCGATGCGCGAGATCCTCGCCTACGGACTGCGGGCGAGGATCGTGCGCGACACGGTGGCCCGCACGCGTCGCGCCGCCCGCACCTCGCTCCGCAGGGCGCTGCTCGGCGAGGCCGTCGACGGCGCCCGCGAACTCGTGCTCACCGCGGTCGTCATCGGAATCCTGCTGGCGGCCGTCGTCGCGAGCGGAGGAGCCGATGCGCGCACGCCGAGCCCGCAGATCGCCGGGATGCTTCCCGCCGTCATCGCCCTCGGCATCGCGGGAGTGGCCGCCATCGGCGAGGCGAGCCACACCCTCACCGAGCTGCACCCGCTCACCGCGAGTGCCCGGCGCGTGACAGCGGCGCTCACCCGTCCGGCAGTCGTGACGATGGCCCTCGAGCCGCACCCGCTCCCGCACGGTCCGCTCGGCATCCGCTTCGACGCGGTCTCCTTCTCGTATGACGACGAGACGGACGCGCTGCGTGCCTGGTCGATGGAGCTCGCTCCGGGAGAGCACGTCGGTCTCGCCGGAGCATCAGGTGCCGGTAAGAGCACGGTGATCGCCCTGGCCGCGCGCCTCTGGGATCCCTCGTCCGGCAGCATCTCCCTGGTCGACGCCGACGGCGGTCGGCATCCCCTTCCCGAGATCGCCGACGAGGATCTCCGCCGCGCCGTCGCTTTCGTGGAGCAGGATGCGCGACTGTTCCACGGGACGGTCAGGGACAACCTGCTCCGCGGCGCAGAGTACCGCGAAGACACCGCTCTCCAGGAAGCCCTCGCGCGGGTGGGCGTCGACGACGGCATCGGGCTCGACGACCGGATCGGCGAGCACGGAGTCCGCCTCTCCGGGGGGCAGCGTGCACGGCTGGCCCTCGCCAGAGCGCTGGTACGGGACCCGCGGATCCTCGTCGTCGATGAGGTCACCGCGAGCCTCGACCCCGACACCGAGGCGCGGATCTCGGACGTGCTCGCGGAGTTCGACGGCACACTGCTCGTCGCCTCGCATCGGAGGGAGACGCTGGAGCGGCTGCCCCGCGTCGTCCGACTCCGCGTCAGGCCTGCATGACCGCGAGCACGTTCCCGGCCGGGTCGCGGAACCACGCGATGTCCGGGCCCTGCCCGTTGCCGCGGACGATGCCACGCGCATCGGAGGGGAACTCCTCGTCGCTGTAGATCTTGGTCTGCACGCCGCGCGCGATGAGCTCGTCCACCGCGGCGTCGACATCCGCGACCGGGAAGTTCAGGATCGTGAAGCTCGCCGGCGTGTGGTTCGGCTTCGCGTACACGAGGATCGACCCGCCGCTCGGCAGCCGCAGGTCGAGGAACCCCATCGCGTTGACCTCGACGTCGAGGCCGAGGGTCGTGCCGTAGAACTCTTTCGCCGCGTCGATGTCGTCGACGCTGAAACCGCTGAATGCGTTGTCCGCTGTGAAGGCCGCCATGACTCCATGGTCCGCCGTCGCCCGGCGGTTGTCGAGGGGGTCATCGCCGGACGCGGGTCGTGAGCCGATCGGTCACCCGCAGCGGATCGAACAGTGCCCCGAGACCGCAGCGCACCAGCAGCGCGTGAACCGCCAGGCACACGGCGATCACCACCGCCGTCAGCACAAGAGGTCCGACGGTCTCGAGCACCGGTGTCGTCCGCCACCCGGCCGCCCGCAACCCGGCATCGATCAGCGCGAGCGGCATCATGTGCAGCACGTAGATCGGCAGGGTCCGTCGGCCGATCCACCGCAGCGGCCGCGCGACGACCTCGACATGCCGGTCGATGAGCACGCTGAGCGACACCCCGAATGCCACCGCGACCAGGCAGAGCAGCGGCCAGGTTCCGGGCACGAGGCGGATGCCGAGCACGGAGACGACGGCGAGTGCCCCCGCGTACCCGGCGGCGAGCGCGAGCAGCACACCGACCCCGCTCCTCGCCGCGAAGCGTTCGACGATGGCCCGCAGCCGCAACCCGATGAGGAAGAAGAACAGGTTCTGCACCAGCTGCCACAGGTTGCCGAGATCGGGAAGGAGACCCGCACCGGCGACGGCGGCGATCACGAACGCCATCGACAGCACGGCGAGGGTCGGGAGCCCGCGCGTCAGCCGCCCGACCGCGAGATACACCGCGAGCGCGAGCAGGTACCAGAGGTTCGTCGGACTGATGGTGAGCTGCGCGAGCAGCTCCCACCCGCTGGTCGCCCGCGCCGTGTCGAACTCCGGTGCGAGCGCGAGCACGGCCGTCTGGATCAGCACCCACACGAGGTAGAGCAGTGCGAGCCGGCCGGCCCGACGTCGCCAGGAGGCACCGTCCCCGGCGAGCACCGCCCGCGCCGCGAACATCCCGGAGACCAGGAAGAACAGCGGGATGCGCAGCGGCAGGAGCTGGGCGTTGAGCATCACCCAGGCATCCGTCACCGCTCCCGCGCCGGGGATGCCGACCACGACCTTCGTGACCACGTGCCAGAGCACGACGAGCAGGATGCAGATGCCCTTCGCGACATCCGGCCATCCGACCCGGGGCGCGGGCGCGGGCGCGGTCACGAGGCCGCGCGCACGAGTCGCGAGACCAGGTCGACGTAGGTCACACCCGCCGCGGCGAACATCCGCGGCACCTGCGAGGCGGCGGTGAGCCCCGGCATCGTGTTGACCTCGTTCAGCGCCGGCCCCCGCTCGGTGAGGAAGAAGTCCATGCGCGCGACGCCGTCGCACCCGAGGGCATCGAACACGGCGATCGCCGCCCGCTTGAGCGCAGCCGTCTCGGCGGCATCCAGCTGCGCCGGCACCGTGAACCGCGCGCTGCCGTCGTACTTCGTGGCCGTGTCGAACAGCCCGGTCGCGTGGATCTCCAGCGGCGGCGCCGCCCACCGGATGCCCCCCTTCTCGCGCAGCACCGCCACGTCGATCTCGCGCCCCCGCACGACCTCCTCGACGAGGATGCGCCGATCGAAGCGCGCGGCCTCCCGCAGCGCCGCGAGCAGCTGCCCCTCCTCCGTGACGAGGCCGACACCGTGACTCGAACCGGCCGACACCGGCTTGACGACGACCTCCCCCTCGAACTCCACGTCACCGATGTCGTCGGCGGCGACGAGTCGGCCGCGGGCGGTGCCGAGACCCACGGCATCCGCGACGAGCTTGGTCGTCCACTTGTCCATGCCGATGGCTCCCGCCCGCAGCCCCGATCCGACGACCCGCACTCCGGCGAGCGCGCACAGCGCCGCGAGCGCGCCGTCCTCCCCGAGAGCGCCGTGCACGGCCGGGAACACCACATCCGTGCGGGTGAGCAGCGGCAGCGCGAGCGCGAGCGACTCTGCCGCCGATCCCCCGTTCGGCCGTCCCTCCACGCGCCAGATCCCGTCGCGGTCGATCGTCACGCACGTGACGTCGTGATCGCCCATCCGCAGCGCCGCGGCCACCGCCGCCGCGGAAGCCAGGGAGACCTCGTGCTCGGGGTTCTGTCCGCCCCCGATGACCAGCACCTTCGTCGTCATGCCACGCTCCTCTGCACTCGTGCGCCGATGCCGGTCACGATGGTGTGCGGGATGCTGCCCGCCCACCGCGCCCACTCCTGCACCGATGGCACGGCCCCACCCTCCGGCCCGAACACGGTCGCGACCACCCCGCGCGGGAACAGCACCGATCCCGTGTCGACGACGATCTGGTCCATCGAGACCCTCCCCACGATCGGATGCCGCGCCCCGCCGATCTCCACCCCGGCGCCGGGCGCGAGCTCGCGCGGAATGCCGTCGGCGTATCCGACCCCGACCACGCTGAGGTGCGTCTCCCGGTCGGTCGTGTGCGCACCGCCGTAGCCGACCGCGGTCCCCGCCGGCACGAGCGCACTGTGCACGACGGGCGCGGTCCACCGCGACGCCCCGGCGAGCACGGTGGTCTCCGAGGGGTCGATCCCGACCAGCCCCGCGCCGACCCGCACCAGGTCGAAGTGCGTCGCCGGGTCGGTCAGCGCGCCGGAGGTCGCGGCGAGATGCACGACCACCGGGCCGAAACCCGCGCGCAGCACGGCATCCCTCCCCTGCCGCAGACGCAGCACCGCCGCCGCGTTCGCCGCCGGATCGGCCTCGTCCGCCCGCGGCAGATGCCCCATCACCCCGCCGACCTCCACCCGCCCCCGCCCCGTGCGCGCGAGTCGGAGCAGCTCCGGCCACTCCTCCAGCGGCGCTCCCCCACGAGCCATGCCGGTGTCGAGCTGCAGGTGCACGCGCACCGGATCCGCGGCATCCGCGATCAGCTGCCGCAGCTCTTCGACCGAGCCGACCGCGATGTCGACGCGGTGCTCGGCTGCGGCGGCAGCGTCGACGCCGGAGGGGTTCAACCAGGAGAGGATCGGCACCGTGAGCCCGGCGTCGCGGAGTGCGACGGCTTCTGCGACATCCGTGACCCCCAGCCACTCGGCGCCGGCATCCACCGCGGCCCGCGCGACGGTGACGGCACCGTGCCCGTAGCCGTCGGCCTTGACCACGGCCATGATGCGGGCGGTCGTCGCGGCGCGCACCCGCCGCAGGTTCTCGGCGACGGCATCCGGAATCGTCTGCAGGGTGGGTGCGTGCAGGCGCGAGAGGGTCACGCGCTCGGGGGAAAGAGTGGTCATCGCTGCATCCTCGGGTCGGCGGTCGGGTCGGCGAGCATCTCGGGACAGCCGTCGTCGGCGGCATCCGGACGCAGTTCGTAGTGCCAGGTCTCGTTGGCGTAGATCTGGCAGAGCCCGTAACGCCACCCCCACTGGACGAGCCAGTCGAGCGCGGGCAGCGGGCCGAGGTCGACGGCGTCACCCGTCACGTGCTCCGAAGTCTCGGGCGTGGCCACCCAGCGCCGCGCCTCGGCCTCGGAGCCGTACTGCACGATCGCGTCCTGCAGCATCCGCTCCTGCAGTGCCGGGGTGCGCCATCCGCTGTTCACCCGGAACGTGATGCCGTCGCCCTCGGCATCCGCTGCCGCACGCTGCAGCGCCGCGAGCAGGGCGGGATCGAGGTTGCCGACCGCCACCCGGTCGACGTCGAACACGGTCGGCTGGTCGCCATCGCGGATCACGCCGTCGGCCTCGCTCGGGGCGATGACCGAGCCCGTGCCGGCGCCGGCGGTTCCGCCCTCGGCGGGCCGGTCGGTCGGCACGGGGAGAGTGCCGGGGCGGGCGGCATCGGCGAAGGCCACGGACAGCGACTGCTGCACCGCGAACGCGACGATCACGGCGAGAGCGAGGGCGACAGCAGCGACGGCGAACCGACGACGGCGCGCTCTCGGAGTACGGGAGGTGGTGCGGGTGTTCATGCTTCCAGTGAAGAAGCACGCCGGTTGCGAGGGCGTATGCGCTTTTCCATATGCTCCCGATATGTCGCACTGCGTAGGATCTCAGCCATGCGTGTGCTGATCGTCGAGGACGAGCCCTACCTCGCCGAGGCGGTCCGCGATGGGCTGCGCCTGGAGGCGATCGCAGCCGACATCGCCGGCGACGGCGACTCCGCGTTGGAGCTGCTGAGCATCAACTCCTACGACCTCGCCGTGCTCGACCGCGACGTGCCCGGACCGTCGGGCGACGACATCGCCCGGTGGATCGTGGCCTCCGGCAGCGGCATCCCGATCCTGATGCTGACCGCCGCCGACCGGCTCGACGACAAGGCGAGCGGCTTCGAGATCGGCGCCGACGACTACCTGACCAAGCCGTTCGAGCTGCGGGAGCTGGTGCTGCGCCTGCGCGCCCTCGACCGCCGCCGTCAGCGCAGCCGCCCGCCGGTGCTCGAGGTCGCCGGGCTGCGGTTGGACCCGTTCCGCCGCGAGGTCTACCGCGACGACCGCTACGTCGCGCTCACCCGCAAGCAGTTCGCCGTGCTGGAGGTGCTGGTCGACGCGGAGGGCGGGGTGGTCAGCGCCGAAGAGCTGCTGGAGCGGGCCTGGGACGAGAACGCCGACCCGTTCACGAACGCCGTGCGCATCACGGTGTCGTCGCTGCGCAAGCGACTGGGCGAGCCGTGGCTGATCCTCACGGTGCCGGGTGTCGGGTACCGCATCGGGACGGATGCCGATGCCTAGGCGCCGCGGGATGAGCGCCCGCCTCAAACTCACGCTGAGCTACGCGGTGATCGTGGTGGTGTCGGGAGGTCTGCTCCTCGCCGCGGTCGGGTTGTTCCTGCTGCGCTACGTGCCGGACACCGTCGACTTCTTCCCCAACCGCGGCGACCTCAGCCGGGCGTTCGTGCCGGTGGCCTCGATGGTCATGCTGGTGCTGCTCGCGTTCGGTCTCGGCGCCGGGTGGCTGCTGGCCGGACGGATGCTGGCGCCGCTCGACCGCATCGGCGACGCCGCCCGGCTCGCCGCGCAGGGATCCCTGTCACACCGCGTGTCGCTCGCCGGCCCCCGCGACGAGTTCCGCGACCTGGCCGATGTCTTCGACTCGATGCTCGAACAGCTCGAGGCGCACGTCGCCGAGCAGCAGCGGTTCGCCGCGAACGCCTCGCACGAGCTGCGGACCCCGCTCGCGATCTCGCAGACACTGCTCGAGGTCGCCGAAGCCGATCCGGACCGCGATGTCGATGCCCTGATCGCGCGGCTGCGTGAGGTGAACACCCGGGCGATCGAGCTCACCGAGGCGCTGCTGCTGCTGAGCCGCGCCGACCGCAGGACGTTCCCGCGCGAGATCGTCGACCTCTCCCTGCTCGCCGAAGGGGCGGTGGAGGCGCTGCTGCCGCTCGCCGACCGCCGAGGAGTGGCCGTCGAGGTGGGCGGCGCACCCGCGTCGGTACTCGGGTCGGCGGCGCTGCTGCCGCAGTTGGTCACGAACCTCGTGCTCAACGCGATCGTGCACAACCTGCCCGCCGGAGGGGCTGTGGCCGTGCGCACGCACTCGATGCCGCAGGCGGTAGCGCTGGTGGTCGAGAACACCGGCGAGGTGCTGCCGGCGCCTCTCGTGGCGACCCTCGTCGAGCCGTTCCAGCGCGGCGCCGAGCGCACCCGCGGCGACGACCATGCCGGGGCGGGACTGGGTCTCGCGATCGTCGACCGCATCACCCAGGCGCACGGAGGCACCCTGGTGCTCACCCCGCGCCCGGACGGCGGTCTGATCGTGACGGTGTGGCTGCCGCATCCGTACCCGGCGGCGCCTCCCGCCTGACCGACGGCGGTTCCGGCATCCGTCCGCCCCGCCGTCCCGCCGTTCATCTGTCGGGACTTTTCACGGATGTCGGACCGGAAACCGCGTTCCGGTCCGACATCCGGACATTCTCCCGACAAGTGGACGGGGGCCGGACCGGACGGATGCTGCGACCGGCGGATGCCGGACCCTGGCCGGGTCAGGCCACGCGGGGGTCGCGCGTCGCGGCGAGCTCGCGGCCGAAGGTGCGGGCGTCGGCCTCGGCGTTCTCCTTGAGCTCGCGCGCCGTGTCGGTGAACGCGTCGAGCGCCGGGTTCACGCCGACGAGGGTGAAGGGACGCTGCACGACGCGCAGGTCGAGGCCCCAGACGTCTTCGAGCACGCGGCGCAGCCAGCCGGTCGAGTGGTCCCAGCCCTCCTTGGGCGAGCCCTCTGCGTAGTTGCCGCCGAGCACGGTGACGAGCGTCGCGGGCTTGCCGTTCAGCGCGGTGCCCGTCGGGTCGATGCGCGGGTCGGTGTAGGCCAGGTCGAACCAGGTCTTGAAGTGCTGCGAGACGCCGTAGTTGTACAGCGGCACGGCGAACAGCAGGGCGTCGGCGCCGATCAGCTCGTCGGCGAACGAGGTCGCGAGCGCACGGGCATCGTTCTGAGCGGAGGTGCGCTGGGCCTCGTCGACGAAGCCGCCGGTGACGGCATCCGCCCAGGCGGTCGCGGGCACGGGGTCGCTCGCCAGGTCGCGGCGGGTGACGGTCGAGTCGGGGTGGGATGCGGTCCACTCGGCCTCGACGAGGTCGGCGAGCGCGCGGCTGGCGGACGACGCGGGAAGGATGCTGGCATCCAGGCGGAACAGGGACATGGGCCTACCTCTCGTTTTCGTAGTCGCTAGGTTTTTATTAGCGACACCGGTTAACGTAGCACGGGTAGGATGTGTGCATGGCCGAGGTCGAGGAAGAACGTCAGGTGTGCGACGCCGCCGTCACACTGGCCTTCAGCGTGCTCGGCAAACGGTGGAACGGCATGATCGTCTCGTCACTCGGCGGCGGCCCTTCGACCTTCGTCGCCCTGCGCCGCTCCGTCGCCGGCATCAGCGACACCGTGCTCTCCGACCGCCTGGCAGAACTCTCCGACGCCGGTCTCGTCGCGCGCACGGTCGACGCCGGGCCGCCGATCACGGTGTCGTACGCCCTCACCTCCAGCGGCGAGGGACTGCTGCCGATCCTCGACCAGCTCGGCCGCTGGGCATCCGCCAACCTCGCCGAGCGCGCGCACTGACGCGGCACGTCCGCAGCACTATCCCCACCTCCGGCTCGCGCCCACTGACACGGCATCCGCCCCTCACCTGCATGACCGAACGACGGATGCATGCGAAGACACCGAGGAATCCTCATGCATCCGGGTTTTCCTCATGCATGTGGACGCCCGACCGCCGTCACCAGGGGCTGGGCTCGTAGTCCTTCAGGAACACGCCGTGCACGTCTTCGCCGGCCTCGCCGCGCACGATCGGGTCGTACACGCGGGCGGCACCGTCGACGAGGTCGAGCGGGGCGTGGAACCCCTCTTCGGCCAGGCGCACCTTCGTGTAGTGCGGGCGCTCGTCGGTGATCCAGCCGGTGTCGACGGCGGTCATCAGGATGCCGTCCTTCTCGAGCATCTCGCCGGCGCTGGTGCGGGTGAGCATGTTGAGCGCGGCCTTGGCCATGTTCGTGTGCGGGTGCCCGGGGCCCTTGTAGCGGCGGGAGAACTGCCCCTCCATGGCCGACACGTTCACCACATACTTGCGGTGCGAATCGGATGCCGCCATCGACGCACGCAGACGACTGATGAGCAGGAACGGCGCCGTCGTGTTGGCCAGCTGCACCTCGAGCATCTCGAGCGGATCGACCTGCTCGATCGACTGCACCCAGCTGTTGACGCGGTTCACGTCGGGCACGAGTCCGCCGGCGTCGATCGCGGTACCGTCGGCGTGCTTCTCGAGCGACGACGACCCGGGAGCCATCGCGAGCCGCGCGAGGTCTTCGGCCGTGAGCGCCTGACCGCCCTGCTCCGCGACCGTGCCACCGAGGGCCGCGACCGAGAGGAGCGGATGCGCGTCGACCGACGCCTGCAGCGCCTGCGGGTGCGGGTCGGCGGTGTGCCCGAAGGTCTCCATCTCGGGAAGCGGTCCGTCGGGCAGCGGCTGCAGCTCGGCATCCGCCAGCAGCGAGTACGCACCCGGCGAGCGGCGCACGGTCTGCGCGGCGTTGTTGATGAGGATGTCGAGCGGACCCTGAGCCGCGACCGAGTCGGCGAGGCCGATCACCTGGGCGGGGTCGCGCAGGTCGATACCGACGACGCGCAGGCGGTGCAGCCAGTCGCCTGAGTCGGGCAGGGCCGAGAAGCGGCGAACGGCGTCGCGCGGGAACCGGGTCGTGATGGTGGTGTGCGCGCCGTCGCGCAGCAGCCGCAGCGCGATGTGCATGCCGATCTTGGCGCGGCCGCCCGTGAGCAGGGCGCGCTTGCCCGTGAGGTCGGTGCGGGCGTTGCGCTTGCCGTGGCTGAAGCGGGCGCAGTCCGGGCAGAGCTGGTGATAGAAGGCGTCGACCTGCGTGTACGGCTGCTTGCAGATGTAGCAGTTGCGGGGCTTGAGCAGCTCGCCGGCGATGGGGGCGTCCACCACGCTGGTGGCGAGGTCGTGACCGCGGGTCTCGTCGTCGATGCGGTCGGGCGCCCCGGTGGCGGTGCGGGCGACGACGGCCTTGTCGGCCTCGGCGATCGCGTCGCGGATCTCCTTGCGGCGCACGCGCTTGACGGCCTTGAACATCGCCGCGGTCGCGTGGCGCACGGCGACGAAGTCCGGGTGCTCGTTGTCGATCTGATGCAGTTCGGCCAGCACGCGAAGAGTCGTGGCGAGATCGTCGGGGTCGACGCCCGGTCCGAGGTCGGGTGCAGCGTCGGAGGGGGCGTCGGTCATTGTGCTGATTTTACGCGAGCGTCCTGGGCATCCGCCCCGCCGCCCCCCCGTGCCGCCCCCCGTGCCGCACGCCCCGCGTTGCCGAGTGCACGGCTTGTCGCCGAGTGCACCGGCTGTCGACGCAGGCAAGCCGTGCACTCGCCAGCATCCCGTGCACTCGGCATGACGCGAGGCGGCGGAAGACGCGGCGCGACATGATGCGACGCGCACGCGGAATGCGCCGCGTCAGACGAGGGCGCGCTGGCGACGGAGCGCGGTCAGCACGGCGCCGTTCGCCCCGGCCCACTCGCCGAGCGTGGCCGGCACGATGGGCGGAACCCGGTGGAACGAGGCGCGCTCGCCGACGTAGCGCGCCGCGAGCGTCACGAGCTGATGCGGCGCCTGCGCGAGGCCGCCGCCGATCACGATGCACCCCGGATCGACGAGGGCGCACAGGGTGAGGATCGCCTCTGCGAGCGCCGACGACGCCCGTTCCACGATCGCGGTGGCCACGGCATCGCCGCTGCTGCTCGCCGCCAGCAGCCCCTCCGGACCGCCCTTTCCGCCGACCGCGGCCCACGCCCGCCGCAGGGCGGGCGCGCCGATGATGGTTTCCAGGCAGCCGCGGCGTCCGCACGAGCAGATGCTGCCGTCGGGTTCGATCGTGATGTGTCCGAGTTCGCCGGCTGAGCCGTGCGCTCCGGGGACGACCTGTCCGTGCGCCACGTGTGCGCCCGCGATCCCGGTGCCCAGCGCGAGCACGAAGACGTCGTCCACACCGGCGCCCGCGCCCCACGAGGCCTCGGCGACCGCGGCGGCGTGACCGTCGTTGATGACGTCGACCGGGATGCCGAGTTCCGCGCTGAGCTGTGCGCCGAGCGGGCGGCCGTCGAGCGCGGGGATGTTGGTCGAGCGCACGACCACTCCTTCCGCCTCGTCGACCAATCCGGGGATCGACAGCACCACGCGTTCGAGGTCGGCATCACCCCGGAGCGAGTTCGCGATGGCGGCGAGCCCGTCCACGGGTGCGTCCTTGGGCGTCGCGTGACGGCCGCGGGCGAGGGGCGTCGGCGGTGCGTCCAGCGAGATGCGCGCCGGCGCGAGCAGGTGCTTGACGCTCGATCCGCCGACGTCGAGCCCGAGCACGACAGGGCCCGCACCGTGCACAAGGGTCGATCGGGTCGGCTCTCCCCCGGTCACGGGGCCATCACCCGGGCGGCCGCACGGGCCTCCCGCCGCAGCGCCTGCTTGTCGGGATCGGGAACCGGTACCGAGGCCAGCAGCCGTCGGCTGTACGGATGCTGCGGAGCCAGGAGCACGTCGTCGGCGGAGCCCGTCTCGACGATCTCGCCCTTGAGCATCACGGCGACCCGGTCGGAGATCTCGTGCACCACGGCGAGGTCGTGGCTGATGAAGAGGCACGCGAAGTGCATCTTCTCCTGCAGGGTGCGCAGCACCTCGAGCACGGCCGCCTGCACCGAGACGTCGAGCGCCGAGGTGGGCTCGTCGGCGATGATCAGCTCCGGTTCCAGAGCGATGGCGCGGGCGAGACCGATGCGCTGACGCTGCCCTCCGGAGAGCTCGTGCGGGTAGCGCGAGGCGTAGTTCGTGGGCAGCTCGACGGCGTCGAGCAGCTCGGCCACGCGGGTGCGGCGTGTGCTCGCCGAAGTCGGGAAGCGTCGACGCTGCACGAGCAGGGGCTCGGCGATGGCCTCTCCGACCGTCATGCGCGGATCGAGGCTGGAACCCGGGTCCTGGAAGATCGCGCCGACGCGACCGCGCAGCGCGCGCTCCCGACGCCCGGAGACGCCACCGCGTCCGACCTTCTCGCCGAACAGGGTGATCCCACCGCTCGACAGGGGCAGGAGTCCCAGTGCCGCGCGCCCGAGAGTCGACTTGCCCGATCCGGATTCGCCGACGAGGCCCAGGATCTCGCCCGGGGCGATGCGCAGGCTCACGCCGTCGAGCGCGAGGAACGGTCGTCCGCCACGGCGGTAGGTGACGCTCGCGGCATCCAGCTCGAGCACCGCGGCGGGAACCTCGGTCTCGGGCTCCCGTTCGATCACGCTCGCGAGGTCGGGCAGCGACGGCACGGCGCTGAGCAGCTTCTTCGTGTAGTCCTCGCGCGGCGCGGTGAGCACCGTGCGGGTGTCGCCCACCTCGACCATGGTGCCGCGGAACATCACCGCGACCCGGTCGGCGATGTCGGCGACGACGCCCATGTTGTGTGTGACGAGCAGGAACGCGGTCCCCGACTCGGCCGCGAGACCGCGGATCAGGTCGAGGATCTCGGCCTGCACGGTCACGTCGAGTGCGGTCGTCGGCTCGTCGGCGATGATCAGCTGCGGCTCGCAGGCGAGGGCGATCGCGATGACCACGCGCTGACGCTGCCCACCGGACAGCTCGTGCGGGTAGCTCTTCGCCCGACGGGCGGGCTCGGGGATGCCCACGCGCCGGAGCATCTCGACCGCACGCTCCCACGCCTCCGCCTTGGAGATGGCGCGGTGGTTGAGAATGGCCTCGGTGATCTGGTCGCCGATCCGCATGCTCGGGTTGAGCGCGGTCATCGGCTCCTGGAACACCATCGAGATCTCGGCGCCGCGCACGGCGTTCATCTCGGCTTCCGCGAGCGGCAGGAGCTCGCGCCCGGCGAGCCGGATCGACCCGGTGACCGTGGCCGAGCGCGGCAGCAGCTTCAGGATGGCCATGGCCGTGACGGACTTGCCCGAACCAGACTCGCCCACCAGCGCCAGCACTTCGCCGGGGCGAACCTCGAGGTCGATGCCCTTCACGGCCTCGACCGACGCGTCTTCGGTGCGGAACGTGACCGTGAGGTCGGAGATCTCCAGCAGTGCGTCGCTCATGCGGCACGCCCCTTCACGTCGAAGAAGTCGCGCAGGCCGTCGCCGATGCTGTTGAAGGCGCAGACGGTCAGCACGATGCAGAACCCGGCGGGGAAGATCAACCACCAGGCACCCGCGTACGTGTAGGTGATGCCGCTGGTGAGCATGGCGCCCCAGTCGGTCGCCGGCTTCTGCAGCCCCATCCCGAGGAACGAGATGTAGGCGACGAGCAGGATGGCGTCGGCGACCTGGAAGGTGGCGTTCACGACGATCGTGCCGACGGTGTTGGGGACGATGTGCTTGAGCACGGCGCGGGAGTGCGTGCCACCCATCGCCCGCAGGGCCAGCACATATTCGCGCGACTTCAGCGAGATCGATTCGGCGCGCACGAGACGAGCCGGGACGAGCCAGGAGACCAGGCCGATCACGCAGATCATCAGCGGGACGCTCGGGCGCAGGATCGCCGAGAGGATCAGCAGCAGGAAGGTCGCGGGGATCGCGATGCCGGCGTCGACGACGCGCATCATCACGGTGTCGACGGCGCCGCCGACGTAGCCGGCGATCGCTCCCCAGAGGGTGCCGATGACGGTGGCGAGGATGCCGGCGGCGAGGCCGATCAGGATCGAGATCTGCCCGCCGACCATGAGCCGTCCGAGCACGTCGTAGCCGACGTCGTCGGTGCCGAGCGGGTGGCCGGGGCTCCCCGGCGGCAGCATCGTGCTGCGCAGGTCGGTGTGGATCTGATCCGTCGGGTGGATCAGCGGACCCAGGAAGCAGAAGAGCAGGAACAGCACGATGGTCACGATGCCGAAGACCGCGAGCTTGTTCTGCAGGAAGCGGCGCGTGCCCCGCTGACGCGGGGTCAGCGTGCGCATCACGATGGTCGTGGTGCTCACGAGAGCTCCTCTCGGGTGCGCGGATCGAGCAGCGCCTGGATGATGTCGGCGAGGAGCGATCCGATGACCGTCGCGAGCGCGATCACCAGGATGCAGCCGATCAGCACGGGGTAGTCGGAGGTCTGCGCCGAGGTCCAGAACAGCAGGCCCATGCCGGGGTAGTTGAAGAGCGATTCGACGACGATCATGCCGCCGAACATGACCGGCAGGTAGTAGCCGAGCATGGCGATCACGGGGGTCAGGGAGTTGCGCACCACGTGGCGGGTGATCACCACGGGCACCGAGGTGCCCTTCGCCCTGGCGGTGCGGACGTAGTCCTCGGAGAGGTTGTCGATCGTGGCGGAGCGCATGTACCGCGAGAACGTCGCGATGATGCCGAGCGCCGCGGTGAGCACCGGCAGCACGAGGCCGGCTGGGTTCGCCAGCACGTCGCCGACGGTCTCACCCTGCGGCGCCTGGGCGGGCACGAGCCGCAGCCACTGGGCGAACACGATCACGAGGATCAGGCCGAGGAAGAACGACGGCGTCGAGTAGACGATGAAGTTCCAGGTGGTCAGCGCGTAGTCCGCGGCCTTGCCGCGGCGCACGGCCTGGAAGATGCCCATCGGGATCGCGATGATCAGTGCGAAGAGCATCGAGATGAGGGCCAGGATCAGCGTCTTCGGAAGACGCTGGCCGATGGCATCCGCCACCGGTCGGTTCAGTTTGAACGAGTCGCCCAGGTCTCCCTGCACGAGCTGCAGCAGGAAGTTGAAGTACTGCTGCCACAGGGGCAGATCGAAGCCGTTCTCCTTGTTGAAGGCGTCGATCTGCTCCTGCGATGCCTGCATGCCGAGGATGCCGGCGGCCGGCCCCTGCGGCATCGCGAGGTGGAGCAGCGCGAACACGATCAGCGTCACGATGAGGATGACGATCCCGCCCTGGCCGACCCGTCGCAACAGGTACCACCAGAACCGCGGGCCGCCGGCCCTCTCCTTCTTCTGCTGCGCGTTCTGCGCTGCTTCCACCACGCTCATGTCACCTGCTCGTTACTTGGTCCAGGACCAACGCTGGGGAAGGAACGACGCGCCCGGGTCCTGGTGGGCGATGTCGAGTCCGTCACGGACGACGGAGACCTGGTACACCGGGTTCGGCATCCACATGACCGGGAGGTCGGTGGCGAGGTACTCGGAGTACTTCTTCGCGATCTCGGGGTCGGTCGAGAAGGCCATCGCCTGGACGAGCTCCTCGGCCTCGGGGTTGTCGTACTGTCCGGCGTTCCACTTGGTGTCCTTCGCGAAGACGCGCTCACCCGTGGCGTACGGCGGGAAGTACCAGCTGCCCGCGGTGCCGAAGAAGACGAGCTCCCACGTGCACGAGCTGCCGGTCTTGCACTCCTGTGCCTGCGTGAGGACGGTGTCGAGCGGCTTGGAGTCGATCGTCATCTTGACGCCGATCTTGCCGAGCGACGACTGGATCTCCGCCATCATGTTGTCGGTCTCCTGCGAGCCGTTCTGCGTGGTGACGACGATCTCCGCCTTGTCACCCGCGGCGATGCCCTCGCCGCACTGGCCCTCGGCCGCGCCGGCTTCGGCGCACTCGAGCGTGCCGTCGGATCCCTTGACCCAGCCGTTGTCGGTGAACAGCTTCTCGGCCTTCTTCAGGTCGAACGGGTACGGGTTGTCCTTCTGCACGTCGGACAGTCCGCTGGAGTCCGCGGTCTGCGGGATGGGACCGTAGTCGGGAGTCGCGGCACCGTGCCAGACGACCTCGGAGATGGTCTCCTGGTCGATGGCGTGCTGCAGTGCCTGGCGCACGTAGAGCTGCTTGTAGAAGGAGCCCTTCTCCGGGTTGGCGAAGTTGTACGGCATGTACGTGATCGACCAGCCGGCCCACGGCTCGATGCTGTAGCCGAGGTCGGTGAACTGCTTCTCGTTCGTGAGCTGCGAGCTCGTGACGTAGCCGTAGTCGACGTCACCCGAGCGCACGACGTTCATCTCGGCGTCGGCCGACGTGAACGGCAGGAACTCGACGTTCTCGATGCTCGGCTTGTCCTCGCCGGTGTACTCCTTGTTGGCGGTGAGTTCCACCAGGCCCGAGTCCGACCAGCTCTTGACCGTGTAGGGACCGGCGACGGTCTTCCACAGGTCGTTGGTGGCGTAGGTCTTCATGTCCTCGGCCTCGGAGAAGAGGTAGTCGAGCACCGCGGTCGCACCGGCCTGGTCGCGGTCATGGTCGCCGATCTCGCCGTCAGCGCTGGTCTTGTCCCAGACGTGCTGCGGCATCGGGTAGATGAGGCTGAGCTGGTTGCCGAGGAGGAACTCCTCGTTGTAGACCTTGTCCATCGTCAGCGAGAACGTCTTGTCGTCGATGGTGGTGAACTCGGTGATGTTGTCGGGCATCAGGCCGGCGGAGTAACCACCGGTCTTCTCGCCGTTGAAGCGCACCAGGTTGTACCAGAACTCCACGTCGCGCGAGGTGACGGGCTCGCCGTCCGACCAGTCGAGGTCGTTCAGCGTGATGGTGATGGTCTTGCGGTCCTCGGAGAATTCGTAGGACTTGGCGGCGGAGGCCAGCTCGTCCCAGCCCATCTCGCCGTCGACGCCGTTGTACTCGAACAGGCGCGGCCACATGGTCGCCTTGATGGCGCTGTTGTGCGTGGCCATCTTGTCGGGCGACGAGATCGGCAGGATCCAGTTGGGTCCGGTGCCGACCTGCAGCGCGAAGCTGACGGTGTCCTTCTCGCCCGAGCCGGTGTCGCCCGTGGCGCCGGCCTGGCAGGCGGTGAGGGCGAGCGTCGCGACGGCGAGCGCACCCAGGGGGGCGAGCAGCCGGCGGCGCAGCGACTGAGATCGCATGTAAACCTCCTTGTTCAACGCCTCGCAACCAAGGCGTTCGTCCGATTTATGACGTACTTTGAATCATGCCCGAACTAAGTTCAGGGCAGAAGACGGTCTTGTTACGTTTAAGTAACTAACTTTCTTCGATTGCGGCGAAAAGCGGCGGAAGCGTGTCAGCCGACCATCTCGGCCGCGAGATCCGGCACCTCATCGAACGCGTCGAACGGATGCATCGGGCGCTGGATGCGGTGGTGACCGAGCCGCTCGAGGTCCTGATCCACCCCGCCCGGAGTGAGAGCGAGCGTCCAGCCGCGCATGATCGCGTACAGCTCGGGCTCGAGGTAGCCGATCTTGGTGACGACGATCTGCGCGGCGACCGGGTCGAGTCCGATCGAGGCGAAGTCGGAAACGTCGTGGTACGCCTTGCGGAACTCCGTGACGATCACGTGCAGGCCACCGACGCGGATGACCGCGATACCGCCGGCATCCACATCGCCCTCGTGCAGGCTGTGCAGCACGCCCTCGACGAGGACCGGTCCGTGCGGGCCGCTGTCGACGCGCGCGCCGACCTCGACCGACACCCGCTCGCCCACGGCGTGACCGCGCAGGACGTCGAGCGCCCCCTTGTCGAAAACCGAGCCGCACAGCGTGACCGGGGCGTCGTCGGCGGTGAGCTCGGGCTTCTGCAGCAGCTGCGCGAGGGTCCAGGTGACGTCGCCCGTGCCGCCGGCGCCAGGATTGTCGCCCGAGTCGCTGATGAAGTACGGGGTGTCGGTGGCGGCGAGGCCGGCCGCGACACCCTCGTCGAGGGTTCCGGGAGGGCCCACGAACTCGAAGTCGTCGCGCACATCCCAGAACGCGCGACCGAGCTCCTCCGCCGCACGCGCGGTCGCCGCGTCGTCGGTGCCGGTCACGACCACGGTCGCGTGGCAGCGCGGCTCGTCGGCCCAGGCATAGCCGATCCAGATCGCGGCGTCGGTGACGCCGGGGCGCGCCTCGATCTCGGGGATGCGGGCGTACAGGCTCTTCGCCGGCTCCACGCGGGTGCTGGTCTTCTCACCGGGGAGCAGGATGGGCACGCGCACCCAGGCGCGGCGCGGGGTGACGCCGCTCTCGAGCGCCTCGACGAGGTTGCGGATCGCGCGGTCGCGGGTCTCCCACGTGTCTTCGTGCGGAGCCAGGCGGTAGCAGGTGATGATGTCGACGTTCTCGATCAGGGTGCGCGACACGTTGCCGTGCAGGTCCATCGACGCCGACACCACGACGTCGGCGCCGATCACCTCGCGGATCGCGGTGATCAGGTCGCCCTCGGCGTCGTCCATGCCTTCGACGCTCATCGCCCCGTGGATGTCGAAGAACAGGCCGTCGAGCTTCTCGCCGTCGGCCACGAGGGCCCGCAGCCCGTCGCAGATGCGCGCCTTGATGCTGTCGTAGACCTCGCGCAGCACGGCGCCGCCGGGGATCGATCGGGCGTAGTAGACCGGCAGCCACGCGGCGCGGTCACGCATGTCGCCGTCGCGCAGGGAGTCGTAGCGGGTGATGAGCTCTTCACCCTCCACGCGCAGGAAGTCGCGCTCACCGGCGCGGTGCGGCGAGAAGGTGCTGGACTCGATGGCCATGCCGGCGATGGCGATGCGCGGGAGCGGGGACGTCTCGGTCATACTCCGAGTCTAGATCGGACCTCGAACCAAAATCAGCATCTTGTTCCGCATGGTCGCGAACTTGAGCCGATAATCGAAGCTACTACGCGGCGGTCGTGCGCAGTTCCTCGTCGATCCTGGCCGGGTCGAGCATCCGCTCCAGCAGCTCCCAGGCCACACCGCGCGCACCGGCGAGCGCGCCGGCTCGGCTCACGCCGATCTCGAGAGCATCCGTCGACATGGGCAGGCAGAGGGTGAAGAGCGCCTGTCGCACGCCGGCGACGAACGCGTCGGCCGTGGCCAGTCGCCCCCCGAGCGCGAGAGCCTGCGGGTTGAAGAAGTTGATGATCGTGGCGAGCACCTCGCCCGTGCGCGCGCCGGCCTCGCGCAGCGCGGAGGTGGCTTTGGGGTGAGCGTCCTGCGCGAGCGCGAGCACGTCGTCGAGGGTCTCCACCGCGACGCCGGACTCGCGCAGCGCATCGACGATCGCCGCACCGCTGGCGACCACGTCGAGGCAGCCGACCCGACCGCACGAGCAGATGATGGGCGGGGCGTTGTGCAGGGCGACGTGGCTGATGTCGCCGGCGACCCCGCGGTACCCGCGGTAGACGGCACCGTCGAGGATGATGCCGCAGCCGATGCCGCTGCCCGCCTTCACGAAGACCAGCTGCTCCTGCTCGCCACCGCGTTCGATGAACTCGCCGACGGCCATGGCGTTCGCGTCGTTGTCGATGAGGAACGGGAGCCCGGTGACCGAGCCGAGCACCTCGCCCACGTCGACGCCGTTCCAACCGGGCATGCGCATGGGCGCCAGCAGGCGCGAGGTGCGCGAGTCGACGGGGCCGGGCAAGCTCATGGCGATGCCCTCGACCGTGAGGCCGCCGTTGTCCTTCGCGAGCGTGCGCGCGCACTCCCACACCTGGTTCACGACGCTCTCGACCCCGTCGAGGAGCGACACCTGCGCGACGGTCGAGGCGACGACCTCGGCACGACGGTCGAACAGCGCCACCGTGGCGTGCTGCTCGCCGAGCTCGACTCCGGCGACCACACTCCCGCCCGCTTTCACCGTGAGCACGCGGGGGCGACGGCCGCCGCGCGACTCGCCCTCGCCGTTCTCCTCGATGTAGCCGTGGGCGATCAACTCTTCGACGCGCAGCGCGACTGTCGAGGGCGAGAGCCCGGTCAGGCGGGCGAGGTCGGCGCGGGACTGGGCCGCCCCGGTGCGCACCAGCCGGAAGATCTCACCCTCGGAATGTACGGTCTGGGTAGCCGGCGCCACGGTGTCCTCGAATCATCTTGTTTCGGTAGTCAAACAAAGATAGCCCCAGGACTGGAGGAGTGTCACCCCCTGCGCGTCACGCGCCGACGCCCGGTTCGACTCCCGGTTCGCCTCCCGCCCCCGCCGAGTGCACGGGATGCTGCCCCGTGCACGGGATCTTGACGCGAACGCGCCGTGCACTCGGCACGAAGCCGTGCACTCGACTCGGCGAAGGGGTGGGGGCGGTGCGGACCGCCCAGGGCGCAGACTGGACGCATGACCGAACCCGACCCGTACCTGCTCGGCCCCGGACTCCTGCCGACGCCCTTCACCGCCGCCGAGATCCGCGATGCCATCGGATCGGGGAAGCTGATCCGGCTGCTCCTGGAGGGGCCCGACGGCCCGCTGGGCGAACACGTCAACCGCTTCCGCGACACGGACGACGAGGGCGCGACCCTCGACCGCTGGGCCGCCGCAGACCCGAAGGCAGTCGTCTCGAACCGGGTGACCTGGGCCGAGCTGCAGGGACATGCCGCCTTCGATGCGGGGACGACGAGCGTGTCGACCGTCACACTGTCGACACCCCTCGGGCAGCTCACCTGCCGCCGGTACGACACCGACGACGGCGTCTTCTGGTTCTCGATCGATCACCCCGGGATGCCGGTGCAGTACGAGTCCGACGGCATGCGGACGACGGTGCTGAGTATCGAGTCGGACTGAATCCGGCACGAAAGGAGGGCGGGCCCGTGCGTACGGACCCGCCCTCCTGATCTCCCTCAGTGTCCGGCGGCGCCGACCACCACGAACTCGTTCGGCACGACGTCGAGGGTCGCCTCGGCCGACACCTCACCGGTGTGCAGGTCGACCGCGAGGATGCGGTCCTTCGCCGGCTCGGTCACGTAGGCGATGTCGCCGACCACGTGCAGGCCCGGGTGCGGCTGCTGCCACTCGGTCGGGCTCTCCCACGGATCGATCACATCCCAGGTGTCGACGAGCTCGCCTGACTCGTCGAGCAGTGACAGGCTGCCGTCGGCCCCGAGCACCACGACGTTGTCGTGCCCGTCGCGCCCGACTCCGCGCCAGGTGTACTCCACACCTTCGGGGAGGTCGACGATCGACATCGTCTGCGTCGCGGTGTCGATGCGCGCGAGCTGCGACAGCAGGTAGCCCTCCTGGTCGGGGTCGGTCTTGTAATCGCCGAAGGCGATCGCGCTGGTGTCGCTCACGTACGCGTTGCCGGTGCGACCGAACTCGTCGGGGGCGTCGATCTTGGTGAACGCGCCGCCGTCGAAGAGCAGCACGCCGTCTTCGCAGCCGAACATCACGACCTCGCCCTTGAGCGCGCCCTCGCCGTGCACGCTCGGGCACTGCTCGTTTCGCGTGAGCTCGGTACCGTCGGCCGCGAGGTGACGGACTCCGCTGCGCGCGTCGGCCGTGCCGATCGTCGAGAGGATGCTGCCGTCGGCGAGCTCGAGCGCCACACCGTGGTGGGCGGCCTCCGAGGTGATCGTGTCCACCTCGGGAAGCGTGCCGGTGCCGACGGCATCCGTGTCGAAGATCCGCACCTCGCCGGTGCCGTCGTCGAACAGAGCCGTGCGTCCGGCATGCGGGACCGCGTGTCCGGCGGCTTCGGCGTCGAACAACTCGCCGGTGAACTCGACGGTGCCGGATGCCAGGCCGGAGTCGAGCACGTGGAACCCGTCTTCCGCGGTGACGAAGACGTGCCCGTCGTGGTCGCCGGCGCCGTTGACGCGCAGGAAGCCGCCGAGCTCGACCTGCCCGATGGTGTCGAGGGTCTCGCCGTCGAGCACGAGCACACCGCCGTCGTAGGTCACGGCGATGCGGGTGTCGCCTTCGTGGTGGTCTTCCGGTGCGGCGCCTGCGGTGTTCTCGGCGGCGGGCCCGGGGGTCGCACATCCGGCGAGCGCCACGGCGGCGATCACGCCGAGGGCGCCGATCGCGAGGCGGCTGCGGGGTCGGGACATGGATCGTCTCTCTTTCTTCTGGGTGGGTGCGCGGGATGCGCGGTGACGACCGGAGTCGTCGAGGGCTCAGCCGACCTGCTGCACGAACCAGGGGTCGAGGTCGGCGAAGGTCCGAGTGACGGTGCCGTCGCCGTGGTCGATCTCGTACACGACGCCGGTCGCGGGGTCGGTCACGTAGGCGTGCCGGGCATCGACGAGCAGCTGCACGCGGTCGCGCAGGGCGGGGTCGGCGACGGATGCCGCCAGCAGCGGTTCCGTGCGGGCCAGCACCGCGCCGTCCGCGGCGAGCACGCGGACGCGACCGTCGGCATCGATCGCGACCGTGCGACTGTCGTCGTCGCCGAGGGCAGCAGCCTGCAACAGCGGCACATCGGAGGGCAGCAGCATCCACTGCCGCTGCCGCACGTCGAGTAGCCAGGCACCCTGCTCGCCCGCGACTCCGGCGAGGTCGGGGCGGTCGGCGCGGCCGGAGAGGCTGCTCGTCGGGGTGGCGTTCACGGGGTACGGGATGGTCTCGGCGGCGATGGTGCCGCCGACCTCGCGGGTGAAGAGCACGGCTCCCTCAGCGCAGGAGAAGACGGCGCCGACGCGGGTGAGGTCGGCGTCAGAGGGGTCGGTGCACGGGACTGCCACACCCGGGACGCGGTCGCCGGCGGGGTCGAGCAGCTCGATCGTGGCACCGGCGGTCGGCACGAGCAGGTGTTCGGCGAGGAACGCCACGGGGCCGGAGGTGTCGGCAGTCACGTGCGGGGCGACTTCGAGCCCCTCGCCGAGGGCGTCGTGGGCGAGCAGGACCAGTTCTCCGCCCGCGAAGGCGACGGTCGCCCGCTGCTCCCCGGCGACGACCGTGACGTCTCCCTCGCCCTCGAGGATTCCGAGCGTCTGCGGGGCGCCCCGGAAGGAGTGCGTGTGATCGCCGTGCGGCACGGTCCAGCGCGCGGAGTCGAACACCTCGACCGCGGTGCCGCCCTCCGTATCGTGCGCGCGGTAGACGAGACGGCCGTCCCCGAAGAGGCCGGCGATGCCGCTGCGGCCTGGCGCGAGGGTCGAGCGCTCTTCGGTGGCGAGGTCGAGGAGCGTGAGCTCGCCGCGCCCGTCGGCGATCACGAGCGCG
>NZ_JARE01000041.1:0-42533 GCF_000708325.1 Microbacterium sp. Cr-K20 | reverse complement strand
TCCAGGTCATCGCCTTCTCGCTGCTCGGCTGGTTCTACTTGACGGTTCTCCCCGGCTGGCTCGGGATCGACTCCCAAGGCCTCGAGATCTCGGTCTGGCAGATCGCGCTGAACGTGCTGATCTTCCTCGGCATACCCCTCGTCGCCGGATTCGCCTCCCGATTCCTCGGCGAGCGCGCGAAGGGACGCGACTGGTACGAAGACCGCTTCCTCCCGAAGATCGGCCCCTGGGCCCTCTACGGTCTCCTCTTCACCATCGTGCTGCTGTTCGCGCTCCAGGGCGAACAGGTCACCAGCCGCCCCTGGGACGTCGCTCGGATCGCACTCCCGTTGCTGGCGTACTTCGGGATCATGTGGTTTATCGGCCTCTTCACCGGCAAGGCGCTGGGGCTCGGATACGCACGCTCGTCGACGCTGGCATTCACCGCAGCGGGCAACAACTTCGAGCTCGCCATCGCCGTCGCCATCGGCACCTTCGGCGCGACCTCCGGCCAGGCCCTTGCCGGGGTCGTCGGCCCGCTCATCGAAGTTCCTGTTCTCGTCGGACTCGTCTATGTCTCTCTCTGGGCAGCCCGACGCTGGTTCCACACCGATCCATTCACCGCTGAAAGGATGTAGACATGAACGCCGTGCTGACCACCCAGGGTGACACCTGCAGTCCCGTCGCCAGCCACGCAATCGGCGTCGATGCGGCCACCTCGGTCGCCTCTACTCTGAAGGCGCTGTCGGATCCGCTCCGTCTTCGGATGCTGTCTGCCATCGCATCCGACCCTCGAGGGGAGTCGTGCGTCTGCGATCTCGCCGAGCTCGCCGAGGTTTCCCAGCCGACGGTCTCTCACCATCTGAAGGTGCTCAAGGACGTCGATGTCCTCACCTCGGAGCGGCGTGGAACCTGGGTCTGGTATCGGATCAACCCGAACCTGCGCAGCGCCGTCACGGCCCTGCTGGAATCCTTCGCGCCCGCGACGCTCGCACCGTGGAGTGTCTCTGACGGCCGCGATGAGCCGCGGCCCGACTTCGACGCGCGGGTGACCCATCTCGCAGATGAACTCGCAGCAGAAGTCCCCGAGCTCGACCCCAATGTCGTGCTCACCATCGTCCGCGAGTCCTACACCGCCCTCGCCCGCACCGCGCGAGTCACCTCAGCACTCGTGCCACTGACCGAACGCTTCGCACGTCAGCGACTCGCCGACCTCACACGGGACCGCGACTCTGCTGTGCCCCAGGTGCTCTTCGTCTGTGTCGCCAACGCGGGGCGTTCGCAGCTCGCCGCCGCGCTCGTCAACAAGATGGCGGGCGGCAAGGTCGTGGCTCGCTCGGCAGGATCGGCTCCTGCCGACGTCATCCATCCTCACGTCCGGTCGATTCTCGCCGAGATCGAAGGTGACGCTGCCGTCGAGCGCTTTCCGAAGCCGCTCACCGATGATGCCGTCCGTGCGGCGGACGTCGTCATCACGATGGGCTGCGGAGATGTCTGCCCGATCATCCCCGGCGTCCGTTACGACGACTGGGCAGTCGGCGATCCTGCTCTCGCATCGCGTGACGGTGTCGAAGCCATCCGTGACGACATCGCCGGCCGCGTGCGCGCGCTCGTCGAAGACCTTCTCCCTTGACCAACCCCTCGCACCAGGAGCAACCATGACTGACACGACCACCAAGCCCTCCGTTCTCTTCGTCTGCGTCCACAACGCCGGACGCTCGCAGATGGCCGCCGGATTCCTCCGCGACATCGCCGGCGACCGCATTGAGGTCCGCTCCGCCGGCTCCATGCCCGCCGACCAGATCAACCCGACTGCCGTCGAAGCGATGAATGAACTCGGGATCGACATCACCGCCGAGCAGCCCAAGATCCTGACGACCGAGGCCGTGCAGGCATCCGATGTCGTCATCACGATGGGATGCGGTGACGCCTGCCCGTTCTTCCCCGGCAAGCGCTACGAGGACTGGAAGCTCGACGACCCGGCCGGCCAGGGCATCGACGCCGTGCGTCCCATCCGTGACGACATCAAGGCGCGAATCGAGCAGCTGGTGAGCGAACTCGTCTAACGAGGGGAATGTGCTCGCCGATCCGGGATGCTTTCGTCAGTGATCGAATCGGGAGCTCGAGTCTCTCGATCACTCCCGATTCGCTCGTGTCAGCGTCAGCGCCAAACAGAGAGCTAGCGCTGGATGCGAGGAGGACTCAGCGCCACGAGTAAAACCCCAGACGAGGTTCGCATCGGGTCCTGTTACTACTTGCGACATTCGGGGCAGTGGGCGTGAGGTCTGCGGGTTCTGGTCTGAATCGTGGACGGCCACGAGTATCCGCACGCACAGATCCACATGACTTTTCGACCCGACCCGACGGTGACCTCGGTAGGAGAGAGGGCGTTCGCTGGGTCCCATTGCTTGGCGAGGTCGGGGCGCAGAGTCGCAAGGTCGTTCTCGCCAGGGATGGGCAGCTTTCCTGCGCAGTAGGGGCAGCCGTGGCCGCACGTCCGATTCTTGACTGTCGCCGGCCACGAGTGGTTGCGATGGCAGTTCCATGACACCTTCACGTGGGATGAGACTGTGACCTGATTCGGTGAGCAGTCGTTGCTGGGATCCCATTGAGCGGCGATGTCTGGCCGAAGCGTTGCGAGGTCGGTTGTACCAGGGATGGCAACGCGGCCGGAGCATGAGGGGCAACCTGAGCCAGCGTGTCGGTTGGCGACTGTCGCTGGCCAGGTGTGACCCTTCACGCAGCGCCATCGGGCTTCGTATTGGCTGCTGACGGTCACTTCGGACGGTGTCCGGTCGTTCGCGCCTGCTTTGTGGTCCCATTCCGAAGCCAAGTGAGGGTCGAGAGTTCCCAAGTCATTGAATCCTGCCAAGACGACGCGATTCGCGCACACGGGGCAGCCCGTCTTGTCCTTCGTACGGCCCCAGACGGGGAGTTCCCACCTGTGACCCAGCGCGCAACGCCATACTGCGGGGAAATCCGAACCCGCGGTGACCTCGCAAGGAGTCTTGGAGTTCACGTGGTCCCACTGTTCGGCGAGTTGAGGGTGGGTGGTGGCGAGGTCGTTGAAACCAGCGAGGGTGCGTTGGTTGGAGCAGTACGGACACCCGTGTCCTGAGCAACGGTCGCCGACAGCCGCGTCCCAGCTATGGTCGCAGGGGCCGCGCCACCAGACCACACGGTCTGATCCGGGGGTGACTGTCTCCGGTGTGATGGAACTGTCGTTGCGTTGGTAGTCCCACTCTGCTGCGAGGCCGGGGTGAAGAGTGACTAAGTCTGTTTCACCCGGTATCGCCCGGCTGCCGGCGCAATAGGGGCAGCCGCTTTTTAGCGTGGTGCGGGAGCGCACCTGGGCAGGCCAGGTGTGCTGTCGAGCCGCACACCGCCAGTTAATTTTCCGTGCGGAGGTGACGCTGACGTGATGGGGGCCCCCGCGGTTGACTCCTGGGGTGGTGTCCCATTCCGCGGCGATGTCTGGCCGCAGGGTGCCGAGGTCGGTATGTCCAGGCCAGAAGTCCATGCCGATGCAGTATGAGCAGTTCGTTTCGGCAAAGCCTCGCACGTGGGGGCTTGCTTCCCAGGAGTGCCCCTCTTCGCACAACCACCAGGCTTTGTGGGAGACATCTACTCCCGACCAGGGGTCTCGGGTGGGCGGGTTGCGATCCCAGTCCCATTCGGAGATGGCTTTCGGGTGTCGGAGGATCCATAGCGGGTAGTTGGCGGTGGCGTCGAGGATGCGGGGGACGTCGACGGTGTCGAGGGCGGGTTCCAGGGGGCGGAACTTCGTGGGGATGGTGTGGCGGCGGAGGGGTCGGAGCCAGAGAACCACCCGTTCGACGAGGATGTCGCTGTTGGCGATGCCCAACGTTGCGTTGATGTCGAGTCGTAGATCTGCCGCCGGCTGAGTGCGCCATCGTGCGCAGTGCGAACGATTGGACAAGATCTGCAGAACGCGCACCGTCGCGCGGTACAGATGTGCGCGGCGATCGATCTCGCGTACCGCGCTCATCAAGGACGGATCCTGCCCGGTCTCTCCGTTCTGGGCGGAGAGTATGTCGTTGTCGCGCACCATGGCCCACACTTGACTGTGCAGTTGCGTGGTGACTCGACCAGTAGCGACGAGTCGACGGAAGGAGAGTTCCGCGTTCCGAAGCGTGGGATCGAAGGGAACGATCACCTGGGTATCGAGTTCCGTTCCGGGACCGACCCACACCATCTGCCCCGGGTGTCGGAGACAGAAGTTTTCCCGATCGTGGGGAATCTGCTCGATCGTCTCCCCGGCACTGCATAGGCGGCACAGGAAGCGCTGCGGATAGGCCCGTGTGGAGTCCGGTTGCGCTAGACGTTTCATGCGGAGGTAATGACCGGCCGGGCGCCCTGCCGTCGCCTCGACCGTCCGAGCGGCCGCTTCATCGTCGATCCAGACGCGGTGGATGTTCGGTTGCGCTCGGCTGGTCAGCGCCCTCTCGGCGAAATCGAACGGCACTCCTGCGGCGTGGCATTGCCGCTGCGCGTAGGAGCGTGGCGTCTCAAGATGATGCCACTTGGGTCGTTTCGCCCACGCCTGCGTGCTGATCATGCGGCGTCCACCAAGTCGTCAAGGGTGACGTTGTGTGTGTTGAGCGTGGTGCGCCGGAGAGTGTCGAGAACCCCGAAGAGTCGCTCGCGGGTTACGGTCTCCGAGGTGCGCGATTCGTCGCGCAAGATGGACGCGACTAGGCGGTCCACGATCATCGCGAGAACGGCGAGTTTCCCGTCGGCGGCGTGGACTAGCGTGCCGGCGTTGCGGGTGAGAAGGCCGTGGGCGTGCCCGCATAGTGGTAGGAAGCTGTCGAAGGTGGCGACCCATTTGATCCATTGTTCGAAGTCCTCTTGGACGGCGGGGTCGATCTTGTCGAGTGTGACGAAGTCACATCGTGCGCTGACTTGCAGGCCGTCGCCCGTCTTGAATGCTTGGTCGAGATTGATTCCAACCAGGACGACGGTCGCACAAGACTCGTTCTGGAGGGCTTTGATGACACTGGAGGGTTCAGTCCCGCCGAGCTTGTGCGCTTCGTCAATCACGAGCAGCTTCGTGCCGTGACGGTGGAGGGCCTCGACGGCAAGCTTCCTCAGCCTGTCGGTGGCGATCTGTTTGGGGAGAACGATGGTGGGGGCGAGAAACTCCACGATCTGGGCAAGGAGAGCTTTTCCGGTCGAGTGTTCGGTCATCTCCACCCAGACGACCGGTGCGTCTCCGTCTCTGAGGTAGTCGGGGTGTTGGGCTGCGTGTCTGCGTTCTACGGATCGAGCCAACAGGAGAGCGAGCTCTGTCTTGCCGGAGAACATCGGCGCGGATATCATCAGCCCGCGCCGCGAGTTCTTCAGCCGAGGGTTGATCCGGATGAGGTCCTCCAGAATGCGAGCGCAGACCGCTTGCTCGCGTGTCTTCACCCTCAGCGTCAGCCGGAGAAAGTCTTCGCGAGCTTGGTCGTATAGCTCTCGAGCTTCACTGTCCAGATCTCTGTACTGACGGAAGGTGATCTTCGGCGGGGATGCGGGCTCGGCGTCGAATGCTTCTCGAAGCCCTGCAAGGCTGGTCTTGCGGTCATGGTGGAGGACGAGTGGGGTGATCTTCATGAATCAAGCTCCTCTGCTTGCGCGAGATCTATGTCGGGGGATGTCCAATCGATGGTGCTGATGTCGACGGGTTTGGCCCATTGCCGTAGTGGGATCGGTGTCGTTGTCGAGGGGCCTGGTTCACGTTGCGCTTCGACCTTGAGGCGCTGTTGCTCCCGTTTGTGCTGGGTGCGCTTCCGTTTGTCTCCTCGTTCGCGACTTTCGACGTGGTCGATCCACTCGCGGCGGCGGTCGGGATCGTCGATTGCGGCGTCGGGGTATCGGGCAAGGAGTTTCATGTCGATCTCGGCGACCATCGGTGCTGTCTTCTCCCGCAGAGCGATGTCCCAGCACTCGATCCACACACCGGTTTCTGGGTGACGCACCCAGACGGCATTGGCGTTGTAGGGGTCGAAGCTCACTGGGAATTTCCTGGCTTTCGCGGATCCCGGTTCAGCGCCCGTGAGGGAGCGATTGCGGAGATCTTCCAGGTGGGATGAGTCGTAGCGGCGATTGTGGAGTTCGATCCCTGCACGACCGATCATGCGCCGTTCCGTGGGCAAGAGCGCGAGGTACTCCTCAACTCCGAAAGGCACCGGGACGCCGGGTCCTACAGCGAACAGTTCGGTGTACATCTGATTCGGGGTGAAGATGCGCCCTGGGGAGCTCGTCGACTTCAAGCCACGGTGAGGCCTGTTCAGGTAGATGTTCGTTATCCAGCTGTCGAGGATGAGGCGAAGCGAATCCAGGGTGAGGGTGGGGTCGTCTTTGGCGGCCCGATGGGCGACGGAGTTCCCCACGAAACCGGCCAGCCATGCGGCGAAGTCTGTCGAGAGGGTGCCGAAGTTGCGCTCTACGTGTGGCTTTACCGTCGGCGTTCTGGAGGGGGCAAGTTCCCTGTGGATTCCGTACGCGCTGCAGGCATCTCTGAACGTGCGGGACCGAAAATCTGCTCCGCCGTCGATAGTGATCGATCGCGGGAAGATCCACGGGAGGGCCAGAGAATCGTCAGTGAGGTAGGGGTTCACCTGCTTCATCAGGTCAGAAGGCAACGTGGCTGATCCCGCGAGGGTGGCTGCTCCCGAACCAGGTACGGCTTTGCGCCCGATGACAGCCCGGGCGAGCAGGAGTGCATGGTCGAATCCGCCAGGGCTGTCCGCGTGAATCGCCCAAGCGAGCGGTACCCGGCTTGCGACATCGAGAAGCACGGTGAGTGTCGGCCGGAACTCACTGTTCTCATCCCAGACGAGAACGTCGAGTTTCGTTGAATCGATCTCGCATCGCTCCCCAAGTTGATAGGCAGCCCCGGAGTAGTACTGACGCTTGGGGCTGTTATCGGTGTTTCGCCGGGTGGTCGCTTTGTCGAAGCTGTAACGGCCGGCCGCCCGCTCGTTGATGTAGCCCTGGAGGGTGCGAGCCTTGATCTCGCATAGAGGATCGCCCGGGTAAGTGGTCTCGAGCTCTCGCCTCACCAAGACAGCGCACCGGCGTTTGCTGCTCGTCGACTTGTCCGTTTGGCGATCGAGGAATCGATCGATGATCGTCACCAGCCGTGCATCTGCCCGGCTGATGGAGAGTCGCTGCTCGCCCTTGCGATGCATGCGGGCATTCAGCCCGGCTGCACCGTCTTGCTGGTACGTCTTCCACAGGAGGTGAAAGGTGCTGCGCGCTCGCCCAAGTGACGTGCCTTTTAGCTCGAGCAGCTTCGCGTCAACGCGTGCGTTCTGAGTTGTCAGCGCAGGGTCGTATTGTGCCCGAGAAGCGGAGGCCAACGGATCCATCGGCCTGCCCGTGAACGCCTCAAGGAGATGGGCTTCCATATCGCATACGTCGGTCGGCCATGCATCCCCGTCCGGTCGAAGAGATACGCTGCGATCCCGTTGGGCTGTTCCGGCCTGGAGCAGGAACTCGTCTACGGACATGATCAGGTGTCGATCGGGCGCGTGTTCAGAGCGGAGCTTCACCTCCAGGCCAGGAATGATGTGGACCCAGACCCAGCTCTCGCCGTCAATCTCGAAAGAGTCTCCGAGCTTCAGTTTGCGTTCATCGGACACTGATCGCGTCCGTTCTCTCCCGATGTGCGGTAGTCAGTAGCGTGTTGCTATTGAATACGGACGACAAGTCGAGCGCGAGAAGTCTGCGCCAGGCGAGGTTGTCAACCCATGCGCACGCTAGAAGCGGGCAATCTGGAGACGCCAGCTCACACAACTCCCGGCGTGTTTTGCCCTGAGTAGCTGCGTCGAGGATCTTGTCCTCGATGTCCGCCGACGGCCTGCAACGGTCATGACGCGACGCCGACAACCATTCGACCACGCGAGTCGCATGGACGCTGTGACCGGAGAGCACCTCGTAGTGCCAGCCGAGCGTTGCCGACAGCCGTGCGGTTTCATCGAACTGCAGTTGCACGGACTCGTCGATGCGTTCCTTCGGCTTCACATCTCGGACGGCGTAGGAGCCGTCCGACATCTGCAACAAGAAATCCGGCACGTGCCAATGACCGGCCATCGGTGAGCGGACGCCGAACACCACGCCAAACGGCTGCGACCACACCCTTTCGACCTGTCCGGCAAAATCGAGCCACATCAACTCGTCGCGCTCGAACTGAGACTCACACCACACGTGGCTGCGGGTGCGACTCCAGAAGTACTCAGATCCTGTGAAGAAGTGGCTGGCGCCCTTCGATACTCGAACCTTCATGGGGTCGATGACAGACCAATCCAAACGGCCGAGACTTCGGTCGACCGGTGCGAACGAGGTGTTGTTCGCATAGCCAGTCTCCGAACGATGATCACGCGGCACCCAGTGCAGCTCCGACTCTTTCGAGAACCGTCGACGAGCGATCATCCGTGCGATCTCAGCTGGCTTCATCATCACTCCCGGAGGGAGGCGGAGTGCCGGTAGGCACATCTTCGTCGCCTGCGCCCAGGATCAGCCCGGTCGGCTTCGACGGGCTTCCGACACACCGGCGCGGACCGGATATCGTTCGATCTGATCTCGAGTGGCCCGACGTGAAGCGAGAACCGCATCGTTGGTCGCCCGATGTCACTCGGGACTCCACCGGCTTCCGTCGCAAGGTCTAGGCAACGCAAGGCCAGACTTGAACGAACGAGGGGAAAGCTCCCCCACTAGCCTTCGGGTGAACAGTACTCGCCGCCGGCTTCCGGTGAACATTGCCGGCTCCGGCGCTGCGGCAGACATTGAGATGCCGGTCGGCGTTGCCGTCCCGGGCGCTCACGCCTTGGCGTCCGCGGAGACCGTTGCGGACCCCGACCTCGTGAGACTGACCATCCCGCTCCCCCAGTGCAGGACCCGTCCCGCACGAGATGCTCGACGGGAACCTCGTCATCGACAAGGTGAACTACTGACCGCCACCGACGGGGTTCTGGAGGCCCTCGACTTACACAACGAGGGCCTGCACGTGTGCACGTGCAGGCCCTCAGGTTCGATTAGACGCGCTGGCTGATCGTGCCGCCCGGGTTGCGGTTGGCGGTCGATTCGGTGACGAACCGGCCCGACGACGCGGAGCGGTGCACCGTGGTCGAGTTGCTCGTGCCGGAACCGACACGTTCGGTGGTGGTCTTTCCGGGCCAGCGGGCCGCAGCGGCCTTGGAGACGAAACGACCGGTGGATGCAGAGCGACGAACGGTTCCCATGGGAACTCCTTCACTGATTGGTGCCGGGGTGCCATGAGATGGAGCGCCGCTAGTCTGCGGCTGCCAACTCCGGTACAGTCAGTGCTCTGGATGAGACCTGACCTTCTCAGGGCTTGTGAGCCGTCCCGTTACCGCGGGGCGGCTCTTTTCCGTTGTGATCCCGACATCTCGGTATATGTCCGCCGCTGGTCACTTCCCCTCGCGGCCTCTCAACTGCTTCGATTGAGTCTTGCCCGTCATCGATCGCGAGACGAGCGACTGCGCTTTGTTGGCGGAAACGGTTCGGCGTGCCGCCTTCGCGTTCTGGGTCCCGAAGGACGAGCGCTCGATCTTGCCTCGAAATTCACTGCTCATGCGGACTCCCGGTTCTGTCGTACTTGCTGACGTGCGCGCGCGATCGCCGACTCCACCGCTTTCGCGGTCATGCCAAGCTTCTCGCCGATCTCCGCGTGCGTGAAGCCATGCGTCACGTTCAGATAAAAGGCTGAGCGGACACGCTCGTCCTTGATGCTCCCGAATGCACGACGCAGCTCGTCCTTGATGTGCGCCGCCTCGCTCGCGTCGGGAGCAGCCGACGTCGACGGACCCTCCTCGAAGTCGTCGGCCCAGGCCGCTGCGGGCGGCGGAGCCTGCGGCTCCGCATATGAACGCAGCTCTTCTCGACGCCAACGCTTGTAGACGTTGCTGAACTGCAGAAGGCACTGGCCCACGAAGAACGTGCGCAGGGAAGCTCCCTTGGCGGGGTCCCACTTGCCCGGGACGAGCACCTTGTCTCGGAACGCGGTGAGGGCGAGCACGATCGTCTCATCCGCCAGGCTCTCGGCCTCTTCGATCATCGAGCCCGGGCGGGGCTCAGGCTCCAGTGCGCCGAAGCCTTTTCGCTTCACCTCGCCACGAATCTGCCCTTTGTAGATCCACCCGCGGATGACAGCCCACCCGTACTTCGCGATCTCATTCGCGAACAGATCGTAGTTCCGGCCACGGTATCCGCTGGCCTGGAGTGCGGTCGCGAGTTCGCGGTCTCCAGCGAGCCGGTCGAAACGTTCCTCGGCGCGATCGCGGTCTGCCTCGGCCAGCCAGGCCTGATCCGTTGCCCACGCGATGAGAGTAGGAACGCCATCGGGGGACGAATGCCCTTCGGGCTCGTCGTTACCGGTCATAGCGTTCCCTCACGATCCTGGTCAGCTCATAGTCACCACGATCCCTCATATGTCCGACATTGCAGACTTCCCCTCGCCTCTCGCAAGAAAATGTTGAGCAACCTCACGGTTCGGTGCCGCCCGCCGTACACGATCGTTTGCGGCGTGGTTTCGCATTCGGTTCTACTGGTGGTGCCGCAAGCGAGGCCTCGGACCCATCTCCGCTTTCCAAAATCTCCCGCTGAAGACGCGAGTGAGCACAGCAGGAGGGAGCGTGCAGCAGACGACCCGCCGAAAACGATCGTTTCCGGCGAGTTCGCGTCGCCCGTCATCGTGCGCCCGCCGTTAACGTTCGCCGGTATCTGCTTTCGGCAGACGTTTCCGGCGTTCAGGTAGCGGGTCTCGCTCGTCGTCCGCCGATGCGAGTTGGCGAGGATGGTTTCGTTCCGCGCGGAGTTGTTGCTCGATCTTGGCGTGTGCTTTTCGTTCGTTGCGGTCGGCTCTGATGATGGACCGCAGGACGAACCAGAATGCTGCGACGACGGCGATCGTGGGGATGACGGACCAAAAGGCGTTGGTCCAGTAGTCATTGAGATTCATCCGCGCCTCCCGGGGGTTCACGCAGCACGAGCGCCAGTCCGACGATCGCGAGGATGAACGCTGTTTCGTAGCTTCCGAGCGTGTATGCCCAGAGTGACCGTTGGTCTGGAACGGTTGTGTCGATGAGGAGATGAGTTGCGATCAGTGCGACGGCGGCCAGGAGAAGGAAGGCCCCGATACGTACGAGGCGATCGTGACGCCGCTGTGGGGACATGTGGCTGGTGCGCGTGGGAACGTGTGCTCGTGGACGGTGCCGAGCTGGGTGCAGGTGGCGGGTCATCTGAATATGGCTCCGATGAGGTAGAAGCTCGCAAGGGCGAGAAGCAGGGCGAGGACTGTGGCGCACGCGATGAAGACGGATATGCGTCGGAAGGGATTGCGGCGGGGGACCATGGGTGGCCGTTCTGGTGGTGGCGTTCTCTACCGGGCGGGGGCGAGGATGGTTGTGTCGTCGGCTGTGATCTGGACGATGCCGCGGTCGTCGACAACGATGAAGCGTTCGTCATCGATCGCGGTGAAGGCCTGAGCGGCCCCTTGAAGCGGGTCGAGGCGTTGCCATGTTCCTTCGGTGTTCTGTGACCAGAGGGCACCGTCGGTTCCGACTCCTGCGAGCGAGCCATTGGGTTTGGCGTCGAGTGTGTAGAGCAGCGGGGCGTCGGCGACGGGGGTGAAGGTGGCGCCGTTGTCGGTGCTGAGGAGCAGTCCTTCTTCCGCGGCGGCGTAGAGACCGTCGCCGGTGGCGGCGAGGTCTGCCGCGGCAAGTGTTGCGCCGCGGGTCCATTCGAGACCGTCGTCAGTGCTGATGAGCAGATCGACGCCATCGGAGGCGATCCCGTAGAGAGTGCCGTCTGGTCCGGCGGTGAGGACATGGAAGTCCGTACTGCCAGTGAGGGCGATCGGTGACCACGATTCGCCGAAGTCGTCACTACGAATGACACCTAGGTTCGGGGAGCCGAGCTCTGCGGGTGTCTGTGTGCCCGGGTGACCGGATGCGAAGAGGGCGTCGTCGAGGACGGTAAAGCCCATCGCATCGAAATCGTGGCCTCCGATGGGACCGGCGATCGCACCTTCAGGAGTGAGGGTGAAGAGTCCTCCGTGGGTGGCTATGAAGAGGTCCTCACCGCGGGGGTCAGCGGCAACACCGTGAATGTGTTGGATAACGGGGGGGACCGCGTTGGTGCCGGAGGCCTGCGGCACGGCGCAGCCGGTGAGGGCGACGGCTGCGAGAGCGATCGCGAAAGCGGGTAGGGGCGAGTGGCGGTTCATGAGACTCCGACGTGAAGAAATGCATGCAGGTGCGCGAGCGGTACGCGAATGAGAGTCGCGACATGGCACCAGCGCGGTGGCGTGGGTTACTGCGAGAAGGCCAGTTCGGGGGTGCGGGCGAGCGCCGCACCCCCGAAGGTAGATCAGAGTGTGTCGAGGAGGTCTTTCATCGTGGCGATCTCCGTGGTCTGTGCCTCGATGATCGTCTCGGCCAGGGCGACCGCGTCACTGTTCTGGCCGTTGTCGACTTCGTCTTGGGCCATTTCGACGGCACCCTGGTGGTGCTCGATCATCTGCTCGAGGAACAGACGGCTGGCGTCCGCCCCGGTGGCATCTTCGAGGGCCTGCATGTCGTCGTCGGACATCATGCCGCCGCCGTGGTCCATGCCTTCCATGTTGGAGGTATCAGCGCCCCACTCTTCGAGCCACTGCTCCATCTTCTGGATTTCGGGGCCCTGCGCTGCCTTGATCTCTTCCGCGAGGGCGGCGACGCGCTCGTTGACGCCGTCCTTGCTGAGGAGCATGTCAGACATCTCGATGGCCTGAGCGTGGTGCTCCTTCATCATGCTGGCGAACATGATGTCGGCGTCATTGGCGTCCGCCGACGCCGGGGCGGAGCTGCTGCTCTCGTGATTCATGCCGGGCATATCGCCTCCGCCGGAGGTGTTTCCAGCGCAGCCGGCAAGGGCGAGCACAGCAGTGAGAGTGAGTGCGGCGGTCGCCGCAAAACGGGTCTTCATGATGGTTCTCTCCAAGAGTCGATGATGGTGCCCAGCGAGACAGGCTGGGCGAGGGGGCGTTGCCCATAGAACGGGCATGCCAGCCATCAGGTGCGACTGATGCAGAGAACGGTGAGAGACGGCGGCCGCAGCGGGTACAGCGCGCCGCGAAGCGCAAAACGTGAAAGGAGCGGACCAGGGGTTTCGGTGAGTGAGCGCCACCAGGCGGGCGGCCGGGTGACCAGCACTACGGCGATGAGGAGCGCGAGAACGCAGGCCATCCACGACATGCCGTGATCGTCAGAGCACGTCGCACAGCCCGTCTCATCCATCGCTGCAGCTTCGCCTGAGGCGTGTGCGGGGTGAGCGTCGGCATGCGCGGGTGCGACCGCGATGGTTTCGCTGTGCCCGGAGGGCATGGTGTGCGTGTTCATCGAGTGCATCGCCAGAAGCCCGAAGATCACGGAAAAGGCGACGGCGACGACGGTCAGGAGGGTGCGGGTGAGGGTGCGCTGGTCATGCACGCGCCGTGCGATCGTCGTCAACACTGTCCCACCTCCCTTTCTTCCAGGGTACGTCGCCGCCGCCCATGCGCCTACTTGTCGACGACGGCGTCCGGGCTGAGGTTCAGCCGTCGCAGCAACTGCGCATTCAGCGCGACAACGATCGTGGATAGTGACATCAACACTGCACCGACCGACATCGGCAACACGAACCCGACGGGGGCGAGCGCACCGGCAGCCAACGGCACCGAGAGAAGGTTGTACCCGGCGGCCCACCAGAGGTTCTGTTTCATCTTCCGGTAACTGGCCCGCGACAGCTCAATCACGGAGATCACCGACCGGGGGTCGTCGCTGGCGAGGATGACCCCCGCAGACGCGATTGCGACATCGGTTCCCGCCCCGATCGCAATACCGACGTCCGCCTGCGCCAGCGCGGGGGCATCGTTCACCCCGTCACCAACCATGGCGACCTTTCGACCTTCGCCCTGAAGCTCTTTCACCTTCGACGCTTTGTCCTCGGGGCGTACCCCGGCGAAGTACCGGTCGATGCCGAGTTCGCCCGCCACGGAGGCGGCGACCGCGTCCGCATCACCGGTGATCATGACCACCTGCACACTGCGCTCATGGAGCGCGTCGACCGCATGGCGCGACTCCGAGCGGATCTCATCCGCCAGACGCAGCGCGCCCACAACCTGACCGTGGACGAGCACGTGAAGGATGATCGCACCCTCGTTCCGCCACTCGTCAGCAACGGGCAGCTCCTGCGCATTCTCCTGCTCGAGCATGTACGGGCCACCGACCTGCACGACACGTCCGTCAACGCGGGCACGCACCCCGACAGCGGGGGATGACTCGAAGTCGGTTGAGCGTGGAACGGTGAGCGTCTTCTCTTTTGCCGCGTTGACGATCGCGCGGGCGAGGGGGTGCTCGGAGTCTGCTTCCGCCGCGGCCGCCCACGCCAACAGCTGATCGGCGTCGGTCCCCGTGACGGGGTTGATGGCGGTCACCGCGGGGGTGCCCTTGGTGAGCGTGCCCGTCTTGTCGAACAGAACAGTGTCGACGGTGCGCATGCTCTCCAGCGCGAGACGATCCTTGATGAGCACGCCCCCGCGGGCGGCGCGCTCGGTCGCGATCGACACGACCAGCGGGATCGCCAGGCCCAGCGCGTGCGGGCAGGCGATCACCAGCACCGTGATGGTGCGGATGACGGCGGCGTCGGGTAGGCCAACAACCGTCCAGACGATCGCGGTGATCGCTGCGGCGCCGAGCGCGAACCAGAACAGCCACCCTGCGGCCTTGTCCGCGAGCCGCTGCGCCCGAGACGACGAACTCTGCGCCTCGGTGACCAGCTTCTGAATCCCCGCGAGAGCGGTGTCCTCACCGATGGCCGTGATCTCCACCCGCACTCCGGAATCCGTGGCGACGGTACCGGCAATGACCGGGTCGCCATCGCTGCGGCGCACCGGCCGGGATTCTCCGGTGATCATCGACTCGTCCATGCTGGCCGATCCCTGAACGATGCGCCCATCGGCGGGGACCCGCCCGCCCGGACGCACGACCACGACATCGCCTACCTGCAAGTCCGAGGGCGCGACCGTTACGGTCGTATCGCCGTCGACCTTTTCTGCCTCGTCAGGCAGCAACGCCGCTAAGGAATCCAAGGCCGATGTCGTCTGCGCGAGCGAGCGCATCTCGATCCAGTGACCAAGCAGCATGATCACGATCAGCAGCGCCAGCTCCCACCAGAAATCCAACTCGTGGTGCAGCATGCCGAGGCTCGCACCCCAGGACGCCAGGAATGCCACGGTGATCGCAAGGGCGATCAGCAGCATCATCCCGGGCTTGCGTGCACGGAGCTCGCTCACGGCACCCGTGAGGAACGGGGCCCCGCCCCACACATACATCACGGTCCCGAGAACCGGGGACACCCAACCCACCCACGCGGCGTCGGGCAATGGGTACCCGAGCAGCATCGAGAACATCATCGAGAACCCAACCACAGGGGCCGCGAGGACCAGCATGATCCAGAACAACCGCCGGAACTGACCGACATGATCGCCGTGACCGCCGTGACCGCCGTGACCGCCGCGGCTCGTGTGACCAGCGTGCTCTGGGGGAGCACCGTGGTCGTGGCTCATCGCCGTGTGGTCATGCTCCGTTGTCGGCACGCTGCCGTGATCCTGATGCGCAGTGTGTTCGTGGTGCTGGTCATGCTGGCTCATCGGAAACTCCTTGCTCGGATGCACCCGGATCAGCCGGGCGCAAACGGATAGCGACTCAGATCGGGGAGGTCGCGAGGGTGTAGCCGGCCTCTTCAACCGCAGCCCGTACAGCCGTGGGATCGATAGGGGCGGCGCTGTGGACAATCACGCGGGATGCCCCGCCGGCATTCAGGTCGACCGTGACACCGTCGACACCATCGATGGCGTTCAGCTCATCGCTGACGCTGGAGGCGCAATGCGAGCATGTCATCCCCGCAACCAAGATCTCGGCCGAGACCGGGGCCGCGACAGGCGCGGATGCGTCAACGGATGAAGGGGCAGCGCAGCATGCGCACCCCGCATTCGCGTCCTTCAAGCCGAGTTCGATGCGATCAGTCATGATGTGCTCCTTCGAGTAGACAGACGTAGTAGTTATGAACGGACGAGACGAGCGATCGCTTCGTTGGCCTCGCGGACCTTCGCCGCAGCCACCTCGCCTCCCTCAGCACTTGCCTGAGCGACACAATGAGCGAGATGGTCACTGAGTAGCGACAACGCCACCGTCTCGAGGGCCTTCGTCGCCGCAGACACCTGCGTCAAGATATCGATGCAGTACTTGTCCTCATCAACCATTCGTGCGATACCTCGCACCTGACCCTCTACCCGGCTCAACCGCTTACGCAGATCAGCCTTGTTGCTCTCGTAGCCGTTCACTCCCAAAAAGATACCCCCTAGGGGTATATAACACAATGCATGCGAGTCTATTCCCGGTCGGGAAGTGTCCGAGGCAAAGGTGACGCATAGGTGATCTGTGTAAGGTTCGAAATATGCGTCGAAGACCCCGCTTTCGTGCCGTTCGTGGCGCGGTCGGGGCCATGCTCGCTGTGTCCGTGATCGGGCTGACCGGGTGCGCGCCGGATCCGGTCAGCGATTCCTTCCTTAAGGGTGAGAACACCGGGTATGTGGCCGCCGACGGCGCGATTGTCGAGATCCCGGTGGCCGAGCGGAGCGAACCAGTCGTCTTCAGCGGCGTTACTGAAACTGGCGATGATTTCGACAGTGCCGACAACGCCGGCAAGGTCACGGTGGTCAACTTCTGGTACGCGGGGTGCGCGCCGTGCCGCGTGGAGGCGAAGGATCTCGAGAGCGTCTGGCGCGAGTACGGCGGCGAGGATGTAGCTTTCATCGGCATCAATACCCGCGACCAGGCTGACACTGCCCAGGCTTTCTCCGACGAGTTTGGCATCACCTACCCGAGCCTGATCGACGTGAACACGGCCGAGGCGAAACTCGCTTTCTCCGAGGTGGTGCCGATCCAGGCGACACCAACGACTCTCGTGCTCGACAAACAGGGACGCGTCGCCGCCCGCATCATCGGACCCATCGACGGCACCTCGATCCTCTCGACGCTCGTCAAGGACGCTCTGGCGGAGACACCATGAACGCCGACACCATCATCGGGTCCGGTGCGCTCTGGCTCGCAGTCCCCGTCGCGATGCTCGCCGGTCTCGTGTCGTTCCTGTCGCCCTGCGTACTCCCGCTGGTCCCCGGCTACCTCGGCTTCCTTGGTGGGGCGGTCGCGCCGGGCTCGAAGGGTGGCGCGACGAATGCAGTCGCGCCCCAGCGCCGTCAGCTCGTAGTCGGCGTACTGCTGTTCATCCTCGGATTCAGCGTCGTCTTCGTTCTCATCACCGCGCTGGGCGGCACGGCCGGCGTGTTCTTCCTACGCTGGGGCGACCTAGTCACACGCATCCTCGGAGTCGTCATCATCCTGATGGGGCTCGTCTTTCTCGGGTTGTTCAGTTTCGCCCAGCGGGAGGTTCGCTTCCACGTCGGCTCCCGGGCCGGAATCGCAGGGGCGCCGCTACTTGGAGTGGCACTCGGTATCGGCTGGGCACCGTGCATGGGTCCGACGCTTGCCGCGATCATCGCGCTTTCGTTCAATGCTGGCGACCCTGTCCGGGCCGGCTTCCTCGGCCTCGCGTATTCGCTCGGCCTCGGCATCCCGTTCCTGTTGGTCGCATTCGGGTTCGGTTGGGCGGCGAAGACAGCCGAGTTCCTCCGTCGTCACATCCGAGTGGTGAACGTCTGCGGCGGCATACTGCTGATCGTCCTCGGCCTCCTGATGGTGACAGGGCTGTGGACCGACATCATGTCGCGGCTGACGGCGGTGATGGGCAGCGTCATCCTCCCTCTTTGAGATCCCTAGCAAGGATGTCGCGAGTGACGACTGGAGCAGCCCTCTCTACCCGACTGCTCGTGTCGACGGCACCACTTCGTAATCCCGTGTCGGAGCTTTAGATATAGACGCCGCGGTCTTCCATGAATCGGACGGGGTTGGTGTAACCACCATTGATGTAGACCTCGAAATGCAGATGGCAGCCGAAGGAGCGTCCAGTGTCACCTGCGTAAGCGATGACCTGGCCGGAGTTGACCCATTGGCCTCGACCGACGACGATGCCTCCTGGTTTGATGTGGGCGTAGCCGGTGCTGACGCCTCCGCCGTGTTGGATTCGGACGTAGTTGCCGTAGTTACCGTTGGCGCCGGCGTAGTCCACGGTTCCGGAGTTGGCGGCGTAGATCGCGGCACCGCAGCCGTTGGCCATGTCCGCGCCGTAGTGGTAGCTCGAGGAGCAGCCCTGCGAGCCACAGATCGGGGTCCGAGGACCGTAGCTTGAGCTGCGGCCGCCTCCGTGGGGCCGGACCCAACCGCCACTTCCGGCGGAGCCTCCGCCGCCACCATTGCCGCCTCCGTTGGCTGCGGCTTCGGCGGCTTCGCGTTCGCGACGGGCTCTCTCTTCTGCCTCGCGGGCGGCCACACCCGCCTGATAGCCGGCGACCGTCTGCGTGGTGGTGTCTTTCAGCGCGGCGAGCTGCGCCTGCATCGTCTCGAGGTTCGCGGCTTGCTCGTCGAGCGCGGCCTGTGCGGCGTCGGCCGCTTCTTGTGCGGCAATCATCTTCTGCTCTGCGACCTGCTGCAGTCGGTCCCGTTCGTCGCGGGCGACCTTCGCCTGATCGGTCAGCGATTGGGCGGTATTGCGCGCCGAGATTGCGTCATCGTAGACCGATCGGTTGTACTCGAGCAGCTTGTCCATGGTGCCCAGGCGGGACAGGAGCTCATCGGCGTTGGCCGCGGAACCGGAGAAGAACAGTTGAAGTGCTGAATCGTCTCCACCGTTGCGGTACAGCTGTGCCGCAACTTGACCGGCCCTGCGCGCAGAGGTTTCGGCAATCGCTGATTGTTCGTCCGCCTGCGCCTGCAGGCTGTCCGCTTCCGTGATCGCAGCGAAGTATTCCTGCTGCGCCGCATAGAACGCGTCGGAGGCTGTATCGGCGGCAGCCTGAGTCTCGGCGACCTTTTGCGTCAGAGATTGGATCAGCCCTTCGATCCGAGTGATCTCGGACGCTTTGGCGGCTTCGTTGTTCTTGGCGCGTTGCACATCGTCCCAGCTCGGGTAGGACGCAGCGTACGCGGCTGAGACGCCGGAGCCGATACCGAAAGCAGCGAATGCGGCGACGCCGAGGGCGCCGAGCCCGAAAGCGCCACGTCGAGTAACACTCAGCTTCCAGAACGAGTCACGTTCGGCGGGCGTGGGTGCACACCCGCATTCTTCAGTCGCTTCCGTGGCCGCAGAGAAGCTTCGTTCGTTCACTGTGCCCTCTCCTTGAGCTCGGTTTCGTGGATTCTGCTGCCATGGGCGCGCAGATTGGCCATGCTCGCGTTGCCCGTCGTCTGGTCTATCGTCCGTTCGTGGGGGTCGAAGTCGCGCCGACTCGCCCGTGATCTCTGATCTGTGGCCCATATCTGACGCATCGAACTTGAGTTCGCCTGCCCTGACACGAAGCTCACGCTTTCGTATCCGTATGGACGTCGGCGCTCAACCTGTTGTGCTTTTTCTTCTTCACTTGCCGTACGACAACGGTGGCCGTGATCACCGCGGCACCTGTGACAGCCACGGCGATGATGAGCGGGATCGCGATCGAAGCCACCTCGTTCTCGCCTGCGGATGCCGCCGGGGGAGGGGTGTCCGCTGCTGGAGATTCGGTGGTTGGCGCGGCGGAGGGCGACGCCTTTGCCGGTTGGATCCGTGATTGTTCGTTCCCGCATGCTGGTTTGTCCCATCCCAGCCCTGGCTCGCTCCCGCTGGGAGCGTATGTGAACGCGAAGCTCTCGGATATGGGGTGACCGTCGCTGGAGACGGCGTTCCATAGCACGGTGTAGAGGCCCGCTTCTCCGAGTGCGACTGGGGTGGTGAGGATGTTGCGATCGATGGTGGAGCAGCTGGATTCGTAGAAGAGGCCGTCGGGTCCTTGCACTTGGGCGAAGCTGGCTTGGCTGAAGTCAATGAGTTCCCCGCTGAATGTGAGAGCGACATCGTCAAGTCGGGTGACGGTTTCGTCTGCCCCCGGCACGGTGTCCAGGAGATTGTCGTGCGCGAGAGCTGCGGGGGCCGGTGCGGCCACGATTCCCAGTGCGATGAGAGCAAGAAGGGTGCGGGCGAACCAGCGAGTGCGGTGGGTGGAGGTCACAGGCGTGGATCCTTTCGTACGGCGGGCACGGGGGTGCTACCGGCAGGTCGGTTGTTGCGTTTCGTGTGGAGGACGGAGAAGCCGGTGAGGATTGCGAGCGTTCCCGCGATCATCAAGGTGACGCCTCCGGCGAGGGCCTGATCCTGGAGGGGGGTGGGACCCCACGTCCGCCCCATGGCGCCAAACCACTCGGCGACGATGAGGTCGGAGCGCGTGCTAGTGGCGATGCCGAAGAAGGCGGCAAGGCCTGTGAGCGCAGTGAGTGAGGTCACACGCCACCGCCCCTCGGGCGTCGTGGACGCGTGAAGGGAGAGCGATCGTACGAAGAGGCACCCGGTGACGAGGAGTTGGCTGATCATCCATTCCCCTCCGAGCTGGTCGTAGAGCGACCATCGGAACAGGTCGGAGTAGTGGATGAACCACAGCGATGTAGCGAACAGGGACGCGGCGACGACGGGGCGCAGAGCGAACCGTGCCAGCGGGCTGTGGGCGACCCAGAGAAGCCATTCGCGCGGTCCTCGGCTTCCATCGTCCCGTGCATAGATGACCAAGGTTGCGAGCGTGATCGGCGCCGCGAAGACGAGGAGCAATGGGATGGCGAGGCTGAGGAGAGCGAAGGAGAGGAACCGCATACTGATGAGCGAGTCGTCGTAGGCGGCGAGCGGGCCACTGATCGTCCACAGAAGCGCCCCCATCCCCGCAATCCAGCTGATCGTCCGCCTGGCTGGCCACGGATTCCCGCGGCGCCGTGCGCGTCGGACGCCGACGAGGTAGAGGACGATTCCGAAACTGGCGACGAGCACCCAGAGGAGGTCGGGGCTCCACGCCGTGAACCATCTCTGCAGGGTGAGTTCGATCGGGACGGGTGCGTCGGTGAGGATCTCCGCGGCGGTGTTTTGCGGCGGCGTGATCGTATCGGCGGGGGCGGCGGTGCGGGCGAGGGCGGCGGCGGCACCGCTCGCGACACCCATGAAGCCGAGTTCGACGCTCACGATCATCCAGAAGGCGCCACGGCCCTCGTTGGCCTTTGCGATGAGTCGGCGGCGGTAGGCGGCACCGAGGACGCCCATGACCAAAAGCGCGCCGATCTTTGTGAAGAGGATGATGCCGTACGGTGAGGCCACGTCTTCCCACCGGCCGAGGGCAGTGAGCGCCCGCGCGAATCCCGAGACGGCGACGCCGATGAACGCGAAGAGTGCCACCGTCGAGTACCGGCGGAGCAGGTTCTCAAGTTCATGCGGAGAGCTGATGGGTCGCGCGGCGACGAGCAGGATGAGACCGCCGAGCCATATCGCTGCTGAAATGACGTGCAGGACGAGGGACATGACCGCGGGATCGTGGTTGGCGAGCTCACCCGAATGACCCTGGGTGGCCATGGGTATCAGGCTGATGATCGCGAGCACGGTCGTGAACAGCACCGCCCCATTGCTGCGAACAGCGAATGCGAGGACTGTCACGACCGAGGCGAGGATCACGGTGATAAGCCATGATCGTCCCAGCTCCGTGTCGAGAAGAAAGCGGCCCAATTGCGCACCGAACTCGGCGTTCAGGCTCACTTGCGGATTGAACGACGACAGGAAGGTGAGGAAAGCCACCACCCCGCTTGAGATGGTGAGGGTCGCGGCGCCGGCGGAGGCGATATCGAGCGCGACGGTGAACGGTTTCCCCCCTGAGGGGAGAGCGAACACCGCCAGCACCAGGGGCCCGAGCATTGCCGCACCGGAAAGATTGACGATCAGCTTCGCGGCCGGGAGTCCCCATCGCACGAGCGCTCCAGGGTCATTGGTGAGTCTTGGTGCAGCTCCTCCACCGATCGCGAGCCCGACCACCGCAGCGATGAGTGCGGCGACAACGAGAATCGTCGGACCAACAATCCGGAGAACAACGGGATTCATGGAGCGGTATCTCCCGTCTCATCGCCTACGACGTCTGGGTCTTCGGTCACAGGTGCCGTGCATTCACCGGTCTTGGGGAGCTGCTGGATCGCCCCGGCGAGAGATTCAAGAACCGCGTCTGCCGACAGGGTGGTGGTGTCCACGTACACCTGGGCAGCTGGCTCTCGGCCGTAGGTTGTGAGCCGCAGATTCGGGGTGTCCTCCTCGTCGACGATCCAATCGACGCCACCCAAGCTGACACATTGCAGCGTGGTGGGGGCCGGGGGCTCCGACCCGCAGGTGAGGAGCACGCTGCTGGGGGTGCCCCATGCTGCGGTGGCCTGAGCGTCCGTCCAGACGCGATCCTGGTCGCCTATCGAGTCCGGTAGTCGTACGGTGACCTCTGCGCACAGCGGGTCATTCGCGTTTGCTGCGGGCTCGAGGTGGACGGTGGGTGCGCAGCTGCTGAGTAGAAACAGTGCGCAGAGTGCCGCGACAGAGGTCAGAATCTTGAGTTTCACAACTTCATCCATCCGTCTTCCTGGGAGTGAGCATCCGACCGCCGCTGTCGGATCGACACGACGAGCAGCGCGAGTACGCTTCCGATACTGAGTGTCCAGCCGAGCCACGGCATCAGCACGACGGCGAGGGTCGTGCCGGTGCGGAGGGGGACCTCGGTGATCTTCGCCGCGGTCGTGTCCACCGCAACCTGAGCCAACACTTTTCCATCGCGGCCGATGACTTGACTGGTCCCGGTGGTGGAGACGTTGACGGCAGTTCTCCCTGTTTCGAGCGCGCGCATACGGGCGATGGCCAGCTGTTGGAGGTTCTCGTCGGTGCCTCTGAAGTCCGCGTTGTTGGTTTGAAACACGAACATCTGCGCACCAGAGGCCGCGCTTTGGTGGATGACGTCGTTGTAGATGACGTCGAAACAGATGGCCAGACCGATGGGCACATCGCCAACGTTCATGAGGGGTGTGTTGGAGCCGGGCGTGTACTCGCGTTGTATCAATCCGATGAGGTCGGGGGCGATGGCTTCGTAGAACCAACGGTCCGGGACGTATTCGCCGAAAGGGACGGGGTTGGCCTTGTCGTGGAGCTGCTGCGGCCCGGCGCTGGTCCACAGCATCGAGGTGTTGAACGTGTCGGCTCCGCGGGTGGTCGCCGCATTCACCAGTGCCGGAGCGCCGGCACCCTGCACGAGTCGATCAAGGCGGCCCGCGACGGCGACATCGCGCAGGGGATCGGCGTCGACGGCCCCTTCTGGCCAGACGAGAAGGTCCATCTCACGGTCCAGAAGAGGAGCGGTCGCTTCTTCCTGCGCGCGCAGGATGTCACCTGTTGTTTTGGTGTCGAAGTAGCCGCTGGGACCGTTGCCCTGCACCCATCCGACGCGCAACATTCCCGCTTGCTCAGTCGGGAACAGAGGGACGGCTATCGCGGCAACGACGATGACCGCCGCTGCTGCTGCTGGCTCCCATCGGCGGAGGATGAGGGCTTCCACAACGCTCGCGCAGACCAGGACTGTCAGGAAGGACAGCCCGGTGGTCCCAACCCAGGATGCGGCCTCCGCGAGCGGGCTCTCGGCGAGACTGAAACCGACGCGCGCCCATGGGAACCCGGTGTACGGCGTGCTACCCATCAGCGTTTCTCGCAGCACCCACACCCCGGCGACCAGCAGAGGGGTAATCGCGCGGTACCCGTATCCGGTCCGGGTGGTGGCTCGATAGGCGAGTGCGATCAGCACGCCGCCGGCACCGAACAGCAGAGCTTCCAAGCCAGCCAGCGCGACCCACGGGATAGGCCCCAGAAACCGTGACACCCATGCCAAGTGGGTGAAGTAGAAGGCCGCGCCGTAGACGAGGGAGATCAGGAACGCCCCGGGTAGAGAACGTCCGCGGAGCGTCCACAGCCCGATGGTTACGCTCACGAATGCTGCGGGCCACCACCCGTATGCGGGGTAGGCGAAATCCAGTATTCCTCCTGCGACGGCGGCCGCGATGATCGCTACGGAAAACGGCACCGCAACAGGCAGGCGCGCGTTGTGCTCTCTGGGGTTGCCGCGCCTCGATCGAACGAAAATGGGGGGTCCCACCAACGGGTCAGCGGTCACGGTCATGAGAGCTCAGATTTTTCAGATAGGCGTTGTACGTGTCGAGGTCGGCGTTCCCATGCACGTCGGCGTACCGGTCCGCCGCGGCAGCACGAGCGGTGTCGCTGCGGAACCAACGATGCATCACGTAGATCAACATCAGCACGGTCGGGGCTTCGCCGTAGGACCAGGCCAGAGCACCGGCTAGCTGCTGGTCAGCGAGGGGATCGATGCCTAGCGCCTCTGTGGGGGCGACGAACGAGCCGACCAGGATCGTGCTGGCCATCATGAGGAACACCCCGAAGAATGCGTGGAGCGCGGCTTCAGCAAACACATCCAGCGCACGGGCACCGTGACCCAACCTGACCGGCAGAGGATCGGAGGACAAGATGGGGATGGTGAACAGCATGCCGGCGAGGAGGAATCCGACCTCGAGCGCGACGTGACCCGTGGGGAGAGTGAGGATGGAATCGGCAGCACCCGCAAGGTAGATGCCGTAGAACGCGAACAGGTAGAGCGGCACAGTGGCCCACGGGCTAAGTACCCATCTCGCGGCCGGGCTTCGAAGAGCACTGTGGGCCGCTGTGAGGACTACCCGTCCCGCTCCGTGATGCGGTGTTGCTCGCAGAAGAAGGGTTCCGGGTGAGCCGAGGACCAGTAGCGGCGGCACCATCATCATCAGAGTGAGCTGCTGGAACATGAAAACGGACACCAGCGCCTGGCCATACGTTTCAACGCCCAGGCCAGTGACCGCCGCGAGGAGAACGCACCCGAGAAGGAAGCTGACCGTCCGCCACACGGGCCAACGACGCCCGTGCGTCCACAATCGGATCGCTCCGACGAGATAAAGCGCAGCGAGGATCCCCGCGACGATGGGTAGCACCGGAAGAGGAATGTCGGCCGGTGCGAGGAACGTCTGCAGTGACGGGGGACTGTCCGGGATCTCGCCGCTCACACGCATGGTCGTGACGAGAAGCTCACGCCGCTCACTTCCGGATCACCTTGATCGTCGCACCCGCTGCCAAGAAGACCACGGCCGCGACGGGCTGTGCTGTGGTCCACACGACACCGGAGAAGGGGAACGGCATCACCGGATTCCAGAGCACGGCGATCGCGAGGAAAACCGGGATCCACCACCAGTGGCGTGCCTGCAGCGCAAACCACCCGACGATCAGCCCGAAAATCGAGGCGATGAAGAGGACGAGCGGTGCCCAGTTCGCCTGGAAGAGCGCCGGGGCCAGGAACAGGATCGCGGCGGCGACGAGGCTGGGGGCCAGGGCATTCCGCTGGTAAGTGGAGGGGACGCGTTCTTTGGGACTCATGGGTGAACCGTTTCTTCGGCGGGTACAGGGTCGACGGGATCGGGGCGGGACGCGGGGTCTGGCCGGCGACGGCTTGTGCGCAGACCCGCGACGATGAGGAATACGGCACCGATGCCGAGAGCGACATCGGCGAGGTTGCCGATGAACAGGTTCCCGTAGGCGAGGAAGTCGGTGACGTGCCCGATCCCGAACGCGGGCGGCGAGAATAAGCGATCGATGAGGTTTCCGATCGCACCGCCCACGATGAAACCGAAACCAACCGCCGACCAGACGTTCCGGGCTCGGATGGCGGCACCGATGAGGACCGCGGTGACAGCGACCCCGATGACGGTGATGACCCATGTGGAACCTTCCCCGAGCGAGAAGATCGCCCCGGGGTTGAAGGCCAGTTGAAGACCGAGCCAGTCACCGATCAGCGGTATACGCGCATCTTGCCGCAACGTGTTCAGAGCAAGAGTCTTGGTGCCTTGATCGATCAGGATGACGATGGCGGCGACGATGAGCATCACGGCCGACCGGCGGACTCGATCACGCATCGGCGTCGTTCTCCGTAGCTGCGGCATCCTTGGCGGCCTGTGCGCGGTCGCGCTGGTGACGCTGGCGCCCGGCCATAACCACTCCCACAACGCCGATCCCCAGAATCAGTGCTAGACCCGAGAGGAAGAACAGGGGCAGCAGTTCGAAAGCGCCGCCGCCGGATGCCGTGCCACCGTATGTTTGCGCGGGTCGGGCCGGTTCCGGCTCCTCGGTTGGGGAGGTTTCAGGGGTGGGGCTTGTGGTCGGAGTGCTGGGTTCCGTGGCCATCGCGGGCGTGACGGTGTAGACATACTCTCCGCTGATCGGGTGTCCGTCGGCGGAGACGGTCTTCCAGCGGACGGTGAAGATGCCGGTTGCGGCGTCCGGGGAGAGGTGTTGGGTGATCGAGTCACCGCTCACCGTCGGCGGGTCGACGGCGACGTTTGCTCCGCTTTCATCGATAACCTCGACGACCGTTGCGTCGTCACCACCGGTGAGGGTTCCGGTGAACATCAGAGAGATCTCGTCGGGGGATCCGTTGATGGTCGAGTCGGCGGTGGGGTACGACGAAACGAAGTCGTCATGAGCGGCGGCCGGAGATGCAGCCCCAAGTACGACGGATGCCGACAACAACAGGGTGGTGAGGACGGCAGTGGTGCGTGCCGAGAGGCGTTTATGCATGGGTGTCGTGCTCTCCGGGGTGGGATTCGGGTTCAATCTGGAAGGTGGAGTGTTCGATGCTCACGGCGAAATGTTCGCTGACGCATTGCTGAAGTGATGCCAGCAGTTCGGCGGAAGCTTCCATCGTGACGGTGTCATCGACCACAACATGGGCGGTGAGCGTGGGGAGGTCGGTCGAGACCTGGGTCGCGTGGAGGTCGTGCACCGCGACCACGTGCGGAAGGGCAAGGATGTGGCGGCGAACATCCTCGAGGTCGAGACCGGCAGGTGTGGACTCCAACAGGACCCGGCCGGATGCTCGCAACAGGATGAGGGTGCGGGGAATGATGAGTAGCGCGATTAAGACGCCCGCGACAGCGTCCGCCTGATACCAACCGAAAACGGCGATGAGGATGGCGCTGGCGATGACGCCGACGGAACCGAGGGCATCGTTGACGACCTCGAGGAACGCGGCGCGCATGTTGAGATTGCGCCCGCGGCCGCTGAACAATACGAGCATGGAGGCGATGTTGGCGACGAGACCGACGATGCCGAAGAACAGCAGACTTCCCGAAGCGATCTCCGGGGGCTCGAACAGCCGACGTACGCCTTCCACGAGCGCGAAGATGCCCACTCCGAGCAGCAGAGCTGCTTGAGCGAGTGCACCGAGCACCTCAGTGCGTTGAAGACCGAAGGTGTACTTGGGAGTCGGGGGACGGTTCATCAGATGCGCAGCGGTGACGGCCATCGCCAACCCGACGACATCGGTGAGCATGTGCGCCGCATCAACGAGCAGTGCGAGGCTGCCTGTGATGATTGCCCCGACTACTTCGATGATGAAGACCGAGGAGGTGATCGCGAACGCGATGACCAGGCGATTGCGGGGAGTGGCGTCACCGATACCGTGACTGTGCCCTGTTTCTGTCATGGTGCTCCTTTATGGCCGTCCGACGATTAGCCGGGCGACGGTCGCCGCTTCACGGCTCGCCCCAGCGAGGGTGTCAGCGTCCGCCCGGGAGTATCGCGGCATGCCAACAGTGAACAGTCCGGGGATGCGTGCACTGACGTGTAATGGCTGCCCGGGGGGCTCCGAATCGGGCAGCCATCCGTCTGCCGGCTCGTACCCGGTCGCGAGGATCAGGGATTGCGGCTTCATGGACGCCCCATCGGCGAACATCACGGTGTCTCCGTTGACCCCCGTTACGGCGGCGGCATGAGTGACGTCTGTCGAAGCTGCGCGGGGGCGTGCCTCGGACATCGGACCCTTACGTCGCAGCCTTGACCAGATGGGCCGCTCTGATGCCCGTGGTGGTTCCGCTCGAGTCGCGAGGGTGACGTCGTGGGAGGACGTGAGTTCTTCAGCAATCTCCACTCCGCTGTATCCGCCGCCAACGATCAACACGCGGCCGGGGGGTATCTGCGCGGGGTCGAGGTACTGGCTGGAATGCAGCACAACACCGGGCACTGCCAGTTCCTGGCGCCACCCCGGTATGCGCGGCACGGCGGCAGCTCCCGTTGCACAGACCACATTTCGTGTTTGCACTTCCCCGGCGGAGGTCGACAGATGCAGCGTGGATCCGTCGCCCAACCGGTTGACTCCAAGAGCTCGTGTGCTCCACACGGTCTTCACACCGATGGCTTTCTCCACCGAAGACAGATAGTCGGACATCTCATCCGCACTCGGATGACGATCTTCATCGCCCGGGAAAGGGAACCCGCGGACGACACTGTGGCGTGCCGCACTGCGCAGTTTCATCGACTGCCACCGTGTGGCCCAGCTTCGTTGACCGGGGGGTGCAGAATCGATGATCGCGAAGTCTTTCTGTGGCTCAAGCCCGGAGGACCTGAGCGCGGCGGCTGTCGCCAATCCGGAATGCCCGGCGCCAACGATGATGACGCGACGGTGCGATAGCGAACGCGCCATCATTCAGCACCGTTCACCGCGGCTTCAATGCTGTCCTCCAGGTCGGTCCACGTTTCCAGCACGACAGGCTCTCCATCGATGAAGAACGAGGGGGTACTGCTGACACCGAGCTGCTCACCCTCGTCGAGATCGAACTGGACCCGTTCTGCTGTCGCCGGATCAGCGACCGCATCATCGAACGCGGCCATGTCCAATCCGAGTTCCTCCGCAAACCCCCGGAACAGGTCCGCACGAGACTCTTGAGCCTCACCCCATTGAGGCTGCGTCTCGAACAGGCGGTGATACATGTCTTCCAGCCGCCCCTGCTGCGCTGCGGCTTCGGCAGCGATTGCGGCGTTCTTCGAGTTGAGGTGACCAGGCAGCGGGAAGTAGCGGATCACGTACGTGATCTCGCCATCGAACTTGCCGCGGAGATCCTCGACGAGGGGATAAAACGCACCGCAGGCCTCGCACTCGAAATCGAGGAATTCGACAACCGTCACCGCCCCTTCCCCTCCGTCATCGAGGACATGCGAGTTCTCACGGACGACCTGTGGACCGTCAGCGGTCCCCGTCTCGGGTGCGGCAGCTCGATTCTGATTGACAAGGACGAAGACCAGCGCGACGACCAGCAACACCACGGCGAGAGCAACGGTGACAAGTACCGCTTTCACGGAAGGTTTCATAGACACTCCAAACACACACAACGAACGAGGGCGACCAGTGGAGCGCCATCGAAGAGATGGCGCCGCCAGAGTCAGGTCCGCGACAGAGAAAGCTGTGTGAGAGAAGGAGGCAATGCGAACAGGCGCCCCGTCATGGCCGCCAGTGATGGTGCGCGCGGCAAACGTTCGCGAATGTGAGAACCGGGGACGTGCCGGCGGAAGGTCCGCGTGACGATGAGCACCAAGAAGCAGCAGATGATACCCAAGAGGCACCCGGCAACACCGATCACGATGTCGTTTGCGGTATCCCCGGTCACGAATTGTTCGGCGGTCGCGCCGACAACGCTTTCACCGGAACCAGCGGAGTCCTGGCCGACAGAAGGCGTCCCTAGTGACGACGAGGATGTCGTGCTCAGATACGGAGTCGTATCTGTCACGTCACGATGGCCGCCCGGCCATGCTCCGACAACGAGAAGAAGCGCCAGCCCGAGGGCTGTAATGATCTTCGTTATCAGGAACTCGTCGGCTCGGCTAACGCATTTGTGAGCGCGACCGTGGACGACCATGACCTCAGGATGATACCAGCCCCACCAATCAAGTCTTCTTGCGAACCCGTGAGCCACGCGCCCGTTCTACGGGCGAAGCGAGAAAGCCTTGGGACGTCGTCCGCTGAGCCAGCCCATCACCCATCAACTGGACCAGTTCCAACAAACCGCCACCACACCCAACCCGCCCCGATCATGCCCGGAACGATCACCAGCCATCCCAAGTAGAAGTTCTCGGCAGGGCGGCCATACGCGTTACTCCAGAGTGCGATGAGACCGCCGTGCAGCAAGTACAGGGACAACGCCACCTGACCGCACGCGCACAGGGGAACAAAGACAGCACCCCAAAAACGCTCTGCATGCTCCCGCCTCACCGTAGCCCCCAGCACAACGCAGACGTAGACGGCGAACACCAAGCCAATATCCCTCAGAGAGTCCAGGTAGTCCCCCGATAACACCGTGCCGAAGCGCTGCCCGAAACCCCAGGCAAGATACGCCAACAGCGCCACAGCCGCCATGATCCACAACAAGCGATCGCGTTTCAAGCCGTGACGGATCAACAGGGCACCGATGAGGAACACCGGCAACAGGTTGACCACCCGATACTGAGGGCCCAGGAACATCCAGGTCGTGACCTCACGCACGGGCGGCGGCGCGGTGTAGACCCAAATCCAGGTGCGTGCGACGCTCAGCAATGGCTGACTGGCCAGGACAAGGACCGCTGTCGCGGCGATCACGACCGAGCTGCGCAGGAGTAGAAGGGGCGCGCCGAGGATGATGAGCAGCCCGAGATAGCTCAGGATGACCGCCAGCCAGGAGCCCCACGTGGCCATCCACACACCCAGGACGATGAGGAACAGGCCACGCAGAGCCTGTTGCAGCAACGTCACCCCCGCAGCGCCGCCGCGTCTCCACACAAGCTCCGCCGACATGCCCATGACGAGTGCGAAGAGCGGCGACGCGACACTACTGAAGTTCGCCGTGACGAATTGCACCGCCCACGGTGCGTTCGGCACGAACGGAGCAGCGTGCGCGATGAGCATCGCGACAATCGCGAACCCGCGGAGCGCGTCCGGAACCAGAAGACGGCTCATGTCAGAGACGCGTCGAGCTCGCCTGTGCATTCTGGGCGGCAGCGTTCTTTCGGGCTCGAAGACCATGCCCTGAGGGCATTGGCTTGACCGCATAGGAAATAGGTCAGCGGAGACTGTATAGTTCAGCTTATGCTGACCATTGCTTCTCGTCTCGACGTCATGAACCGGCTCGGCCGCGCCATGGCTGATCCTACGCGTTCTCGGATTCTCATGACTCTGCTCGGTGGCCCGAGCTACCCCGCAGTCCTGTCCCGTGAGCTAGAGCTGACGCGCTCCAACGTGTCGAACCATCTCACCTGCCTGCGTGACTGCGGGATCGTTGTCGCCGAGCCTGAGGGCCGGCAAACCCGCTACGAGATCGCCGACCCTCATCTCGCCGCGGCCCTCCTCGCGCTTGTGGATGTGACGCTGGCTGTGGACGAGCACGCGCCGTGTGTGGACTCGGCCTGCACGGTGCCGGGCTGCTGCGGAGCAGGGGCTGACGCGTGAGCGCGGCGTGCGGCTGCGAGCACGAGTCCGCCGCCCCGGCGGGAGAGGAACACGAAGAGGCTGAGCGGCCGTGGTGGAGGGACCGCGGGATCATGGTGCCGGTCCTTTCCGGCGTTGCGTTCCTCGTCGGCCTGATCCTCGAGTGGTCCGTCCTCGAGATTCCGGCGCTCGTGCTGTTCTGGGCCGGTCTGCTGCTGGGTGCGTCGACGTTCACGCCTGGCGCGATACGAAAGCTGTTCAAGGGCAAGCTCGGCATCGGACTGCTGATGACCATCAGCGCCATCGGTGCAGTCGTCCTCGGATACGTCGAGGAGGCCGCGGCTCTGGCGTTCCTGTACTCGATCGCTGAGGCGCTCGAAGACAAGGCGATGGACCGGGCCCGCGGGGGGCTACGGGCGCTCCTGAAGCTCGTCCCGGAAACAGCGACCGTGCTGCAGGGCGGCAACGCTGTGCAGGTGCAAGCGAGAGAGCTTATGGTCGGTCAGGTCATGGTGGTCCGCCCGGGCGAGCGGATCGCAACGGATGGGATCGTCCGCTCCGGTCGCTCCAGCCTGGACACCTCGGCGATCACTGGGGAGTCGATCCCGGTCGAGGTCCAGCCTGGCGATGTTGTGTCGGCCGGCGCGATCAACAGCGCCGGCGCGCTGGAGGTCGAAACGACGGCTGCGGGCACCGACAACTCGCTCACCACGATCGTCGAACTGGTAGAGAAAGCACAGACCGAGAAGGGCGAGCGTGCTCGTCTCGCGGACAGGATCGCCCGCCCGCTGGTGCCCGGCGTGCTGATCCTCGCAGCGCTTGTCGCGATCATCGGTTCGCTGCTGGGCGACCCCGAGGTGTGGATCACCCGCGCGCTCGTCGTGCTCGTCGCGGCCTCCCCGTGTGCGCTGGCGATCTCGGTGCCGCTGACGGTCGTCGCTGCGATCGGTGCGGCGAGCAAGTTCGGTGTGATCATCAAGTCCGGCGCCGTTTTCGAGCGCTTCGGGACGGTCCGGCACGTCGCCGTCGACAAGACCGGAACCCTCACCCGCAACGAGCCCGTGGTCACCGCCGTGCTCACCACGAACGGTGTAACCGAGGTCCAGGCGTTGGCGTGGGCGGCTGCCCTGGAGCAGCACAGCACACATCCTCTTGCCTCAGCAATCACCGCCGCAGCCTCGGGGACACCGGCAGCTGCAGATGTGACCGAGCAGGCCGGCCACGGTATTGACGGCACCGTCGACGGATCGAGAATCACCGTCGGCAGTCCCCGCTGGCTGGACGCCGGCGACCTCGTCGAGCGGGTCGCAACGCTGGAAGAGCAGGGCATGACCGTCGTCATCGTGCACCGCGACGGGTCACCGGTCGCCGCGATCGGCGTCCGTGACGAGCTGCGCCCTGAAGTCTCTGACGTAGTCCGGACACTCACCGGCCAGGGCGTCGGCGTGACGATGCTCACCGGCGACAACGCCCGGACCGCTCGTGCTCTGGCTGCGCAGGCCGGGATCAGCGCCGTGCGAGCGGAGCTGCGCCCGGAGGACAAGGCGACCGCGATCGCAGAACTGTCGAAGGCAGGACCGGTCGCGATGATCGGCGACGGCATCAACGATGCCCCGGCCCTCGCTAGCGCAGACGTCGGCATCGCGATGGGCGCGACAGGCTCCGACGCAGCGATCGAATCCGCCGACGTGGCCTTCACCGGCCATGATCTGCGCCTCATCCCGCGGGCGTTCGATCACGCCCGGCGCGGTCGACGGATCATCAACCAGAACATCATCCTGTCGCTGCTGATCATCACCGCCCTGCTCCCGCTCGCGCTCTTCGGCGTCCTGGGGCTCGCGGCTGTCGTCCTGGTCCACGAGGTCGCGGAGGTCATCGTGATCCTCAACGGCCTGCGTGCCGCCCGCACGCCACGACTGGAAAGCTGATGCTCGCCACCATCGGTTCAGCGATCGGCCTTTTTGCGGCGACGAACATCGACGACATCGTCGTGCTCACCGTGCTGTTCCTCGCCTCCAGTCGAGGGAAACCCCGCCCGTGGCAGATCATCGCAGGCCAGTATCTCGGGTTCATCACCCTGGTCGTGATCAGTGTGATAGCCGCGCTCGGGCTCACGATCGTTCCGGACGAATGGGTCGGGTTCCTGGGTCTGATCCCGCTCGGCATCGGCGTGTGGACGCTCATTCGCGGCTTGCGCCGCAACGGCGACAATGACGACGACGACTCCAAGATCACCGCGGTCGGACTATGGGGCGTCGCAGGGATCACGATCGCCAACGGGGCCGACAATATCTCCCTCTACACGCCAATCTTCCGCACCAGCACCCCAGTCGACGTCGCGATCATGATCGTCGTGTTCCTCATCCTCGTCGCGGTCTGGTGCGCGGCCGGCCGGCTGATCGGCACCAACAAGGCTGTTACCGAGGGGCTGGAGCGCGTCGAGCACTGGCTCGTACCGGCCGTGTTCATCGGCCTGGGCCTGTTCATCCTGATCGAATCTGGGGTCATCGTCCGTCTGATCGAGGTGCTCGCATGACCTCCTCCCAGTCAGAGGCTCATCCGCCCGCTGCGCGCAAGCTGTCGTCGACCCGGCGGCGGCAGCTCACTGGTGGAGCGCTCTTGATCGCCGTGGTCGTCGTGCTGATCGATCAGGGAACCAAGGTGTGGGCCGAAGCGACCCTCACCGACCGTGAGCGCATCCCGCTGATCGGTGACCTGCTGGGTTTGCAGCTCGCCTATAACCCCGGAGCGGCATTCTCCTTCGGGGAAGGCTTCACCTGGGTGTTCGCGCTGCTCGCTGTCGCCGCCACGGTCACAGCGATCGTGTTCGCGTTCCGAGTGCAACGCGTGAGATGGGCGATCGTCATCGGCGCGCTCGGCGGCGCTTCCGCCTCACACGCAGGCGACCGCCTTTTCCGGGACCCCGGATTCGCCCGTGGTCACGTCGTGGACTTCCTCGCCTACGGAAACTGGTTCATCGGCAACATCGCCGACATCGTAATCTTCGCCGCAGCGATCACCGGAGCAGTTTTCATGATCCGCGCCGGGGATGAGAGCACCGAGTGAGATCCGTTGTGCGGTGGTGGGACACCCATCAACTCGCCCTCTACATCGGCGCGATCGCCGTGGGCAGCCGTTGAGTGAGTTCACGCTTAGGCAGGCGGGCGGTCGCGATGTAGGCGCAGAGCCACCCACCAGCCGCATCGTCGACAGATGAAAGCGCGATCGTCTCCGAGTGCGTGCAGCTTCTTGCGTGGCAGATGTCGCCCGCAGCACGTGCACGCAACGTCCTCGTCAGTCGCCATGAGCGGAGAGCGCCTCTCGAATCTGTTCAACCGTTGGCATCCCGGCCAGCCCAGCAGGGGTGCTGTAAATACGGCAGGCGAGGTCATTGCTTCGCCCCGACCCCGGAAAGAGATCGTTGCCATCCAGGGTGATCGTGGGGGAGCCCGCGAACGAGACTGCGCCCGCGTCCTCCTCCGTCCGAATGAGTCGGTAGTGAACCTCCGATTCGTCGTGGCCTGTTTCTCGTAGCGCCTCAGAAACACGACGGCCAGCCTCAACCCAGCTGGGGCAACCGGCGATATAAAGCAGCTCAATCTCCACGACTCAATCATCCTCGACTTCGCTGTTGATGTCGTGCCCGGGCTACCACCGAAAACGATCGTTTGCGGCCGGGCACCCGTGGTGGTGCTGGGGAAGTGCGACACGCCGAGCGTCGCCCCGCCGTAACCCCCTGCCGAAACGTTAGGGCGCCGAAACGGGTGGTGTATGGGTTTCGGCGCAGGTTCTGCCGACCGCCAACCATCCGTATTCGGGGTCTGGATGTGCGCGCGTTTTGACCGTCGTCCTGCATGAGTCGGCCTGACGATCTGACTTTCCTCGCGACCGCAGCTGGCTTCATTGCCACTCCGAAGGGAGGCGGCCCCCAGCACTCGGCTTTAGATCGGACTCAGTCCGGCTCAGCCTCGGGTAGTCCGATGTAAAGCATCTAGTCCGATCTAAAGCCGCAAGTCACAACCGACCCCTTGACATCCCCTCCGCTCAGGCATAACGTACAACCAAATGGTTGCACAAAGAGAACTGAGCGAAGCGGAGGTCGACCGTGTCTTCCACGCACTGGCGACGTCGACCCGGCGCGACATCCTGCGCCGGACGATCGAGCGTGAGCAGTCGGTATCGACCCTCGCCGCCGACTACGAGATGTCGTTCGCCGCGGTGCAGAAGCACGTCGCCGTGCTCGAGGCCGCGAACCTCATCGTCAAGCGCGCCGAGGGACGCGAGCGGCTCGTCCGCGCGAACCCCGAGATGATCGCCCGCGCCAGGGCGCTCCTCGCCCGATACGAAGAGCTGTGGCGGTCGCGCATCGCCCGACTCGACGACCTGCTGGCCGAGACGCCTCGGTCCGGCGCATCCGACAACAGCGACACCCAGAAGAACGAGCAAGGAGACTGAAATGCCTGTCACCGACGTCACCACCGATGCCGACAACCTCACGATGACCGTGGTCGCCGACTTCGCCGCCCCCATCGAGCGGGTCTGGAGCGCCTACAGCGATCCGCGCCAGCTCGAGCGCTTCTGGGGCCCTCCCGGATGGCCGGCCACCTTCACCGCCTGGGACCACACCGTCGGCGGACGCGCGGTCTACTCGATGAACGGCCCGCGCGGCGAGAAGTCGTCCGGGTCGTGGGAGTTCCTCTCGATCGAGGCACCGAACTCCTTCGAAGTGATCGACTCCTTCGTCGACGAGTCCGGCAAGCCACTCGAGGGCTTCCCCGCGCAGCGGATGTCGTTCTCGTTCGAGCCCACCGCCGAGGGCACCCGCATGGTCACGACGAGCCACTTCGACTCGGTCGATGCACTCGAGCAGGTCGTCGAGATGGGCCAGGTCGAGGGCATCAAGATGGCGATGGCGCAGCTCGATGCCGTACTGCAGGACCTCCGCGACTACGCGCAGGGCAAGGGCACCCGGGTGGAGCTGCTCGACGACACCCACGTGCGCATCACCCGTCTGGTCGAAGGGCCGCGCGAGCTGGTCTGGCGTGCGCACTTCGAGCCCGAGCTCATCCGCAAGTGGATGCTCGGCCCCGACGGCTGGGAGATGACGGAGTGCGTCGCCGCCACCGAGGTCGGCCAGTCGTACCGGAACTCCTGGGCGCCAGTCGGCGACACCGAGGGGGAGCCGTTCGGCTTCGAAGGGGAGGCGCTCCTGATCGACGCCCCGCGCCGAGCGGTCACCACCGAGCGGATGCAGGGCATGCCGACCGAGACCCTCAACGACCTGAACCTGTACGAAGAAGACGGAGCGACCCTCGTCACGGTGCTCATCGAGTACCCCGACAAGGAGACGCGCGACATGATCCTCGCCACCGGCATGGCCGACGGTATGGAATCGTCGTTCGCCCGCCTGGAGCGGGAGCTGCTCGCCGTCTGACCGCGGCGTCGCGTTCACAACTCAGGATGAACAGGCCGGATCCCCGCGGATCCGGCCTGTTCTGCCGTGTGCGGGCGACTTATTCCTGAGTTGTGAACGCGCGCGACGGCCGCACCACCCCTCCCGCCGAGGCAGAACCGCCCGGCTCGGGATAAAGTGGCGACACGATGAGGATCACGCGCCGCACTCTGCTCCTCGGCGCCGGAGCCGGCGTCGCTTCGGTGCTTCTCGCCTCCTGCACCCCCGAACCCGCGCCCACGCCGACGCCCACGCGCACCCGTGAGCCCGAGCCTCCGCCCGGAGTTCCCGCGCCGGCCGGCAGCGTCCGCAGCACCTGGACCACCGACCCGTTCGCCCTCGGCGCCGTCAGCTTCACCCCCGTCGGGGTCGTCGCCGGCACCCGCACCGCGCTGGGTCTGCCCATCGACGATCGCGTCTTCTTCGCCGGCGAGGCGACCGATGAGGATGCTCCCGGCACGGTGCGCGGGGCCATCGCCTCCGGTGCGCGCGCCGCGGAAGAGCTCATGATCCCGGGCAGCTCCGGCGAGCGGGTGGCCGTGGTCGGTGCCGGGCTCGCGGGCGCCACGGCTGCGGCACTGCTCGCCGAACGCGGCGTGCAGGTGACCGTGTTCGAGGCGCGCGACCGCGTGGGCGGACGCGTCCACTCGCAGGTCGACGACTCGTGGCCGGTGCCGGTGCAGCTCGGCGCCTGGCTCTTCGGCGATGACGACTCCGAGGTCCTCGACCAGCTGACGAGCGGCGATGTCGGCATCGAGGAGCTGACCGGCGAGCTCTGGCGCACACCGGATGGCGATACAGACCCGGTCGACCCGCAACCGTTCACCGCGGCTATGACCACGGCGCAGGCGGCTCCCGAAGACTCCTCGGTCGCCGACGCCCTCACCGCGGCAGGCGTGGATCCCGCCGACCCCGCGACCGCCGCACTGCTCGCGATTCTCGCCACCCGCACCGGAGCCGATGCCGACGAGCTCTCCAGCTGGCTGGCCCCGCCGCTGCCGACCGGTGAGCCGAAGGCGGCACGCGATGATCTCACCCCGTTCGTGGAGCATGCGCTCGACGGCGTGCAGGTGGGGCTGAGCTCCCCGGTCGCGCGCATCGCGTACGACGACTCCGGCGTCAGCATCCGCCTCGGCACCGGTGAGGCCCTGTCCTTCGACCGGGTCGTCGTGACGGTTCCGCTGGGCGTGCTCCAGAAGCGCAGCATCGAGTTCGAGCCGGCGCTCCCGTTCTCGCAGCGGGGTGCGATCGCCGCTCTCGGCATGGGGGCGATCGAGACCGTCTGGCTGCGGTGGGACGAGCCGTTCTGGCAGAACGAGGAGTCGATCTGGCACGCCGTGGGAGCCGATGTGCTGATCCCGACCTGGATCAACCTGCAGCCGACGACCGGAGAGAATGTGCTCGTTGGCCTCGTCGGCGGCACCGCTGCCGCGGACTTCGCGGCGCTCGACGAGAAGGCGGCCCTCGAAGCGGCCCTCGCCTCGCTCACGCTCTGGGTCTGACCGCGCTCCCCGTCGGAGCCGCTTCCACCGACGCCGTTCCGTCCGGCGCCACGAAGTCCGACGCGTCTAGCTCCGCGCGGTCGCCGTCTCCCGCGCGGATTCCTCCGGCACCTGCTCGCCCTCGACCGCGGGCGGCCGGTCCGGAGCATCGGCCTCGTCGTCGGCATCCGTCCGCAGTCGTCTCGGCAGCGGCATGCGGCTGATGAGCACGAGCAGGGTCGAGACCACGGCGAAACTGCCGAGCGCGATCGCCGCCGACGCGAGGAACTCGAGCGGCCCGCTCACCTGCCGCGGGTCGAGGAAGTAGTAGGGGTACCAGCCGATCATCGGCCCACGGATCATCGTCGCAATTCCCCAGAGCACCGGGTAGGCGAGGGACACCGGGACCACCCGCCACGGCACCGATCGGTGGCCGGGCGCCAGGGCCCATGCCGCCACCGTCAGCGCCGGCAGCCAGAAGTGCAACACCTGATCCGACCACGGCACATCGATGCGGATGCCGCGGATGCCGGCCTGCCAGACGAGGATCGCGAACACCAGTCCGGCGGTGATCGTCCAGGTCAGCACGAGTGCCAGTGCCACCGTGAGCCACCGCGGATCCCGCGCCGAGCGCAGAGCGAGCACCCCCGCGATCGTGAGCAGCACGACGAACGCGATGTTGGACTGGTTGGTCAGGTAAGCGAAGAAGTTCTGGCTCGCGATCGTGTGCGACGCGAGCCCCCAGCTCAGCCGGTGGATGAGCGCCACGAGGCAGACGGCGGCAGCGCCGAGGCGGAGCAGGCCGAAGGCGGTACGCGCCTTCACCGCTGCTTCACCCGCCTTTTCCTCATCCGCCGAGTCTACGGATCGGACCTCCGAGGTTCCGTCGCGCCGCAGAGGGCGTCCGTCCCGACGGGTGTGGGTCCGCGCCGATGATCCTGTGTCGGCGTGTCAGCGTCGGAGTTCGCGGGTCGACCACAGCGCCAGTGCGACGAGCACTGGCTGGAAGAACAGCCGGACGAAACGCTTCATGTCCGTGTCGAGGCCGAAGCCGTCACGGTGGTGCATCCACTGCGCCACGTTGCCGGGGAACACGGCGACGAAGAACAGCGCGGCGATCGTGCCGACCGTGCGCCGACGGCGTCGCGCCAGCAGCAGGGCAGAGCCGAGCGCGACCTCGGCCACGCCCGAGGCGAGCACGGTCGTATCGGGGTCGAGCGGTAGCGACTCGGGAACCTGGGCCTGGAACTCCTCACGAGCCACCGTGAGGTGGGAGACGCCCGCGAAGACGAGGGAGGCGCCGAGGAAGATGCGGCCGATGGTGCGGGCAGGAGTCGACATGGGGCGAGTTTACGCCTCGGCAGCCGCTCAGATCAGGCGGCGGAGGGCTTCTTCGAGCGAGACGCCCTGTGCTTCGGCTCGGTCGCGCAGGCGGGCGTGCTCGTCGGAGGAGAGGGGGATCCGCAGCTCGATCGGGTCGTCGTCGGGGGAGTCCAGGCCGTCGAGCAGATCGGATGCTTCGGCCCAGAGCGGCTCCGCGAGCGAGGCGGCCGCGGCGGGAGAGGGGGCGGATGCTGCCGCTGCCGCGGTCGAGCGGGCGCGGTCCTCGGTCGTGACCGCACTCGCGCCCGCGGAACTCGTCCCGGCAGCCGCGGAACCGGCCGATGCGGACGGTGCGGATGCGGCGACGGACGCGGATCCGGATACGGCAGCGCCGGCATCCGTTCCCCTCGTAAAGCCCGGTCCTCGTCGCGGTTCCTGCTTCGCCTGGTACGCCTTGGCGGCGGCGTTCGCGCGTTCGTCGGCCGCTTCGTTGAGCGGGTGTCCGGCGTGCCCCTTGACCCACGAGAACTCGACGTCACGGCCACGGATCGCCTCGTCGATGCCCTCGAGCAGGTCGCGGTTGAGCACGGGTCCGCCGTCGGACTTGCGCCAGCCCTTGCGCTTCCAGCCCGGCATCCACTTGGTCACGGAGTCGATCACGTAGCGGCTGTCGCACTCGATCAGCAGCTTCTCGTCGGTGCCGGCGGTCGCGAGCAGCAGTTCGAGGACCGCGCGCAGCTCGCCCTGGTTGTTGGTGCCGTGTGGGGAACCGCCGGCAGCCCAGTTCGCGTCGTCGATGTACCAGGCCCAGCCGTTGGGGCCGGGGTTGCCCAGGGCGGAGCCGTCTGCGGCGGCGGTGATCGTCATCCCTCAACCGTAGCCGCGCGGCCCGTCGTCGATTCGCACCGGGGTCGCAGTGAATCGATGGTTGCCCTGCGTCGCGGTGGCGCAACTGCGACGTGGTGCAGGTCAGTCCTCTTCAGCCTCGGGCTCGCCGTTCTCGGCCGCGACGGCCTCGGGGGCGGGAGGTGCGACCGGGAACAGGACCGAGCTCAGGTCGCCGCTGGTCTCCGCGCCGAGTCCGATCGAGAGCGGGTCGACGACGGGCGCCGTGTCGAGCACGTCCGCCTCCGTGCGCTCGAGCGGCTCAGAGGGCAGCACCCACTGGTTCTCTTGTTCTTCCGGCTTCTGCTGGAACAGTCCCATGGTCTCCATTGTGAACCTGCCCGGCGGCGACGGGGCCGGATTCACACCGGATTGATCGGGAGCCGGAGCGGATGCGGGTTCAGCGCCTGGCGGCCGTGCGCACCGCTTCGACGAGGGTGCGCCAGGGGCCGTCGAGAGCGGAGTCGGGCACGTCGCGTTCCCGGCGCTCGGAGGGTGTGCGGGCCCGGATGCTCCAGACGTACCGGTCGGCGCCGGTGCCGGCATCCGTCTCCTCGTCCCACGGGCAGCCGTCGATGAGGTCGATCCACTCCCCGGCTTCGTCGGGCTCGGCTTCCACCCGCCACTGACGACGGATGCCCGCGATGCCGCCGGTGCGCACCACCGCGATCACGACGTGCGTGTCAGTCGGTGGAGGGGACTCGCTCATCCTCATAGACTCCCACGGCACTCCAGGCGCGTCGAGCCGCTTCGGCCGTGGCATCGTCGAGCGCGGTGGCGGCGGCGACCGTCGCGTCGGCGAATTCCGTGAAGGTCGCGGTGCTCGACAGGCCTCCCGTGAGAGCCCGGTACCAGACCGTGCCCGCCCGCTCCCAGGATTTGCCGCCGAGGTCGGTCGCGAACAGGGCGAAGGCGCGGTTGGGGATGCCGGAGTTGATGTGCACCCCGCCGTTGTCTTCGGTCGTGCGCACGAAACCGCTCATGTGGTCGGGCTGCGGGTCTTTGCCGAGCTCGTCGTCGTCGTAGGCGGTGCCGGGTGCGATCATCGAGCGCAGCGCCGCACCCTCGACGGCATCGGTGAAGATCTCGGCGCCGATGAGCCAGGTCGCCTGGTCGGCGGTCTGGCCGAGGGCGTACTGCTCGGTCAGGGCTCCGAACACATCGGCGATGGATTCGTTCAGCGCCCCGGGCTGTCCCTGGTACTCGAGGTTCGCGGTGTGCTGCACGACGCCGTGCGCGAGCTCGTGTCCGATGACGGTGAGCGAACCGGTGAACCCCTGGAACACCTCACCGTCGCCGTCGCCGAACACCATGCGCTCGCCGTCCCAGAACGCGTTGTCATAGTCGACGCCGTAGTGCACGGTCGCGTCCAGCGGGGCGCCGGCGTCGTCGAGGGAGTTGCGCTGGAACGCGGCCAGCAGCATCTCGAATGTGGCGCCGAGCCCGTCGAAGGCCTCGTTCACCGCGGTGTCTTCCACCGGGCCGTCGTCTTCGCCACGCACCACCGCGCCGGGAAGCTGCTGCGTGTTGCCGGCGTCGCTGATCGTGCGGTTCGGAGCATCCGAAAGGTGGGCGACGAGGTCGCCGTTCTCGTCGATCGACAGGTCGATGCGCGCGCGGAACGGCGGGCGGCCCGCCGTGAGCGTCTGCCGCGCGGCGGCTGCGGCCTTGGGGAAACGCCCCGACTCGGCCAGGCGCGCGAGCAGGTAGGAGGGGACCACTCCATGACTTTCTCCGGATGCTGTGCTGCTCATGTTGCGACCCTACGCCGGGGTGCCGACGTTCGGGCTGACCGGCCGTGGGCATGACGCGAAATGAAGGAGATCGCGCGCTTCGAAGGCGCCTTCCGCGTCACAGCTCCTTCGTTTCACGTTTTCTCCTTTATTCCGTGCGCCTCGGCCTCGCGGCGGCGGGCTGAGATGCCACCCGACTTGATAACGAGAATCGTTCTCAATAGTGTGAGAGCGTCATGAACCCACGTCCCCGCCGAACCGCATCCGTCGCCGCCACGCTCACGCTGTCGCTCGCGTTCACCGCCTGTGCCCCGGCCGCAGCGCCCACGCCC
>NZ_JARE01000040.1:0-41542 GCF_000708325.1 Microbacterium sp. Cr-K20 | reverse complement strand
GGCAGACGGTCGCCGGGGCGCAGCTCGCCGCCCGCGATCAGAGCCTCGATGCCGCGGGACAGCCGCGCCGCGAGCGTGCCGTCTCCGTGGGTCCATCTGCCCAACCGGGCGGAGAGCGCCTCCGAGGCGACCTCGCCCGCACGGACGAGAGTCGGCGATGAACCTGCGGATGGCGCAGGAATGGCCGATCCATGGTCCACCGGCCGAGTATTGGCCCTGTCATCGACGCTCATGAGACCTGATTCTGGACCAATGAGCACCTTCACGACCACTCCTCCGGCAGATCTCGGTCCAATCAGGCCCGATTGGACCATCGGTCAGCTCATCGAATGGCTGAGCGACGACTCCCGCCAGCACGACCCCGCGCTTCAGCATCCGCTGTCCCTGATCGAGGCGGCACTGACCGGCGAGCAGTGGTCGCGGCCGCCGTCGACCGTCGCCCTGATCCGCTCGCTGACCCACGCCGTACCGCAGCACGGGTCATCCGTGATCGCCGACGTCCTGCTCCCGTCGCGAAGCCTCACGCTCGTCGCCTAGGCGCGACGGTGTCCCGGGAGCGCGGGCCAGGTCAGGTGGCCTGAGCGGAGGCTGACGGAGGCGATGGCGCCGGAGTCGTCACGATCTCGGCGCGGTCGCGGAAGCCCTCCGCCGTCACCCGGTCCAGGGCGACCTGCTTGCGGATGGCCGCGGCCTTCTCATACAGGCTCGGGTCGCCGTAGCTCGTGAGCACCTTGACCAGCACGGGCAGCAGCTCGATCATGAAGAACAGCGCCGCGATGAGGATGTGCGCCCACAGGATCGTGGGCTCCTTCTCGCTCAGGCGGTTCAATCCGCTGATCTGGCTGAGCAGCCCGACGGCTCCGGCGTTGCCCTGGGCCACGGCATCCGCGCGCGCGTTGTACGCGGCGAGCGCCTGGTCGTAGGTGTCGCGGGCGGCCGGCAGCTGGGACTTCGCCTGCTCGCGGTTCGTCGACTCCGACGTCGAGGTGTTCTCCTTGGCGGCGGTGCCGGCGGCGGCGAGCTCCTCGTTCGCGGTGCGCAGCTGGGCGGCGAGCGCGTCGTACGTCTGCTGCGCCTCGGCGAGTTGAGCTTTGGCGGCGTCCGAGCTCGCGCCCTCGCCGTTCACGCCGGTGCAGCCGGGAACGGTGCCCGCGCCCTCACCGGTCAGCTCGCACTGGTAGAGCACGCGCGCCTGGTCGATGACCTTCTGCTGCTCGGTCATCTTGGCGGTCACGTCGTCGACCGTGGCCTGGGCGGCCGACTCGGTCGCCGAAGAGGATTCGGTGCCCGCGACGATGCCGGTCGCGGCCTGGTTCTCGAGCTCGGCGACCTTGGCGGTGGCGGAGTCCAGCGCGATCTTCTCCGGACCGGTCTCGAGCGCCTCCTGATCGGACTGCGACTGCGTGATGTTGGTCGACGCGACCTCGCGGGCGATGTCGTTGTGGAAGATCTGCAGCACGAGCGGCTCGGCGACGACGAAGCCGATGATCGCGGCCATGATCACACGCGGGATCGCGAGGCCGATGAGCCGCCACACGTTCCGCGTCGAGCTCATGGTCGAGGTGAGGAAGCGATCGAGGTTGAAGATGATGAGCGCCCACACGAGCGCGAGCGGCACGGCCAGCCAGATCGCGGCCTGCACACCGGTGGTGAGCGCGAAGAGCATCGAGATGGCGGAGACCAGCGCGGTGCCGGCGAGCACGAAGAACATCTGCACGAAGCGCGGCGTCTCGCCGGGGACGCGGTCGAGGATCTCGCCCTCCGCGCCACCGAGGATCGCGAGTGTCCGGGCACGGGAGCCGGGAGTGCGCGGGGCACGCTTCTTGCGGGGCTTGCGGACGCGGGGCTCGCGCGGGGGCTTCACGGGCGCGGACTCGTCGGCGGCGACCGCATCGGCGATCGGGGTCGCCTCGGCGGGGTCTGCGACGGGAACCTCGCGGGTGGCGTCGTCGGCGCCGGTCGGCTCGAATTCGCGCAGGAAGTCGAGGTCATCGGTGACGGCGTCGGGTTCGCCGTCGATGATGATCCGACCCTGCGAGTCGTAGCGACCCGGCCGATGGGCGGAATAGGGCATCCGAACAATCTACGAAATATCGCCTGTGGATACCGTGGAAAAGTCCTTGGAGTGCCTCACAGGTTCCGTGCCGTCCGACGGATTCAGGATGCCGGAAGCAGCCGATCGAGAGCAGCGGCGTAGGCGGACAGGCCGTCGTCGAGGGCGAAGTGTCCGGCGGCGGCGAGGGTGCCGAGCCCGTGGATCAGGCCCCACAGCGCGACGACATCGGTCGGTCGGTCGAGTCCCACCGCGGCTGCGCCCTCGGCGAGCACGGCCTCGAGCCCGTCGATCAGCGGCGCCATCGTGGCGGTCGGCGATCCCGGGATGCAGACGGTCGGGTCGTAGACGGCGTCGAACGCATGCGGATGCTCGATCGCGAAGCGGATGTAGGCCGACCCTCCGTCGATGAGCGCCGCCCGCGGGGTCGAGGCTTTCTCGGCGGCAGCGCGGACCTGGTCGAGGAGGTCGGCCATGCTGCGCTCGGCGATCGCCTTGAGCAGTCCGAGCCGGTCGGAGAAGTGATGGTACGGCGCGTTGTGGCTGACGTTCGCGGCCCGCGCGACCTCGCGCAGGCTGATCTCCGCCGCCGGCATCCGCTCCAGCAGCTGCATCGCGGCGTCTTCCAGGGCACGGGCGAGATCGCCGTGGTGGTAGCCGTCCTTCGAACTTGACATGAGCAACATCATCTCCTATCTTGACACTGTCCACCAGCTTGACACTGTCCAGATAGGAACCACGCCATGACCGCTCTCGTGATCGACGGCCACCCCGACGCCCGCTCCTTGACCGCCTCGCTCGCCCAGCGGTACGCCGCCGGGCACGGCGATGCCCGCGTGCTCGCCCTGCGCGACCTCGACTTCGACCCCAACCTGCGCTTCGGCTACCGCGAGCGCATGACGCTCGAGCCCGACCTCGTCGAGGCAAAGCAGGCTCTGCACGATGCCGACACGATCGTCATCGCGACACCGGTGTGGTGGGGCGCACCGCCGGCCCTCCTCAAGGGCTTCTTCGATCGGGCGCTGCTGCCGCAGCAGGAGTACCGCTACTCGAAGCTCGGCCTCCCCGAGGGCCTGATCCCCGCGCGCCGTGGACGTCTGCTCCTGCTCGCCGACACTCCCTGGTTCTTCCTGCCGTTCACCGGCCTCCCGGCACAGACGCAGATCGTGCGCAACACCATGAAGTTCTGCGGCATCCGCTCGGTGCGCACGCACCGCATGCTCGGAGTGAAGGATGCCAAGGCGGCGACCATCACCCGCTGGCTCGACCGCGCCGAGCAACTCGGCACGACAGACGCCCGCCGCGCGGGCGGGACTCAGGCCATCGCGGCGGAGGCGGCCTCGTCTTCGGTGGTGGCGACGAGCTGACCGCAGGCGCCGTCGATCTCCTTGCCGCGGGTGTCGCGGAGGGTGGTCGGGATGCCGGCGTCGTTCAGGCGGCGCACGAACTCGTTCGTGACGTCTTTCTCGGATGCCGTCCAGATCGAGCCGGGCGTCGGGTTCAGCGGGATCGGGTTCACGTGCACCCACCCGCGTCCGCGCTGATTGAGCTTCTCGGCCAGCAGGTCGGCGCGCCAGCCGTGGTCGTTCATGTCCTTGATGAGCGCGTACTCGATCGACACGCGGCGGCCGGTCTTGGCGTAGTAGTCGTAGGCGGCATCCAGCGCCTCATCGACCTTCCAGCGGGAGTTGACCGGGATGAGCTCGTCGCGCAGGTGGTCGTCCGGTGCGTGCAGCGACAGCGCGAACGTGACCGGGATGCCCTCGTCAGCGAGCTTCTTGATCGCCGGCACCAGGCCGACGGTCGACACGGTGATGCCACGGGCGCTCATGCCGAGGCCGTCGGGCTGTGCGGCGACCATCGACCGCACCGCATCCATCACGCGCTTGTAGTTGGCCAGCGGCTCGCCCATCCCCATGAAGACGATGTTCGAGACGCGCTCCATGCTGTGGTCGTCGGACTTCTTGCCGCCGAGCCCGCCCTCGGCGATGAGCCGGTTGGCGCGGACGATCTGCTCGATGATCTCGGCGGTCGACATGTTGCGGGTCAGACCCGCCTGGCCGGTCGCACAGAACGGGCAGTTCATGCCGCAGCCGGCCTGGCTCGACACGCACAGCGTGATGCGGCCGGGGTAGCGCATGAGCACCGACTCGACCAGGGCGCCGTCGTGCAGACGCCACAGGAACTTGATCGTGTCGCCCTTGTCGGTCTCGAGGCGGCGCACCTCGGTGAGCAGCGGCGGCAGCATCCCGGCGACCAGCTGCTCCCGGGTGTCGGCCGGGAGGTCGGTCATCTGCTCGGGGTCGGACGTGTAGTGGCGGAAGTAGTGCGTCGACAGCTGCTTCGCGCGGAAGCCGGGCAGCCCGAGCTCCTTGACCTTCTCGATGCGTTCGGCCGGTGTGAGGTCGGCCAGGTGCACGGGCGGCTTGCCGCGCTTGGGGCTCGCGAACTGCAGGAGCGGACGCCCCTCGGCATCCTTCTGCTGGGTCCACCCCTCGGTCGCCGGGCGCACCTGTGGCTTCTTGGTCTCGCGGACCGCCCCCGAACGGGACGACGCGGGCGCTGCCTGTGGGCGCGTCTCGCGCGTGCGGGGAGTCTCAGTCATACCTTCCAGGGTACGCGGTACCGGGTGGGAAGTGCCTGGAGCGCAGGCGGCCCGACCCGACTCACCCCAGCAGCGGGCGCTGTGCGGCGCGCTGACCCTCGTACTCCGCGCGCGCCCGTCGAGCCGTCTCGGTGCGCGAGACCTCGGCCACCGGCACATCCCACCAGCCCTCGCCGTCGGGGCCGTAGACCGTCGGATCGCTCTCGACATGGATGAGCGTCGTCCGCTCGGAGGCCTTCGCGGCGGCGACCGCGGCACGCAGGGCGTCGATCGCCGCGGACCCCTTCGCGATCTCGATGACGTCGACGCCGTAGCTGCGCGCGTTCATGGCGAGGTCGACCGGCAGCACGTCGCCGCGCTGGAAGTTGCGCGCCTCGTCGTCGTAGCGGCGGTACTCGGTGCCGAAGCGCTCCGAGCCGACCGTCTCCGAGAGGTGCCCGATCGAGGCATAGCCCTGGTTTTGGATGAGCACGACGATGATCTTGATCCCCTCGGCCACGGCCGTCGCGAGCTCGGAGCTCAGCATCAGGTACGAGCCGTCGCCGACCATGACGACGACGTCGCGCTCGTCGCCGGATGCCGTGAGCCCGCGCTTGACGCCGAGTCCTCCCGCGATCTCGTACCCCATGCAGGAGTATGCGTATTCGACGTGATAGCCGAGCGGATCGCTGACGCGCCAGAGCTTGTGCAGGTCGCCGGGGAGCGAGCCGGCCGCCTGCACGATCACGTCTTCGTCGGCCACGGCCCCGCGCACGGCGCCGATGATCTCGGGCTGGCCCGGCAGCTCGCGGCCCGTGGGGGCGAGCGCCCGGTCGACGACCGCATCCCACTCGCGCTTCTCGTCGGCGATCCGTGCGCTCAGCGCCGGTGCGACGCGGTATCCGTCGAGCTCGTCGCGCAGCGCGACCAGGGCCTCCCTGGCATCCGCGACGACGGGCAGCTGCGAGCCGTGCTTGTAGGCGTCGAAGGCCGCGATGTTGATGTTGACGAACACCGCGTCGGGGTTCTGGAAGGCCGTGCGGGACGCCGTCGTGAAGTCGCTGTACCGGGTGCCGACGCCGATGATGACGTCGGCCTCCGCCGCGATGCGGTTCGCCGCGGTGGCGCCGGTCGCACCGATCCCGCCCAGGTACTGGGGGTGATCCCACGGCAGCGCGCCGCCGCCCGCCTGCGTCGTGCCGACCGGGATGCCCGTGGCCTCGACCAACGCCCGCAGCGCCTGCTCCGCTTCGGAGTAGATGACACCGCCACCCGCGACGAGGAGCGGCTGCTTCGCACCACGGATCGCCGCGACCGCCCGCGCCAGCGGTCCGCGCTCCGGCAGTGGTCGGCGGATGTGCCACTCCCGGTCCTGGAGGAACTCGAGGGGCACGTCCAGCGCTTCGGCCTGAACGTCTTCGGGCAGGGCGATCGTCACCGCACCGGTCTCGGCGGGATCGGTGAGGACGCGCATCGCGGCGAGCGCGATCGAGAACAGCTGCTCCGGGCGCTGCACCCGGTCGAAGAAGACCGAGAGCGGGCGGAACGCGTCGTTCACGGTGAGCCCGATGTCGTGCGGGCGCTCCAACTGCTGCAGCACGGGGTCCGCGACCCGGGTGGCGAAGGTGTCGCTCGGCAGCAGCAGCGCCGGCAGCCGGTTGGTGGTCGCGAGCGCCGCACCGGTGAGCATGTTCGTGGCGCCAGGACCGACCGAGGCCGTGCTCGCGAACGTCGCCCTGCGGCGATGCATCCGGGCGAACCCGACGGCCTGGTGCACCATCGCCTGCTCGTTGCGGGCCTGGTGGTAGGGCATCAGGTCGGGCTGCTCGAGGTTGTACTGCTGCAGCGCCTGGCCGAGACCGGCGACGTTCCCGTGACCGAAGATGCCGAACATGCCGGGCACGGTGCGCTCGCGGATGTCGCCGTCGACCGTCCACTGCCGCGAGAGGAACTCGACCAGCGCCTGGCCGACCGTCATCCGTCTGGTCTGCATCAGAGTTCTCCCTCTGCTCGGTAGGGCAGCCGGGGATCGATGTCCTGCCCGCTCCAGCTGTCGCGCACCCACGCGTGCGCGGGGTCGTCGGTGATGAGCCAGGCCCGCTCCCGGTCGGGGCCGGCCATGACGTTCAGGTAGTAGAGGTCGTAGCCGGGAGCTGCCACGGCGGGACCGTGGAACCCGAACGGCACCAGCGCGATGTCGCCGGTGCGCACCCGTTCGGCGATGTCGATCTCGCCGGCATCCGAGGAGTAGGTCGCGAACATCCCGAAGGCCGCGTCGGCGGCAGCGGCGTCTCCGCTCGAGCGCGTGGGCGCCGCCTCGAAGTAGTAGATCTCCTCGAGCCGGGACTCTCGCCCCGGCACGTGCTCGTCGTGCTTGTGCGGCGGGTACGACGACCAGTTCTCGGCGGGCGTGATGACCTCGCACACGATGAGGCGCTCGGCGTCGAGCGCCTCCGGCGTACCGAAGTTGTGCACCTGCCGGCTGGAGGCGCCGGCGCCACGGAGTTCGACCGGGGTCTCGGCCGCGAGGATGTGCCGCGTGGGATGCACGACCGAGGTGGGCGAAGACGCCACGGCCACCCGGCCGGAGCCCGTGATGACGGCCGTGGCCGCCGCCGACAGGTAGAGCACGTCGCTCGGACCGTCGAACACGGAACGGCGACCGGCGAGCAGCGTCTCGGTGGTCGATCCCTCCTCGGTGTGCGCCACGGAGAACGACCCGGAGAGCGGCACGATGATCCGCTCCACCCCGGTGTCGGCGAGCGCGAGGCGCTCCCCCGCGCCGATCTCGCCGATGCGGATGCCGGTGTGCGCCCAGCCGGGCGTCGTGTCGTCGACCACGCTCTCCCAGCCGTCGCGGCCGATCGCGCCCCGGCGGTGGAACCAGTTCCCGTCCTCGGTCATGGCGTCTCCTGCCCGCATCCGCTGGTCAGCTGTTCTGGGGGAAGCCGAGGTCGATGCCGCCGTGGAGGGCGGGGTCGAGCCACCGACTGGTGATCGCCTTCTCGCGGGTGAAGAAGTCGAAGCCATGGACACCGTACGCCTTCGCGTCGCCGAACAGCGATGCCTTCCACCCGCCGAACGAGTGATAAGCCACGGGGACCGGGATGGGCACGTTGATGCCGATCATCCCGACCTGGACCTCGTGCTGGAAGCGGCGGGCCGCCCCGCCGTCGTTCGTGAAGATCGCGGTCCCGTTGCCGAACCGGCCGGAGTTGATCAGGTCGACCCCCTCCTGGAAGGTCTGCACCCGCACCACCGACAGCACGGGCCCGAAGATCTCCTCCTGGTAGGCCCGCGAGGATGTCGGGATCTCGTCGATGAGCGTCGGCCCGAACCAGAAGCCGTCCTCGTTCCCGTCGACCGTCAACCCTCTGCCGTCGACCACGATGCGCGCCCCGTCGGCCTCGGCGATGTCGACGTAGCCCGACACCTTCGCGCGGTGCTCCGCGGTGATCAGCGGACCCATGTCGGGCTCGCCGTCGGCACCGCCCGCACCGTCGCCGATGCGCAGCCCCGCGATGCGCTGCGAGATGCGCTCGATCAGCGCGTCCGCCACCGGCTCGACCGCGAGCAGGACCGAGACGGCCATGCACCGCTCTCCCGCCGCGCCGAATCCCGCGTTCACGGCCTGGTCGGCGACGAGGTCGAGGTCGGCATCCGGCAGGACGAGCATGTGGTTCTTCGCGCCGCCGAGTGCCTGCACGCGCTTGCCGTGGCGGGACGCGGTCTCGTAGATGTACTGGGCGATGGGCGTCGAGCCGACGAACGAGATCGAGGCGACGTCCGGGCTCTCCAGCAGCCCGTCCACCGCCTGCTTGTCGCCCTGCAGCACGGTGAACACGCCGTCGGGCAGCCCGGCCTCGGCCCAGAGGGCGGCGAGCCAGAGTGCGGCGGACGGGTCCTTCTCGCTGGGCTTGAGCACCACGGCGTTGCCCGCGGCGATCGCGACCGGGAAGAACCACATCGGCACCATCGCCGGAAAGTTGAACGGGGAGATGATGCCGACGACGCCGAGCGGCTGCTTGAGCGAGTACACGTCGATGCCGGTCGAGACGTTCTCCGAGTAGGCGCCCTTGATCAGGTGCGGGAACCCGGTCGCGAGTTCCACGACCTCCTGTCCGCGCAGGATCTCGCCCATCGCATCGGAGCGGACCTTGCCGTGCTCGGCCGTGATGATCGCCGCCAGCTCACCCTTGCGCGCGTTCAGCAGCTCACGGAACGCGAACATCACCGCCTGGCGCCGCGCGATCGAGTAGGCGCTCCACACCTGGAATCCGCGCTGCGCGGAGGCGATGGCGTCCGCGATCTCGGAGTCGTCGGCCAGGGCGACGTGCCCGGTCACCGCCCCCGTCGCGGGGTTGTGGACGGGAGCCGTGCGGCCGCTCGCCGAGGCGCGGGCGGCCCCGTCGATCCAATGGCCGATGACGGGGATGTCGGAAGCGGAGGTCATGCGTGTCCTTCTGCGGAGAGGGCGATCAGGCGGTCAGCCCGGGGTGGACGAGGGAGGCCGCGACGTCGATGGCGGATGCCACGTCGATGTCCGACGAATAGAGGAGAGTGCGGCCGACGGTCAGGCCGCGCACACCGGGGAGCGACAGGGCGTCCTCCCAGGACGAGAACGTGTCGTCGGGGTCGGCGCCCGCGTCGCCGCCGAGCAGCAGGACGGGCAGCGTCGTCGCCGCGAGCACGCGTTCCATGTCGTCGACGACCGGCAGCTTCAACCAGGTGCTCGCGCTGCTCGCACCGAGCCCGCTGGCGATCGCGATCGACAGCATCACGGCATCCGGGCTCAGGTCGTTGACGACCCGGCCATCGACCCGGCGGCTGAGGAACGGCTCGAGCATGATCGGCAGGTCGGCACGGGCCGCCGCGGTCACCGCGTCGGCCGTCGAGGCCAGCGTGGGGGCCGTCCCGTCGTCGTCGAGGTTCACCCGCAGCAGAGCCTTGGCGAAGTCGATGCCGGAGTCCACCATCGCGGGCACGTCGTACCCGGTGTAGCGGTCGTCCATCTCGAAGGTCGCTCCGCGGAGCCCGCCGCGGTTCATCGACCCGACGACGATCTTGTCGTCGAGCAGGCCCAGCATCGCCAGGTCGTCGATGATGTCGGGGGTGCCGAGCACACCGTCCACTCCCGGATGCCGCAGGGCGATCGCGAGCCGATCGAGCAGCTCATAGCGGTCGGCCATGGCGAACGGCGACCCGCCGACCGCGAGCGCACCGCGTGCGGGGTGATCGGCGGCGATGATGAACAGCCGCCCGTCCCCACGGATGATGTCGCGACGGCGACGTTCGGCCAGCGTCTCGCGGATCGCGTGCGGCGACTCCGCGCGCACCGTCCGGAGCCGGTGGAAGTCCTCTTCGGTCAGGGCTGTCATCTCACGCATCTCCGTTCACGACCTCGGCGACCTCGCGCTCGGTCGGCATCGCCGTCGAGCATTCCCGGCGTCCGGCGACGATGCCGCCCGCCGCATTCGCATAGGTCAGGGTCTTCTCCAGCTCCCACTCGGCGAGCAGTCCATGGCAGAGCGCACCGCCGAACGCGTCGCCGGCACCGAGTCCGTTCACGACCTCGACCGCGGTCGCGGGGATCTCGACCTGCCTCGACCGCGTCTTGGCGAGCACGCCGCGGGGTCCCTGCTTCACGATCGCCAGCTCGACGCCGCGCTCGAGGAGCGCATCCGCCGCACGCTGCGGGTCGGTCTCGCCGACCGCGACCTCACACTCCTCGCGGTTTCCCACGGCGACCGTGGCGAACTCCAGCGCCCGCTGGATCTGCACGCGGGCCTCGTCGGGCGTCTCCCAGAACATGGGGCGGTAGTCCAGATCGAACACGGTGTGCGCTCGGCGCCCGCGCGCCCGGAGGAGCTCGAGGTGCGTCTGCCGGCTCGGCTCCTCGCTCAGGCCGGTCGCGGTGAACCAGACGAGCGCAGCCTGCCGCACCGCGGCCTCGTCGACGTCGCCCGGCCGGATCTGCAGGTCGGGGGCGGTCGGTTCGCGATAGAAGTACAGCGGGAAGTCGTCGGGCGGGAAGATCTCGCAGAACGTGATCGGGGTCTTGTACGTCGGGTCGGTCGCGACGTACAAGCTGTGCACCCCGAGGCGCTCGAGCTCTGTGCGCAGGTACCGCCCGAAGGGGTCGTCACCGACACGGGAGAGCAGTGCGGTGTCATGGCCGTACCGTGCGGCGGCGACCGAGACGTTCGCAGCGCTGCCGCCGAGGTACTTGCCGAAGCTGGTGACCTCGCCGAGGCCGACGCCGTCCTGCAGCGGATACAGGTCGACACCCAGGCGCCCGATGGCCAGGATCTCCGGGACCGATGTGTGCTCGGTCATCGCTCCCCCTCTCCCTCGATCATTTGTCTTAACATTAGCACTTAGTCGCTCACTTGCCGAGATCAGTCGATCGCCCGGCGGATGCTGAGCATCCCGCCGCCGACGGCACGAGCAGCCGCCGCGTCGAAGGCGCCGTCCTGCATCGCACCGGCCAGGTCTACCCGCACCCAGTCGCCGGGTGACGTGAACGCCACCTCGCGCTCCTCGGTCAGGTAGTTCACGAACCGGAGCTCGGCCTCGGTGCCGACGCGTCGCGCCGACTCCAGCACCACATCACCCGACAGCCGCACGGGGAACGCCGCCTCGGGCAGCGGGCCGTCGGCCGCACCCGAACCGCGGACCACGAGCGGGTCGTGCCGGAAGAGATCGGCGGCGCGCACCGCGGTGGCATCGTCGGCGCCGACCAGGATCGCCAGATCGGTGTGCACGGCGACCCCGAGGTACTGGGCGCCCGGCACGGGGATCTCGGATCCGGCCGGCTCGTCGCGCAGCGGGTGCACGTTCACGCTCATCATCCCGACCGAGCGCGACAGCGTGACCGCGAGAGCATCCGGCGCGTCGGCCGTCGACACCAGCTCGTACTCGGACAGCTTCTGCACCAGCACCGCGGTCGAGCCCGCCGCGGCGAAGCGGTACGCCGGATAGGTCGGCAGCGGGAATTCGCCCCAGCCCCCCTCGGCCTCGCGTCCGCGCACGGTCGTGCCGTACTGCCCGGCACTGCGGGAGGAGTCGAGCCCCGCGCCGTCGACGGGCACCAGCACCCGGAGCCGGTGGTCGGAGGCGGTGTTCACGTAGTCGATGCCGACGCGCAGGAAGCCCTCGCCCTCGCGCAGCTCGATCGTGGTCTCGGTCACGAGCGGCACCGTCGAGGTCGAGCGCCGGCGGTCCGCGTCCAAGCGCTCCGGCAGGTCGTAGACCCGGCGGATGCGGATGCGTCCGCGCAGCGGACCCTCCTCGAGCACGGTCACCTCGACCGACGAGGGCGCCGAGACGGCGGATGCCGCATCGACCGGGCCGTAGTTGTACGAGTCGCCGCAGTCGCCATCGTCGACGAGAGCGAGCGCACCGTCGATCGACGAGCCGTCCGCGCCGTCGATGCGGACGGTGCCGTCGGCGTTCACGGTCGCGGTGAGGGCCCCGTTCGAGAGCGCCCCGGACGTCACGGTGACCGCGTCAGCCGATGCCGGCGCCGTGGTCTCGCCGACCGCGGCGACCGCGAGCCCGTCGACGTCGACGGCCAGGAGCGCCCGGTTCCGGGGGTCGGCGATGGTCTCGACGTGCCAGACGTCGTCGCCCGCGGCATCCGCGGCGACGCGCTCCTCGAGCTCGACGGTGAACGCGGCCAGGTCCCACACGCCCTGCGGGCTCTCGGCGACCTGGAAGCGCAGCGACCGCTCGCCCCACTCGTATCCGTTGATCTGCTGGCCGAAGAGCTCGCGGCCGTGGATGCGGCGGAGGATCTTCGGCAGGTCGGCCGTGCGCATCCGCTCGTCACCGAGGACGGTGGTCAGCGGGTCGAGCAGCTGGACGCCCGCGGAGAGCGAGCCCGCGTCGACCCCGTGCAGCGTGACCTCGACCTGCGCGCGCCGGGCGAACCCCGAGGGGTTGAACACGAGGTGCTGTGCGGGCGAGACGGCAGCCGAGACGTCACGGAGCACGGTGTCGATCACGCCGCGGGCGATGTGCCCGGCGGTGTGGATGCGCGTGCCCACCTGCTCGGCGGTCGCGTCGACGCCGCATCCGGTCACGGAGTCGTGCGCGGTGCTCTCCACGATGCGATACCAGGCCGTGTCGAAGAAGGAGCGGTGGTCGCGGGTGCCGTACATCAGGTCGAGGCGCTCCGCGGCGGTGAGCGCCTGCTCGGAGCGGGCCATCTCGCGCTTGAGGTTCGTGCGGATCGAGAAGACGCCGGGCAGGAGGTTGCCGCGGGCGTGCGAGCGCATCTCGCCGTGCACCTGCGGGAGGGCGGCGAGGGTGGCGGCATCCGTCTCGTACCGGGAGAGGTGCTCGTCGAGCGTCGCGATCGACAGGTGCGGTTCGCGCCCGCCCGCGTCGTAGTCGCGGATGACCTCGGCGAGGTCCTCGGGCGGCGCCGAGTGGTCGGTGCCCAGCATCGCGAGCACCGGGTCGTCACCGTACCAGGATGCGGTGCGGGCGGCGTAGTCGGGGGCGAGTTCGGGCAGCTGCCCCGGCAGGGCGAACATGTCGAGTCCGTTGCCGTAGCCGTCGAAGAGGTACTCGCACCGCACGGCGTCGCCGTTGGGGGCGACCCACGAGAAGGCGTGCTCGGCGATGTCGGCGGGGACGCCGCGCCAGAGGGCGCTGTGCCGGATGCCGAAGCCCGACAGGATCTGCGGCATCTGGGCCGCGTGGCCGAACATGTCGGGGAGGTAGCCGACGGGCATCGTGCGTCCGAGGCGGGCGCTCGCGGCGCGGCCGAGCTCGAGGTTGCGGATGATCGTCTCGCCGTCGCAGCCGAACTCGTCGAGGAGGATGAGGAACGGACCGACGCTGAGCTGCTCCCGCTCGACCAGCGCCACGACCCGGTCGCGCATGTCCGGGCGCATCTCGAGGTAGTCCTCGATCGCCGCGGCCTGTCCGTCGAGCGTGAACCGGTACTCCGGCTCCGCCTCCAGGATGCCGATCAGCCGGTCGAGCATGTGCACCAGGCGCAGACGGAACACATCGTGCGGCTCGTACCACTCGCGGTCCCAGTGGGTGTGGGGGACGACGACGATCTCACTGGTCACGGGCGGGGACTCCTGATTCTCTGGGGGAAGGTGTGGGGCGTGCGGCCGGTCAGGCGCACAGGGCGGCGATGCTGCGGTCGGGGTACAGCAGGTAGTGGGGGCCGGCGGAGCGCGCGGCCGGGAACGCGACGCGATCGCCGTGCACCGAGCGACGCTCGCCGGCGCCGTCGACGAGGATCAGTCCGTCGGCGTCGATGGCGAGGAGCTCGTCCTCGATGCGCAGGAGGACGGGGGCGGTGAAGAGGTCCGGTGCGGTGAGCCCGTCGCGCACGGTCACCCCGCCCATGATGGCGGTGCGCCCGGCGGCGACTCCGGCGAGGATCGCCTCGGGCGAGGCATCCTCCGCCGCGACCCAGGTCGTCGGAGTGCCCGGGCCGACGCCCTGGCTCTGCATGTGGAAGTCGGCGCCGCCGAGGAGCACGGCATCCTTGTCCCACCGTTCGTGGAAGGCGAGCGGCGAGGTCGCGATGAGTTCCCGGTACCAGGTCGAGTGCCACAGCTCGATCGCCCGCGGTGCGCGCTCCAGCGGATGCAGCCACGAGCAGTCGCCCGAGATCGGGTGGTTCACGCTGAGCACGCCGCCGCGGCGCTCGACCTCGTCGACCCACTCCTGCGCGGGGCGGCGGAAGTCGATCCAGCCGATGTCCCCGAAGGCGTTCGCGTGACCACGGTGCGTGGTCACCTCCTGCCCGGGGAGCAGCGTGATGGAGTGCTGCATCCCGACACCCGGGAGGTGCGCATGATGGCTGGTGGTGTTGTGGTCGGTGACGGCGAGGAAGTCGAGCCCGGCCCTCGCGCCCAGTGCGGCGAGCCCCGAGATGCTCTCGCGGCCGTCCGAATGGAGGGTGTGCGCGTGGAAGTCGCCGGCGAACCAGCGCAGGCCGGCGGGCGCCGGGAGGTTTCTCGAACTCCCCCGCGGCACCCCGCTCACGGGAGCCGCATCCGGTCCGTGATCGATCGTCGACTCCGCGGGGAGCGAGATCTCGACCGTGATGTCGGCGCCGCCGGCACTCAGCCGGTGCACGCCGAGGATCACATTCCACTCGCCCTCCTCGGGACGCCCCGGCAGGTACCCGGGCGTGGCGTCGTCGGTGCGGATCACGTAGGCGGTCCGCGCTCCGCCCGACCATCCGCGCCACCCTGCGGCGCCCTCGCAGCCGAGGTCGATCACCGCCGCCTCACTGTCGTACGAGATGCGCACCTCGAGCGAGTCGGTGCCGGCGGGCACGTCGAACGGCACCCGCACGTAGCGGTCGGCGTTCTGGATCTCGTGGGTGAGGTGCAGGGTGGTGCGGATGGTGCTCATCAGCCGATCCGCTCGGTGCTCTCGGCGTCGAACAGCAGCACACGGTGGAGCTGCGGGACGATCCAGCCGCGGTCACCCGGCGCCGGCTCCTGCTCCTCGGGCACGACCACCTGGAGCTTGTGCTCCCCCGCACTGACGAGCACCAGGCTCGTCGCACCGAGGGTCTCGGTCACGACGACCTCGGCGGCGATACCGCCCTCGACGGGCTCGGTCGACCAGCGCAGGTACTCGGGACGGATGCCCCAGATCACGGTCTGGCCGTCGCGCGCGGCGGCGGCGGCTTCGGTGGGCACCGCCACGTCGGACTCACCGATCCGCACGGTTCCGCCCGAGACCGCGGTCTCGAGCAGGTTCATCGGCACCGAGCCGATGAACCCCGCGACGAAGGTGTTGTTCGGGCGGTGGAAGATCTCGCGCGGCGAGCCGATCTGCTGCAGCTTGCCGGACTTCATGACCGCGATCCGGTCGGCGAGCGCGAGCGCCTCGGCCTGGTCGTGGGTCACGAACACGGTCGTGACCCCCAGGTCGCGCTGCAACTCCTTGAGGAACGTGCGCGCCTCGAGGCGCAGCCGGGCGTCGAGGTTCGACAGCGGCTCGTCGAGCAGCAGCACGTCTGGCCGGGTCGCGACGGCGCGGGCGAGCGCCACGCGCTGCTGCTGACCACCGGAGAGCTGGCCGGGGCGGCGCTCGATGAGTCCGTTCAGCGACAGCCCGTTCGCGACCGACTCGGCCGTGGTGCGGCGCTCGGTCTTCCCCACGCGGCGGATCCGCAGCGGGTAGGCGATGTTGTCGCCGACGTCCATGTGCGGGAACAGCGCGTAGTCCTGGAAGACCATCGCGACGCCGCGCTCGCCCGGCTCCGCGTTCGTGACGTCTTTCTCGCCGATCGTGAGCTTTCCGGAGGTGATGCTCTCCAGCCCCGCGATCGACCGCAGCAGCGTGGTCTTCCCGCAGCCGGAGGGGCCGAGGAGCGCGAAGAACTCGCCGTCCGCGATCTCGACGTCGACACTGTCGACGCCGCGCACCCCGCCGGGGTACTCCTTGACGAGTTCGGTTGCAATGATGGCGGCCATCAGGACTTGATCCCTCCGTGGAAGCGGAAACCGTAGCGACGGTTCACAAAGAAGTAGATGAGCAGGACAGGCACCGAGAACACCAGCGAGAACGCCGAGATCAGTCGGAGGTCGGCCTGGCCGCTCTCGGTGTAGAAGGTGTACATGAGCACGGCGGCCGGCTGCATGTCGGGCGTGCGCAGCAGCAGGAACGGAACGAGGAAGTTGCCCCAGACCTGCACGATCGTCCAGATCGCGATGAACGCGAGACCCGGGCGGGCGATCGGCACCACGATGTCCTTGAGGATGCGGAACGGGCCGGCGCCGTACAACCGCGCCGACTCCTCGTACGACTTCGGGATCGAGTCCATGAAGTCCTTGAGGATGAAGATCACCGTCGGCAGGATCCCGCCCGCCAGCACCAGGATGACGCCGACGTGCGTGTTGATCAGCTGCAGCTGGTTGATGAGCTGGAACGTCGGCACCATGGCCGCCGTCCCCGTCACGATCGACGACAGGAGCAGCAGACCGTAGAGGATGCCGTCGCGGCCGGGGATGCTGATCCGGCTCATCGCATACGACGCCAGGGCGCCGAGGACGATCACGAGCGCCATGGTGCCGACGCCGAGGATCAGCGAGTTGAGGATCGACTTCATCGCGTACGGGTTCTCGACCAGCCGCGCGAAGTTGTCGAGCGTCCAGTCCGGCCACGACACCGTCAGCGACGGGGTCGCGTCGAACGGGGCCAGGATCAGCCACACCATCGGCAGCGCGAAGAACAGCGACACGATGACGAGCACGACCGTGAACAGGATCCGCGAGACGAAGTGGGTCACCGAGCGGTCGCGCACGACCGTCTTGATGGTGGTCATCATGAGGTCACCTTCTTCTTCTTGGTGCTCTTACCCCGCGAGACGCGCGTGTACATCAGCGCGATCACGAGGTTGATGAGGAGCATGATGAGCGAGATCGCTGCACCGAGACCCAGCTGCCCGCCGGGGATGGCGGTCTGGTAGATGTACACCGACAGGATGTCGGTCTGACCGTTCGGCCCGCCCGCGGTGAGCAGGTAGGGCGTGAAGGTGTTGAACGTCCACAGCGTGATCAGCAGGGTGTTGGTCAGCAGGTGGCCCTTGATGTTGGGCAGGATCACGTCGCGCAGCTGCTGCCACGTGTTGGCGCCGACCATGCGCGCGCTCTCGAGCTGCGACGGCGGCACCGCGCTGATCGCCGAGGAGAACAGCTGCATCGAGAACGCGGTCCCGACCCAGATGTTGAAGATGATGATGCACTCCATCGGGTGCTCGATCAGCCACGCGGCGCCCTCGGTGCCGAGGAGGGAGTTCAGGGTGCCGGTGCGCCGATCCAGGAGCGCGAGCCAGAGGAACGAGGCGACCGAGGCGGGGATGACCCAGGCGGCGAGCACGAGCGTCTCGATGAAGGTCTTCACCCCCGCACGCACGTTGCGCAGCATCCAGGCCAGCGCGAAGCCGAGGATCGTCTGCCCGATGATGCCCGAGACGAGCACGAAGACGAGCGTGAGCCACAGCGAGTTCCAGAAGCGCGGATCGTTGAGAGCCGTGGAGAAGTTGTCCAGGCCGATGAACTCCGGGTTGGCGGCGGCGAAGCCGGTCAACCGGTAGTTGGTCATGCCGAGGTAGACGGTCCAGATCGCCGGGAAGAGGAGGAACAGGCCGATCAGGAGCAGACCGGGCGCCGCGAAGAGCGTGGCCCTGGCCCGACCGAGACCCGCGACATCCTCTGCGCGGCGCCGGCGGGGAGTGGTGACGCTCCCCGCCGGCATCGTTGCTTGCGTCATGGTCACTCGGAGATCGCGTCCGGACCCACGACGCCTTCGAGACCACGGACGTAGGTCTTCAGTGCATCGTCGACCGAGGTTCCGGTGGCGACGTCGAGCGTGGCCTGCTGCAGCAGCACCGACACCTGCGGGTAGGCCGCGAGTCCCGGACGGTAGGCCGTGATCGGCAGCACCTCTTCGCTGACGAAGGTGAGCATCGGGTCGGAGGAGAGCAGCTTCTCGTTCACGTCGTTGCGGGGCGAGATCGCCAGGGTGCCGGCGGCACGCGCCTCATACGCCTCGGGAGAGTTCATGAAGGCGAGCAGCTCCCACGCGAGTTCGGCGTGCTTCGAGTTGGGGTTGAGCACACGACCGGTTCCGCCGGACATCGAGACGAAGTCCTGACCGTCGATGCCCTCGCCGGGCTCGACCGCCGGGATCTTGGCGTAGCCGACGGCGCTGTCCCGGTCGGCCATGGGGGCGGTTCCCACACCCTCCTCGGGGTTGATCACGGAGCGCCAGAAGTAGTCGCCCTCGAGCAGGATGCCGATCTTGCCCTCGGCGAAGAGCTGGAACGAGGTGTCGCGTCCCGAGGCCTCCTGCTGGAGGACCGGGTCGCCGAGGCCCTCGTCGACGTAGATGGTCTCGTAGAGGTCGAGCGCCTTCTCCATGCCGTCGGTCGCGCCGATCCACTTGCCGTCCTCGTAGACCTGCTCGCCGGTGCCGACCAGCATGGGCAGCAGCCCCTGCATGGTGGTCGCCTCGCCCATCGCCGTGCCGGCGTTGAGCTGGATCGGGGTGACACCGTCGAGCTTCTTGAGGTCGCGCGACGCGTCGAGGATGTCGTCCCAGCTCTCGGGAGCCCAGTCCTCGTCGAGCCCCGCCTGCGCGAAGAGATCCTTGTTGTAGTAGAGCACGCGGCCGTCGGCGCCCTGCGGCACCCCGTAGCGGTCGCCGTCGAACGAGAGGGCGTTCTGCACGGCATCCGGGATCTGCGCCCAGCCGTCCCAGTCGTCGACCGCGTCTCCGCCGACGTCGGCGAGCGGCTTGATGTACCCGGCCTCGGCGAACTCGCCGACCCAGATGCCGTCCATGCCGATGATGTCGGCGCCCTTGCCCGACTGCAGGTCGAGGGCGATCTTGGTCTTGTAGTCCTCGTCGTCGACGCCCTGGGGCTGGAACTCGACGGTGACGTCCTTGTCCTCCGCCTTCATGGCCTTCTCGAACTCGGGGATGACCCAGTCCGCGATCCAATCCGCCTCGGCGGCGTTCTTGCCGCCGGTGATGGAGTTGGTCGTGAGGGTGAGGGTGACCGGCCCGGTCTCCTCGGCCTCCGGCTCTGATCCTCCGGAGCAGCCGGCGAGGACGACCGCACCGACAGTGGTGAGGGCGAACGCCGCAAGAAGGCGGCGCTTTCCATTCGTGACCATTTCTGGACCTTTCTGTGTCGCTGATCGCCGAGCGGATGCCGCTCGGTCTCGGGTGAGGGTGACTACTGCGCGGCTTCGGCGCTCGGGTCGAGTGCGAAGCCCTTCGAGAGCGCGAGCGCGCGGATCATCCGCTGCCCGACGCGCACATCGGCGATCGACTCCTCGACGCTCGCCCCGTCGGGGCGCTCGCCGCGGACCAGTGCCGCCAGCGCGAACAGCTCGTTCTCGAAAGCCTCTTGCTGCATCCAGCGCGATTCGCTCACGCGGATACCCAGCTCCGGGTGGTTCTCGGTCACACGGAGGATCGTGGGGAGGTTGGTCACATACGGCACCCCGAAGACGAGCTCGATCGAGCCGGTCTCGTGGTGGAAGGTGACGGTCTCCTGGTAGTCGGGGTAGGCGTCGATGTAGTGCCAGTCGAGCGTCCACGGTGTCTCGTCACGGGCGAGCGCACCGCGCAGGTGGACCGACCCGGGCATCTTCCGCCCCCAGTGCTGCGCGAAGTCCACGTCGCCCAGACCCCCGACGAGCATGCGCAGCAGTCCGACGTCGTGGACGATCGAGCCGAGCACGACGTTCGTGTAGAGCGTGCGCAGGTCGACGGGGAGGTCGGAGCCGACGGCCGAGTCGACGATCGCCGACGTGGCGTCGATCAGCGGAGCGAGGGTGTCGCGGGAGACGTCGCCGGTGGGCGCCGCGAGGCGGGCGTACGCGAGCTGGGAACCGTCCAGCGGGTGCATTACCTGCACGCTCACCGCGCGCAGGTCGACGTCGGCGAGGAGCTCCTTCGCTCGGAGCGATGCGAGGTCGTACTCCTTCATGTAGCCGACGCGCACCCAGTCGCGCAGATCGATCCCCGTCTCGGCGGCGTGGGCGGCGAGCGCGTCGAGCTCGCCGAGCGAGTAGGCGAGGGGCTTCTCGGCGAGCACCCGGATGCCGGCGCGCACGAGGCGCAGCGTGTCGCCCGCGTGAGAGCCCGTGGTGGCGAGGATGGCGGCGTCGATCACGAGCGCGCCCTCGTCCTTCGCGGCGATCAGGGCGTCGACGGACGAGAACCGACGGTCGTCGGCGACCCCGTAGCGGGCGGCCATGTCGGCGGTGCGCTCGGCGGAGAGGTCGACGAGCGCGGCGATCTCGAAGCTCTCGGCGTTCCGGCGCAGCAGCGGCAGGTGGACGCTCTGGCTGATCGCTCCCAGTCCGATGACGGCGACGCGGGTGATGCTCATGCGAACCACTTCCGGAGGGCGTCGCGGTTGGCGATCTGCTCGGCCTTGGCCTGCTCGACCTCGGCGGCGGAGCGGGGAACCACGTCCTGCTCCACGATCAGCCACCCGTCGTATCCGCTGTCGATGATCTCGTCGACGAGCTCGGTGACGGCCAGGTCGCCTTCGCCCAGAGGCACGAAGACGCGCTTCTCCCACACCGACCGCATCGGGTCGTCGGTCTGCAGCGCCTCACGCAGGATCTGCGTGCGTGCGTCTTTCAGGTGCAGGTGGTTGATGCGGTCGCGCCAGCGACGGTAGTCGGGCAGCGGGTCGCCTCCGCCGATGAGGAGGTGACCGGAGTCGAAGGTGAGTCCGACATCGGTCGTCTCGAGCAGCGCGTCGACTTCTTCCGGTGTCTCCACGTAGGTGCAGGCGTGGTGGTGGAACGTGGGCTCGAGGCCGCGGTCGCGCACCCGGGCAGTCGTGATGTTCACGCGATCGGCGAACCGGGCCCAGTCGTCGCCGCGGAGCGTGAGCTCGGGAGCACCACCGGGGCGCGCCTTGCGCTCGGCACTGCCGGAGTCGGCGAGGGTCGGGAGCGGGGCGAGGACGGGGCCGGTCTCGGCGGCGGCGACGAAGACGTCGAGGATGCCGTCGAGGTCGGCGAGCGCGCGCTCGAACTCGTCATCGGTGCCCGCGAAGGGCAGATCGATCCATCCGCCGGCGAGCTCGAGGCCGTACCTCTGCAGGCGATCCGTGAGATCCGCCCCGCGACCGAGGAGGCCGACCGGACCGAGGTCGATGCCCTGGTAGCCGGCTTCGCTGATCCAGCGCGCGAGCTCCTCCCCTTCGGGGAGAGCGACGAGATCCGGCCGAGCCAGCTCGAAGACTCCGTAGCTCACCGGCGCATTCGCGATACGGATCACTCGATTTCCTTTCTCCATTGAACGGTCGGACCCGAGGCCCGGTGAAAATGTTAGCAGGTAATTACATATGCATCAATCGTCGTCTGAGAAGCCTTGGACGACGACGGATCGCACCCCGTCGAGTCGTGCGATCGCGTCGATCAGCTCCGACCTCATCTCGGGGGAAGCCTCCGCGAACTCGAGCGTCGCGCGCATGTCGGAGTCCCCGTGGATCCGCGCGGCACCGAGGAGGGTGGCGGGAAGACCGCGGCGCTCGGCGGCGGCGAGCACCTCGCGGATGGCGCCGCGCTCGGACTCGTACTGCAGCGTGACCCGCAGCCGCTCCGGCTCGGGGCGCACACGATCACGCACGCGGGACAGGGGTCCGACCGTCAGCAGGTGCAGCCCCGTGCCGGCGATCGCCAGCAGCGGCATGTTGGCCCCGCACGCCATGCCGATCGCCGCCACGACCCAGATGGTCGCGGCGGAGGTCAGCCCGGAGACGGCATTGTTGCGCACGAAGATGACGCCGGCGCCGAGGAAGCCGATGCCGGAGACCACCTGCGCCGCGATGCGAGAGGGATCGACGGCCACGTCCGGGCCGAGCACTCCCTCGAATCCGTAGGCCGAGATCAGCGTGAAGATCGCGGAGCCGATCCCCACCAGGACGTGCGTCCGCAGGCCCGCGCTCTTGAGCTTGCGCGACCTCTCGACCCCGACGGCGAGCGAGAGGACGAATGCCAGGGCGAGGAGTCCGAGCTCCACGAGCAGGTGCGGATCCCCCACGATGCTCACGAGTACTCCACCATGTCCGAACAATAGCACTTTATGCATCTCGCGGGCCAGGTCACTCTCGGAACCGATGTCTCCGCGCGCCTCACCGCCCGGATCCGCCGAAAAAGAGCCGACATAGGCGATCGTATGATTGTCGCTACAATATGACTCCCTCACAGAAAGCGGAGCACCATGGCCGATCTCGTCACTCCGTGGCCGAACGATCTGTTCGCCGACATCGACCGCACGGGACCCGTCCCGCTCTACTTCCAGGTGTCGACGCGCCTCCAGAGCGCGATCCAATCCGGCGCCATCCCCGCCGGCGCCCGCCTCGAGAACGAGGTCTCGATCGCCGAGCAGCTCGGCCTGTCGCGACCCACCATCCGACGCGCCATCCAGGAACTCGTCGACAAGGGTCTGCTCGTGCGACGCCGCGGCATCGGCACCCAGGTCGTGCAGGGATCCGTCACGCGCCAGGTCGAGCTCACCAGCCTGTTCGAAGACCTGCAGAGCGCCCATCACGAACCGGGGACGCAGGTGCTCACCCACGAGGTCATCGCGGCATCCGACGAGGTCGCGGCCGCGCTGGCACTCGCCCCCGGCACCGAGGTGCTGCACCTGCGCCGACGACGCAGCACCGACGGCGTCCCCGTCGCCGTGCTGGAGAACTACCTGCCGGGCGAGTTCGCGAACATCTCGTCGGAGCAGCTCGAATCCCGCGGCCTCTACCAGGTGCTGCGTGCGCGCGGCGTCGCCATCCGCGTCGCCAAGCAGAAGATCGGAGCCCGGCGGGCGGAGGCCGACGAGCCCGAGTTGCTGGAGATCGAAGCCGGCGGGCCGTTGCTGACGATGGAGCGCATCTCGTTCGACCAGTCCGGCGCGGCGATCGAGTTCGGACACCACTGCTACCGGCCCGACCTCTACCGCTTCGAGACCACGCTCGTCGCCAAGTAGTCCGCAAGCCCCTGGGGCGGCGGATGTCGCCTCCGTAGACTGACCCCATGGATGACGCGCTGTGGATCATCGGGATCGTCGTCGGCCTGATCGTCGTCGTCGCGATCCTGGCCGTCGCGCTGCGCGGAATGCGGCCGAAGCTGCCGGAGCCGCAGGTCTTCACACCGACGGCCGCGACGCCGCGCTCCGCGCCCGCCTCCTCGGCATCGGCACCCACCTCCGGACTCACGCCCGACGTCGTCGCCGAGATCGACCGGCTCGTCGGAGCGGGGCACAAGATCCACGCCATCAAGCTCTACCGCGACCACACCGGCGTGGGCCTGAAAGAGGCGAAGGATCGCGTGGAGCACTGGTCGGCCAGCACGACCGCGCCGCAGCTCGCCGCCGTATCGAACGCCACCGCCGTGCACTCCGCCATCACCCCGAGCGCGTTGACGCCGTCGACCGTGCGCGCCTCGCTGCCGGCATCCGTGGCATCCGAGATCGATGCGCTCATCGCCCGCGATTCCCGGATCGGCGCGATCAAGCTGCTCCGGGAGCAGACGGGCCTCGGCCTCAAGGAGTCGAAGCTCCTGATCGACGCCTGGGCACCGCACCGCAGCTGAGCGCGACGGCCCGGCACCCGCGGCGCGCGGAAGCGGTCTCCCCGGCGAGGGAGAATGGAACCGTCCCCGATCGCAAGGAGCCTCATGACCGACCGTCTCGACCGCGCCCGCCGCACCGGCATCCTCGCCGTGCTCCGCGCCTCGTCCCCCGAGCTGGCCCTGGAGGCGTCCGAGGCGATCATCCGCGGTGGGGTCACCGGTATCGAGGTGACCTTCTCGACGCCCGACGCGCCCGCCGTGATCCGCGAGCTCATCACCCGCCACGGTGACGCCGCGTACATCGGCGCCGGAACCGTGACGACCGCCGCGCAGGCAGCAGCAGCCGCGGATGCGGGGGCGGAGTTCCTCGTCAGCCCCGGCACGCTCCCCCACCTGACCCGCACGATGCTCGACACCGATCGCGTCGTGATGACCGGGGCCATGACGCCCACCGAGGTCATGAGCGCACTCGAACTCGGCGTCGACGTGGTGAAGATCTTCCCGGCGTCACTGGGCGGTCCGTCGTACCTCGGCGCGCTGCGTGGACCGTTCCCCGACGCCCCGCTCATGCCGACCGGCGGCGTGAGCCCCGACAACCTGGCTGCGTGGTTCGCGGCGGGTGCCGTCGCGGTCGGCGCCGGCGGCGACCTGGCCAACGGCGCATCGATCGCGGCATCCGACTGGGCGGACATCGAGCAGCGCGCCGCCCGGTTCACGGCAGCACTCACCGCCGCCCGCGGCTGATCGACCCGGCGGCGTTCAGCATCGTTTGGTATACCAGACGCATGCGTGCGCGACCGATCCTCATCCTCAGTGCACTCGTCGCCGTCCTGCTGACCGCGACGGCCTGCACGGCGAACCCCGCCCCGTCCGCACCGACACCGGAGGTCTCCATGTCCGACGCCACTCAGGATCTGCTCGTCGCCGCCACCAGCGGAGATGCGGATGCCGTGCGCGCGGCCCTCGATGCGGGAGCTGCGATCGAGGCGCGGGGCGACGGCGGCATGACCGCCCTGGTCGCGGCGACCAAGGGAAATCAGGTCGACGCGGCACGAGTGCTCATCGAGGCCGGTGCCGACGTGAACGCGAAGGACGACATCCAGGACTCCGCCTACCTGTACGCCGGCGCCCGCGGGCACGACGAGATCCTGCGTCTGACGCTCGAGAGCGGCGCCGACCTGACGAGCACGAACCGCTTCGGGGGCACCGCCCTGATCCCGGCCTCCGAACGCGGACTGCTGTCGACGGTCGAGATCCTGCTCGAGGCGGGCGTCGACCCGAACCACGTCAACAACCTGAACTGGACGGCGCTGCACGAGGCGATCGTGCTCGGCGACGGCTCCTCCCGCTACGTCGAGGTCGTGCGCGCGCTCCTCGACGGCGGGGCGGACATCGGCATCCCCGACGGCGACGGTGTGCTGCCGGTCGACCTCGCGAGGAGCCGCGGCTACGGCGCGATCGTCGCCGAGCTCGAACGGTGATCGCCCTCGACCCGTGGGCCTGGGCCGCCCTCGCCGTGGCCGCGGTCACGATCGGCATCTCGAAGACGGCACTGCCCGGCGGCAGCATCCTGGCCATCGCCCTGTTCGCCGCGGTGCTGCCCGCCCGCACCTCGACGGCCGCGACCCTGCTGCTGCTCATGGTGGGCGACCTGTTCGCGCTCTTCGCCTACCGCCGGCACGCCCACTGGCCGACGCTGCTGCGCCTGGCCCCCGCGGTGATCGCCGGACTCCTCGTCGGATTCGCGTTCCTCGCACTCGCCGGCGACGGAGTGGTCCGCCGGGCCATCGGCGTGATCCTGCTCCTGATGATCGCGGTGACCCTCTGGCGCCGGTGGCGGCAGAGCAAGGCCGACGCGGCGGCCCCGCCGTCGGGCGGCATCGTGCTCGCGGGCGCCTACGGCACGCTCGGTGGTTTCACGACCATGGTCGCCAACGCGGGCGGACCGGTCATGTCGATGTACTTCTTGGCCACCCGCACGCCCGTGCAGGTGTTCCTCGGCACCTCGGCGTGGTTCTTCGCCATCATCAACGTGATCAAGGTGCCGTTCCTCGCCGGCCTCGGGCTCTTCCACGCGCCGGTGCTGCTGATGGATGCCGTGCTCGCCCCGCTCGTGGTGATCGGCGCCCTGCTCGGCCTGCGGGTCGCGCGGCGCATGAACCAGCGCGTGTTCGACCGCATCGTGATCGTGCTGACGATCCTCGGCGCGGTCTACCTGCTGATCTGAGCGGCGCGCCGCGCCCTCAGTCGAGGAAGATGTCCGGGAACAGCGCGCTGTCTGGTGTGCCGGGGATCGCGGCGTAGCCCGAGAAGTCGGTCACGCCGTCGGCCTCGAGCACGTCTTCCACGATGAGCGACTGCCCCGTGTACGACGCGGCGGGCTTGAGCAGCACGGCGTACGCGGCATCCGCGTAGATCTCGGGCGTGCGACTCGCGGCCATGACCTTGTCGCCGCCGAGCAGGTTCTGCACGGCCGCCGTCGCGATCGTGGTGCGGGGCCACAGCGTGTTGGCGGCGATCCCGTCGCGCGCGAACTCTGCCGCGAGGCCGAGCGTCGCCAGCGTCATGCCGAACTTCGCGAGCGTGTACCCCGTGTGCGCGCCGAGCCACTTCGGGCTCGGGTTCAGGGGCGGCGAGAGGGAGAGGATGTGGGGATTCTCGGCATCCTTCAGGATCGGCACGGCCGCGCGGGACAGCATGAAGGTGCCGCGCACGTTGACGTCCTGCATCAGGTCGTACTTCTTGGCGCCCAGGTCGAGCGAGCGCGAGAGGTCGATGACGCTGGCGTTGTTGATGACGATGTCGATGCCGCCGAACTCGCCCTGCGTCTTCATGACCGCTTCGGTGATGTCGTCGTCGTCGCGCACGTCGCCGACGATCGGGAGCGCGTTGCCGCCGGCTGCCCGGATCTGCTCGGCGGCGGTGTGGATGGTGCCTTCGAGCTTCGGATGCGGGGTGTCGGTCTTCGCGAGCATCGCGATGTTCGCACCGTCGGCGGCCGCCCGCAGCGCGATCGCGAGTCCGATTCCGCGGCTGCCGCCCGACATCAGGATGGTCTTTCCGGCAAGGGACATGGTTTCTCCTGGGTTCTGATCGCGACGGGAAGTGGGGGCTGCGGTCATCTCGGGGCCATGCGGATGGCGCCGTCGAGACGGATGGTCTCGCCGTTGAGGTAGCCGTTCTCGACGATCTGCTGCACGAGGGCGGCGTACTCATCGGGGCGACCGAGGCGCGACGGGAAGGGAACCTGCTGGCCGAGGGAGTCCTGCGCGGCCTGCGGGAGGCCCATCAGCATCGGCGTCTCCATGATGCCGGGGGCGATCGTGCACACCCGGATGCCGTGGCGCGCGAGTTCGCGTGCGACGGGGAGGGTCATCGCGTGCACGCCGCCCTTCGACGCGGAGTAGGCGGGCTGGCCGATCTGACCATCGAAAGCCGCGACGCTCGCGGTGTTGACGATGACGCCGCGCTCCTCGTCGTGCAGCTCGTTCCGGGCCATCACGGCCGACGCCTGGGAGATGACGTTGAACGTGCCGACGAGGTTGATGCGGATCACGCGCTCGAAGTCGGCGAGCACCGCGGGATTGCCCTCACGGTCGAGCACCTTGGCGGGCGGCGCGATGCCGGCGCAGTTCACGACCACGCGCAGCGGAGCGGCGGACTGCGCGGCGGCCACGGCTGCCTGCACCTCGTCGGCGTTCGTGACGTCGGCCGCGACGAAGAGTCCGCCGAGCTCGTCCGCGATCTCCGCCCCCTTCGACGAGGGGAGGTCGATGATCGTGACGTGAGCTCCCGCGGCGACGAGCCGGCGCGCGGTGGCGAGCCCGAGGCCCGAGGCCCCTCCGGTGATGAGTGCACCCTGACCGCTGATCTGCATCTGAGGTTCTCCTTCGAACGTCGTTGCGACACGCTTCGCTGGAACGCGGTCTCAGCCTACGTGGTTCCTGGTTCCACCACGAAACGGGTGGCGCCCGCCCGCAGGAAGCGCGTTCAGAGCGAGCCTACGACACCGCCTCCACGAAGAACGGTCCCGTCGTCCGAAGCCTCCCGCAGATATCGGTCCCCCGTCCGAAGCCTGCGGCAGGATGGGAGCATGACCATCCCCACCGACGACGTCGTCGTGCCCGATCGCGTCCGGCTCCTCGCCCGCGGCGCCGACCTCGAGTGCGTGTGGCGGAACGACTACGGCGGGCTGACGTTCCGTGCCACCGGCCAGGGCGATCCGTTCTTCATCAAATGGGGGCCGCGGAACCTCGAGTTCACCCTGAGCGACGAGGCGGAGCGGATGCAGTGGGCGTCGCAGTGGATCACGGTGCCGACCGTGCTCGAGAGCGGCGGCGACGAGACGCACGAGTGGATGGTCACGGCCGCGCTCGACGGGCTGAGCGCCGTGGACCCGCGGTGGGTCGCCGAACCCGCGGTCGCCGTTCGTGCCGTCGGCGAGGCACTCCGCGCCATGCACGACGCCCTTCCCGTCGCGGACTGCCCCTGGGACTGGAGCGTGTCATCGCGCATCGAGAACGCCGAGCGGCGCGGGATCGTCGTGCCGGACGAGCTCCGGACCGCGCCCGAGATCGACCTCCTCGTCGTCAGCCACGGCGACGCCTGCTGCCCGAACACACTGGTCGGCGACGACGGCCGGTGGCTCGCGCACGTCGACCTGGCGCTGCTCGGCGTGGCCGACCGCTGGGCCGACATCGCCGTCGCCGCCATGAGCACCGAGTGGAACTACGGCCCCGGCTGGGAGGACGCGCTCATCGAGGCCTACGGAGTCGAGCCCGACCGCGCGCGCCTCGCCTACTACCGCGAGCTCTGGAACGCCGCCTGACCCCGCGCTGACACCGCGCTCAGGTGCCGGGGCCGAGGATGAAGTTCCACGCCCCGGTGGCGACGGCGGCGGCGATCGCGATGCCGGAGATCGCGGCCCCCACGGCGAGCAGCATCCACTCGGCCGCGCCGAACCGTGACTCGCGCGCCCAGGTGCGCCGCCCCGGCGCTCCGAATCCCCGCGCCTCCATGGCGGTGGCGAGCTTCGCCCCGCGCCGGATCGACAGCACGAGCAGCGCGAACGCCATCCCGAGGAACCGGCGGATGCGACCGCGATCGGCCACGCCCCTCGCTCGGCGGGCGAGCTCGAGCGCGCGCCAGTCGTCGAGGAACAGACCCACCATCCGCAGCCCGGCGAGCGCCCCGAGCACGAACCGGGCAGGAAGTCGCACGATCTGGCCGAGGCCGTCGGCGAGGTCGGTCGGGTCGACCGTGATGAACAGGACCACCGAGGGCAGCGCGATCGCGAGCACCCGCAGCATCGTGGCGAGCGCGAGCGCGAGCGATCCCTCGCTGATCCGCAGCACGAACCAGTCGACGTAGACGGTGCCGCTCGTCTCGCCGTAGAGCGCGATGGTCAGGCCGGTCAGGGGTGCGGCGAGCCAGACCGGCCAGGTGCGCACCCAGAACTCGCGCCAGCCGATTCCGGCGAACAGGAACAGCACGAACTCCAGCACGAGCGCGACGGATGCCGACACCGGATCGAGCGTCAGGATCAGCGGCACCGCGATCAGCGCACTGACCCCGAGCTTGGCCACCGGGTTGACGGCGGCGAGGGCTCCGGCGCGCGCCTGCGTGTCGAGCAGGGTCATGACACGCCCCCGAGTTCGAACCGCTCGGCGTGCAGCGCGCGCGCGACATCGAGGTCGTGGGTGATCGTGACGATCGCCGACCCCTCGTCGCGGAGCGCCGCGAGCATGGCGACGAGTTCCGCCCAGGTGCGGGCGTCCTGCCCGAAGGTGGGCTCGTCGAGCACGAGCACCCGCGGCCGGGTCGCGATGGCCGCGGCGACCGTGAGGCGACGTTTCTCGCCGCCCGAGAGCGTGTACGGGTTGGCGGCGGCGAGGTGCGTCAGGCGCAGTCGCGCGAGCAGCTCGTCGCTGCGCACGGCGATCTCGACTTCGTCCATCCCGAGCGCGCGCGGTCCGACGGCCAGCTCGTGGCGCACGGTCTTCGCGAGCAGCTGATGCTCGGGCTCCTGGAACACCATGCCGATGCGGGTCAGCAGATCCCGCGAGGCCCAGCGGATCGGCGAGGGGTCCGCCCCGGCGGCGAGCACGGCGGATGCCGTCAGGTCACCCGCAGCAGGCGGCAGGAGCCCTGCGAGGGTCAGTCCGAGCGTGGACTTGCCGGCGCCGTTCGGGCCGGTGATCGCCAGCGCCTGGCCGGCGTGCACATCGAGGTCGATGCCGGTGGCGACCGGGCGTCCCTTGACGCGGGCGACGGCGAGTCCGCGCGCCGAGAGCAGAGTCTCGCCCGGTTTCCCGCGCGGGGGCGGCGGGGCGGCGGGGGCGTGCCCCGGCACCCACACGCCGTCGGCCGCGAGTCGTGCACCCTGGTCACCGAGCACCTCAGCGGGCGCTCCGTCTGCCACCACTCCCCCGGCGCCGATCACGATCACCCGTGTGATGAGCGGCAGCCACACCTCGAGGCGGTGCTCGACGACGATGAGTGTCGCCGGCTGCGACTGCAGCATCCGCTCCACCGCGTCGCGCACCTCGACGACACCGGCCGGGTCGAGGTTCGCGGTCGGCTCGTCGAGCAGCACGAGCCCCGGACGCATCGCGAGCATGCCGGCGAGCGCGAGCCGCTGCTTCTGCCCGCCGGAGAGCGCCTTGGTCGGGTGGTCCAGCGGCACATCGAGGCCGACGGCATCCAGCGCCGCCTCCACCCGGGGCCAGATCTGCGCCCGTGGCACGCCGAGGTTCTCGCAACCGAACGCGACATCGTCGCCGGCTCGCGCCAGGATCACCTGCGAGTCCGGGTCCTGCAGCACGAGACCGGCGCGCCCCCGGGTGGCGACGGCGGGAGCGCCGTCGACGAGCAGTTCGCCCGCGCTCTCGCCTTCCTCCTCGCCGCCGAGCACGCCCGCGAGACCATGGAGCAGCGTGGACTTGCCCGCCCCGGAAGCCCCGAGCACCAGCACACGCTCACCGGGGTCGATGCGGAACGAGACGTCGCTCAGCGCCCAGGCGAGGCGACTCGCGTGGCGCCACCCCCAGCCGCGCGCCTCGACGGCGGCGGGGACGGTGTGATCCGCCGCCATCAGACGCGGACGCGTGCCTCGCGCCCGGAGCCGAACCGGTCGAGCGCTCCGGTCGCGGCGATGCCTCGCGCCAGCACCCACGACAGCGCCCCCGCGATGACGGCACCGGAGATGACCGTGCTGATGAGGTAGATCGTCGTGAAGGCGGGCCCGGAGCCGGCGTACCAGAGCACGAGGTTGTTGATCCCGCCGGCGAGGGCTGCACCGGCACCCGCGAGGATCGCGACCGGCAATGACCAGCGGCGGTAGAAGAAGAGGAGGAAGACCAGTTCGGCGCCGAGACCCTGCACGAGTCCGGCTTCGAGAGTGAGGAATCCGCCCCACTGGTTGCCGATGAGGGCCGAGACGACCGCCGCGAGCAGCTCGACGTAGATCGCCGCGCCGGCCTTGCGGATGATCAGCCCGCCGAGGACGCCGGCGAAGAGCCACGGGCCGTCGAGGAGGCCCTGGACGCCGGGGAGCAGCGGCTCGAGCAGGGCCTTCGGGCCGAGGTATCCGACGTTCCACGCGAGGAAGATCAGGCCGGCGGCGACACCGATGACGCTGGCGACGACGATGTCGACGATGCGCCAGCGCAGGAAGCTCCTGGCCGGGGGCGTGGCCGGGGCCTTGGTGGACGCCGATGTGGACGTGGACGTGATCATCTGAACTCCTCCCTGCGCTGGCATGACCCAGATCAGGTTCGACGGTCGAAGCGCGATTCGCTCCCTCTCAGCCCGGCTCGCCGGACTCCCGTGGTTGTGCTGAAGAGCCTACCGGCTCACGACACCCCGCGGGCGACGAGGCTGCGCGCCGCGCAACGCGCCCGGGATTGGGTACCGTAAACGAGTGACCGCTTCAGATCCCGCCGACGAGGCGACGGGCGTCGTCGATGGCGACAGCTCGCCGGACGCCGTCCCCTCCGGACCCGTCGACGACCTGCCGGTCGCGGTGGATGCTGCCCCTGCAGACTCCGCCGACACCTCCGCGTTCGCCGCCGACCAGCTGTTCGCGGGCGATGTGCGACCCCCGGATGCCGCCGTGTCAGCGGCCATCCCGGTCGACTCCGCGGCGATCGGCGCGCTGTTCACGACACCGAGCTCCACGGGCGGCGGCGTCGATCACGAACCCGAGCTGCTCTCCGAACCCGCAGCGGAGCCCGTCGAGGCCGCCGGCCTCGTAGAGCCCGGCGAGCCCATCGAGCCTGTCGAGCCCATCGATACGACGCCGACGACACCCCCGCTGACCAAACCGCCGTTCGTCCCGTCCGAGCGGACGACCGGTGAAGAGCCGGCGGACGACGCGAATGCTCTCCTCGACGCGAGCGCACCGCAGTGGGCGGATGACACGACCGGGGCGACGGCCCTCACCTGGGTCGATGCCGCAACGGTCGCCGCGCACCCGCCTCTCGCCACCCTCGACGAGCCGGCCGAGGCCGAGCAGACAGGCGGACTGATGCGCGGGGCCCACCTGCGACCGGCGATCGCCCGTCCGGGGATCCTGGTGCCGTTGGCGACGCTGGTCGCGATCGTCGCCGCCTACGCCGGCACGACGATGCTGTGGCCACTGCACGAAGTCCGTCCGACGGTGCAGTCCGTCGAATTCGAGACCACTCCCGCCGCCGCGGCTGCGCCCACCTGGCCCGGCGAGGGCAGCGCCGCTGTCGGCATCGGCGGGTTGAGCACGGTGGCCTCGAACCCCGGTGCCGTCAGCATCGCGAGCATCACCAAGGTCGTGAGCAGCCTGATGGTGCTCGACCGGATGCCGCTGGCGCTCGGCGAGCAGGGCCCCGAGTTCCGCTTCAGCTACCGCGACAGCGTGGAGTACTGGGACTACCGGCGCAGTGATCAGTCCGCGCTGGATGTGCCCGTCGACGGTGTGCTGACCGAATACCAGCTGCTGCAGGGCACGCTCCTGGGGTCGGCGAACAACTACATCGACCGGCTCGCGTCCGAGATCTGGGGCTCCGACCGGGAGTTCGCGTCCGCCGCGGAGACCTGGCTGCGGGAGCGCAACCTCACCGGCATCACGGTCGTGACCCCGTCGGGCTTCGACGAACGCAACGTCTCGACGCCCGAGTCTCTGATCGCACTGGGCGAGCTGGCGATGCAGAATCCGGTGTTCGCGGAGATCGTGGGCACGAAGTCGGTGGACCTCCCCGGCGCGGGCACGGTCGTCAACACGAACGGGATGCTCGCCGATCCGGGCGTCGTCGGCATCAAGACCGGCACGCTGGTCGGATGGAACCTGCTCACGGCGAAGGATGTGACGGTCGGCGACACGACGGTGAAGTTGTACGCCGCCGCGCTGAACCAGGCGGGCGACGATGAGCGGCTCGCCCTGACCCGCTCGCTGTTCGCCGAGACCGAAGCTGCACTGCAGGCGCAGGGCCCGGCGGTCGCCGCGGGCACGGTCGTCGGACGCGTCACGACCCAGTGGGGCGAGGATGTCGAGGTCGTCACCGACTCCGACGCCGATGTGGTGCTGTGGAACGGTGCCCTCGCCACAGCCACCCCGACCTTCGACCTCGCGGACGAGCGCGACGAGAACGGCACGGTGGGGACGATGACCGCTGCCGGCCCGCTCGACAGTGTGACGGTTCCCCTGGTCCTGGCCGAAGATGTCGAGGGACCGAGCCCCTGGTGGCGTCTGACCCACCCGCTCGAGCTCCTGGGCATCACCACCGACCCGCGCTGACTCTCGCGCCCTGAAGAGTCAAAGAACACCGCCTCCAGGCCTGAGGAGGCGGCGTTCTTTGGCTCCTCACCTGCTGCGTACACAGCACCTCGCGCACAGAAACGCGCACACAGCACAGCGCCCCACCCCGCGAGTGCGGGATGGGGCGCTGTTCTATGAGCGTCGCTGCGCCGGACGCGGATCAGCCGCGAGGGGCGGAGCCGTCGGCCCCGTCCTCGAGCAGACCCTGCGCGGCGGCGACCTCGGCCGCGGGCGCCTGGGCCCCGACCGAGGCTCCGGCCACGGCGGCGGCTTCTTCCTTCGCGCTCTCGTCGTCGCCGGCCTCTCCGGTGACGACGACGGGCGTCGATCCGGTGAGAGCGTCTTCGGCGTCGATGTCGGTCGCCGCCTGCTCGAACTGCGACTGGTACAGACGCCAGTAGGCGCCCTGCGCGGCGATGAGCTCGTCGTGCGTGCCCTTCTCCACGATGTCGCCGTGCTCCATCACGAGGATGAGGTCGGCGTCGCGGATGGTCGACAGACGGTGCGCGATCACGAACGACGTGCGCCCCTCGCGGAGCGCGGCCATCGCGTGCTGCAGCAGCAGCTCGGTGCGGGTGTCGACCGCCGACGTGGCCTCATCGAGGATGAGGATCGACGGCTGCGCGACGAATGCCCTGGCGATCGTGATGAGCTGACGCTCGCCCGCCGAGACGTTCGCGGCATCCTCGTCGAGCACCGTGTCGTAGCCCTCGGGGAGGGCGTGCACGAAGCGGTCGACGTAGGTCGCCTTGGCGGCGGCGAGAACCTCTTCGTCGGTCGCCGTGGAGCGACCGTATCGGATGTTCTCGCGGATGCTGCCGGCGAACAGCCACGGGTCCTGCAGCACCATGCCGGTGCGTGAGCGCAGTTCGTCGCGGGTCGCCTCGGCGATGTCCTGGCCGTCGAGCGTGATGCGTCCGCCGCTGAGCTCGTAGAAGCGCATGATCAGGTTGACCAACGTCGTCTTGCCGGCACCCGTCGGGCCGACGATCGCGACCGTCTGCCCCGGCTCCACCCGGAACGACAGGTCCCGGATGAGCGGGCGGTCGGGCGTGTACGAGAACGCGACGTTCTCGAACTCGATGACACCCTTGCCCTCCACGAGCTCGGGAGCATCGGCGTCGTCCGCCTCCTGCTCGTCGGCGTCGAGCAGCTCGAACACCCGCTCGGCGGATGCCGTGCCCGACTGGACCACCGCAGCCATGCCACCCAGCTCGGACAGCGGCTGCGTGAACTGCTGCGAGTACTGGATGAACGCCTGCACGTCGCCGAGACGCAGCTGTCCGTTCGCGACCATCAGACCGCCGAGCACCGCGATGCCCACATAGCTGAGGTTTCCGACGAACATCATCGCCGGCATGATGATGCCGGAGAGGAACTGCGCCTTGAAGCTCGCCTGGAACAGCTCTTCGTTCTCGACCTGGAACTTGTCCAGAGCGTCCTTCTCGCGTCCGAAGACCTTCACCAGTGCGTGGCCGGAGAATGCCTCCTCGACGCGGGCGTTCAGTCGCCCGACCTTGCGCCACTGCGTGCCGAAGGCCTTCTGCGAACGCGGTCCGATGATGCCGAAGATCACGCCCATGAGAGGCAGTGTGATGAGTGCGACGAGCGCGAGCTGCCACGAGATCGAGAACATCATGACGAGCACGCCGATCACGGTGAGCACCGAGGTGAGTGCACCGGAGAGCGACTGCTGCATCGTCTGCGTGATGTTGTCGATGTCGTTCGTGACGCGCGAGATCAGTTCACCGCGCTGCACCTTGTCGAAGTACGCCAGCGGCAGACGGTTGATCTTCGCCTCGACGGACTCGCGCAGGCGCCACATGGTGCGCACCATGATCACGTTGATGACGTAACCCTGGATCCAGGTGAGGAATGCCGCAGCCACGTAGATCGCGAGCACCGCGGCGATCACCAGACGCAGCGCCTCGAAGTCGACGCCCTGGCCGACCGTGAAGTCGCCCAGCGCCCCGACCTGGTTCGCGAAGTCATCCTGACCGGAACCACGCAGCGCATCGATCACGACGTCCTGCGGTGTGCCCGCGGGGAAACCGGGGAAGTCGCCGTTCGGCTGCCCGAGCTGGATGGAGATGAATCCCTTGTAGACGAGGTTCGTCGCCTCGGCGAGCACCTTGGGCGCCGCGACCGTGAGTACGACGCCGATGGCGCCGAGGATCGACACGAAGACGAACCAGATCGCGGAGGGCTTCAGCAGCCCGATCATGCGCGCGAAGCTCGGACCGAAGTTGTCGGCCTTGCCCGGCGCGACGCTGTCCCAGTCGCCGGAGTTCTGACGAGCCTGCTCGGCGAGCTCGGCCTCGTACTGCTCTTCGGCCGACAGCTCGACCTCGGCCACGGCCGTCGTCGCCTTGCCGCGGCCGCGGCCGCGCTTGGCCTTGCCCTGTTCTTCGTTCAGTTCGCTCATGCGTCCACCCCCAGCTGCGACTCGACGATCTCCCGGTAGGTGTCGTTCGTCTCGAGCAGCTGCTCATGCGTGCCGACGCCGACCATGGTGCCGCCGTCGAGGACGACGATGCGGTCGGCGTCCGTGATCGTGGAGACGCGCTGCGCGACGACGATCTTCGTCACGTGCGGGAGTTCCCGCCACAGCGCCTGGCGCAGCCGGGCGTCCGTGGTGAGGTCGAGCGCCGAGAACGAGTCGTCGAACACGAGGATCTTCGGCTGGTGCACGATCGCACGCGCGATCGCGAGACGCTGACGCTGACCGCCGGAGACGTTCGTGCCGCCCTGGGCGATGCGCGAGTCGAGCCCGTCGGGCATCTCCTCGACGAAGTCGCGTCCCTGCGCGATGTCGAGCGCGTGCCAGAGCTCCTCGTCGGTCGCCTCCTCGCGTCCGTAGCGCAGGTTCGACGCGACGGTGCCGGTGAAGAGGAACGGACGCTGCGGCACGAGGCCGATGCTGTCCCACAGCGACTCGACGTCGGCCTCGCGCACATCTGTGCCGCCGACGTGCACGGATCCGCCCGAAACGTCGAAGAGCCGCGGGATGAGCGAGATGAGCGTCGTCTTGCCGGAACCGGTGGATCCGACGATCGCGACCGTCTCTCCGGGCTCGGCCGCGAAGCTGATGCCGCGCAGCACCGGGGAGTCGGCACCGGGGTAGGTGAACTCCACATCGTCGAGCGCGACGGCTCCGGGAACCGGGAACTCGGTGACGCCGTTCTCGGGGCGGACCAGCGTGGACTCCGAGTCGAGCACCTCGCCGATGCGCTCGGCCGAGACCGCGGCGCGCGGGATCATCATCGCCATGAAGCTCGCCATGATGACGCCGCCCATGATCTGGCCGATGTACTGCATGAAGGCGAACAGGGTGCCGACCTGCACCGTGCCGTTGTTGACCTCGATGCCGCCGAACCAGATGACCGAGACCACGGTCACGTTCAGGATGAGCATGAACAGCGGGAACAGCAGCACGAAGAGCGAGCCGACCTTGCGTCCGACCACCATGATGTCGGTGTTGGCTCCGCGGAAGCGCTCTTCCTCGATGCGCTCGCGCACGAAGGCGCGCACGACGCGCACACCGGTGAGCTGCTCGCGCATGATGCGGTTGACGTTGTCGAGCTTGCCCTGGTAGCTGCGGAATAGCGGCACCATGCGCCCGATCACGAGCGCGGCCAGGATCAGCAACGCGGGCACCGAGACGGCGATCAGCCAGCTGAGGCCGACGTTGGTCTGGATGGCGAAGAAGATGCCGCCGATCGCGAGCAGCGGGGCGGTGACGAGCATGGTGGCGCCCATCATCGCGAGCATCTGCACCTGCTGCACGTCGTTGGTGTTTCGCGTGATGAGCGAGCCGGCGCCGAACTGCGACACCTCGCGCTCGGAGAAGCCGCTGACCTTGCCGAAGACGTCGGCGCGGATGTCGCGGCCGGCGCCCATCGCGGCGCGCGCGGCGAAGAAGGTCGCCGTGACCGAGGCGATGATCTGCCCCAGCGACACCGCGAGCATGAACAGACCCGTGCCCCAGATGTAGGCGGTGTCACCCTGGGCGACGCCCTTGTCGATGATGTCGGCGTTGAGGCGCGGGAGGTAGAGGGTCGCCGCGGCGCTGGCGAGCTGGAACACCAGCACGCCGAGCAGCAGCCACCGGTATCGAGAGAGATAGCGGAAGAGGATTTTTCCCAGCACAGGCGGACTTTCTAGGAAGGATGAAACGGCGGGTTTCTCGGCAGACGGATGCCGACCGACAACCGGCCACAAGACAGAGTGCCACGAACCGTGGACATTCGTATCCCCCTCGAGGCTGACCTTCGCTGACAGCGAACCCCTCCACCCGGGGATCATTCCGTTTCTGCACGCGGGCGAAAAAACGAACGACCCGGACGGAGCATCCCTTGTGTTTACTCGTTGACACAACTTGTGATAGACATATGACACAACCGAGAACGGACCTCCCATGCTTCCGCGCATCGCATCCCTGCTCGACCCGATCCAGCCGCTCGGCGGCCTCCTGTCGTTGCCGCTGGTCTCCCTGATCCTCGCGGCGATCATCGCGGTGGGGATCGCCGTCTCGCCCCGAGGGGCTGCGCGACGACGCGGTCGCGTCCGGCTCACGCCCTCGGCATCCACCGCGATGTCCGCCCGCTATACGCCGGAGCACCGCGTCCTCGGCATCGCGGCGATCGTCGTGATCGTGATCTTCATCGCCGAGAACCTGATCACGGGGTACGTCCTGGGGATGTTCGGCGTGAGCCTCAACTGCGTCGTCGGCTGGTGGCGATACGCGACACCCGTCTTCACGGCATCCGTCGGCGTGGCCATCCTGCTGGCGATGATCGCGACACGAGGCAGCACCCCTCCCGAGCGACCCGTCGTCTCCGCGCGCCGGACCTGGCTGACCTTCAGCTCCCGCGTGGGGTCGGTGGGCACCGCCCTCGCCCTTCTCGCCCTCGCGACGACCACGCTGCTCGCCGGGCTCGCGTCGTCGAACCTCAACGGCGGCCCGTACGTCTACCTCGAGATCGACGTCCCCAACGAGACCATCGACCCGATCCGGCCCTGGTTCTACGGATGGGCCTACGGCATCCCCGTCCTGATCTGCACCGCCGCCCTCATCGCCGTCGTCGTGGCGGCACTGCAGGCCAACTCTGCCCGCGCGTTCCTCCGTCCGGAGGCGGTCGTCGCCGAGCAGCGGGAGCGCCGCGACATCGCGAGCGGGATCAGCCGGCTCGCGGCATCCGCGGCCCTGCTCGCTCTGGCGGGCGCACTCCGGTTCATCGCCGAGGCGGGATCTGTCGCCGGGCTCACCATCCAGGGCGACAGCGGCAGCGACTCCTACGACGTGTTCTGGCGATACGGCGAGCTCGCCGCCATCGGCGGTTGGGTGGCTCCGGCGCTCGAGATCACCGCGTTCGTGCTCCTGTTCCTCGTGACCGCACAGCTGGCGCACGGCACAGGTCCCGCCGCCCCCGCCGAGCAGGCCGCCGAATCGAGGGCCGCACAGTGAGCCCGAGCCCGAAGCTGTCGCCGGCCGATGAGGCGAATCCGGCTCTCGACATCTACCGACAACTGCGCGGGCTGATCGTGTCGGGACAGCTCGGCGCCGGCGAACGGCTGCCGACGGTGCGTCAGACCGCGAGCGATCTGGGCGTGGCTCCCGGCACGGCCGCACGCGCATACAAGATGCTCGAGGGCGAGGGGCTCGTGATCTCGCGCACCGCAGCGGGCACACGGGTGGCGGAGACGGCGGGTGTGCTTCCGGCATCCGTCATCCGGCGCATCCGCGAACTGGTCGAGGAGGCCGCATCCGTCGAGGCCGATCCGGATGACGTGGTCGACGTGCTCCGGACGATCTGGCAGACGCGCACCCCGGATCCGTCCGTGGCCGACGAGCGCGCGTAGGCCCGGATCCCGCGACGCGACCTCAGAACAGGGCGGGCTGCGGCACGTAGTCCCGTGCGGGGGCACCGGCATCCGGGGCGAGCTCCGCCAGTGTCGGCGGATCCCACTTCGGGTTGCGGTCCTTGTCGACCAGCTGTGCCCTGATGCCCTCGACGAGGTCAGGATGCTCGTTCACGAACCACAGCACCCGTCGGTACTCACCCTCGAGCGCCGCGCGCAGACCCGGCATCTCCCTCGCCTCGCGCACTGCGTCGAGGGTCACGGTGAGCCCGGTCGGCGCGAGCCCCTCCAGGAGTTCGGCCGTGGCGGCGGCATCCGTGTGCTCCTGCGCGCGCAGTCGATCGACGATCTCGGTCACGGTCGGTGCGGAGAAGGCCTCGTCGATCCACTCCCGCGATGCCGGAAGCTGCGTGGGCTCGGGCGTCTCGTCGAAGAGCAGCACGATCTCGCTGGGCCCGGTCGGGTCCGCGCGGAAGGCGAGCGCTTCGCTCAGCGCCTCCAGGCGGTCCGAGGGCACGAAGTGGTCGGCGAAGCCGAGATACACGGCATCCGCGCCGTTCATCGTCGATCCGGTGAGTCCGAAGTACTCGCCGAAACGCCCCGGCGCCCGTCCGAGAAGCCAGGTGCCGCCCACATCGGGCGTGAAGCCGATGCGGGTCTCGGGCATCGCGAGCTTCGATCGCTCGGTGACGATGCGGATGGCGGCGTGGCCGGCGAGCCCGATGCCGCCGCCCATGGTGATGCCGTCCGCGAAGGCGACGACCGGCTTCGGGTATTCGGCGATCATCGCGTTCAGGGCGTACTCGGCGCGGAAGAACTCCGCGGTCCGTTCGGCCTGCCCCGCCACGATCTGCCCGTGCAGCGCGCGCACGTCGCCGCCGGCGCACATGCCGCGCTCCCCCGCGCCGTCGATCAGCACGATCTGCACATCGGTGTCGTCGCGCCATGCGGTGAGGGTCTCGGCGAGGATCCCGATCATCTCCGCGTCGAGGGCGTTGATCGCCTCCGGACGGTTGAGGGTGAGCCGCCCGAGCGCCCCTTCGGTACGGACGAGGACACGGGAGGCAGCCTGAGAATCGGTCACGCGTGCCAGGCTACCTTTCCCGAAGGGCGGTATTCCGCGCGAAATGCGGGATCCGACAGGCTTTTCCGGCAGGATAGGGAGGAACTGTTCCACGCGACGAGAGGTCACGATGCCCGAAGGACAGGTGCTGGAGTTCACGCACGTGACGAAGCGCTTCAATGAGGTGACCGCCGTCTCGGACTTCTCCGCGCGCGTCGAGCCGGGTGCCGTCACCGCCTTCCTCGGCCCCAACGGAGCCGGCAAGACCACCACGCTGCGCATCCTGCTCGGTCAGGTGCGCGCCACCTCCGGAACCGCGACGATCGGCGGCACGGCCTACGGCGAACTCCGCCAGCCGCTGCGCACGATCGGCGCCGTGCTGGAAGAGACCGCCTACCGCCCGCGCCGCACCGCCGAGCGACAGTTGACGATCGCCGCGAAGGCGAACGGCGTGCCGCTGGCGCGCGTGGGCGAGGTCCTCTCGCTGGTCGGGCTCGACGGCGAGGGCGACTCGCGGATCGGCGGTTTCTCGCTCGGCATGCGCCAGCGGCTCAGCGTCGCGCACGCGCTTCTCGGCGACCCGGGCGCCCTCGTCTTCGACGAGCCGGCCAACGGGCTGGACCCGGAAGGCATCCGCTGGATGCGTCTGCTGATGCGCCGCCTCGCGGACGAAGGGCGCACGGTGCTCGTGTCGTCGCACGTCCTCAGCGAGGTGGAGCAGGTCGCCGACAACGTGCTCGTGCTGTCGAAGGGCGAGCTGGTCCTGGCCAGTGGCATCGAGACCCTGGCCGACCCGAAGGGCGGCTCCGTCATCGTCGACGCCGCCGACCGCGATGCGCTCAGCGCTGCGCTCTCCGCAGCCGGATTCGACATCGAGGTGCTGCGATCGGGCCTGACCGTCCGCGGCGGCGACGCCGGCACGGTCGGCGCAGTGGCCGCCGACGCAGGCATCGCGCTGAGCACGCTCGTGCAGCGCGGACCGACGCTGGAAGACGTCTTCATCGACCTGATGCGCGGCGGTAGGCACGCGCCGCCCGCCTACCCGGCCCAGGCACCGGCACCGATCGTGCCGCCCGTGGCCGCCGAGGCTCTGGCC